>DATJWM010000158.1:0-55312 GCA_035501255.1 Mycobacteriales bacterium | reverse complement strand
TGGGGCCGAGAAACCTGCAGCAGGCTGCGCCCGGAGAAGCCTTGATGACCCGCCGAAGGACCCGGGTTCGATTCCCGGCACCTCCACTTCCGCCCTCAAATACCAACCCCATGGACGTCGGGGGCGTCTGGACCGGTTTCGTTCTGAGGCCGGCTCGTGGCAGCGATCCGTCGGCCGGCGTGGATCAACGGGCGGAGTAGATCGTCAGGCTGGCTTGCCCGACCATCTCGACCGAGATGAGCCGGAGCTTGGCAGGGTTCGTGAACAGTTGTATGCCTTGCCCGACGACCGTGGGGAAGGTCAGCAGTCGGTATTCGTCGACGGCCTCGGCTGCCGTGAGTTCCCGCACGACGCTGTGGCTGCCGATGATGACAAGATCGCGCTCTCGTGCGAGATGTCTGACGGCGTCGACCAGGTCGCCACTCAGCAGGGTCGAGGGGGGCCAGGTCGACAGGTCTGGCGCCGCGTGGCTGACGACGTACTTTTCGATTTTGTTCATGGCGGTCGAGAACGGGTCCGTGCGCGATGGCCAGAGCCGTGAGAAGTGCTCCCAGGTCCGGTGACCAAACAGCAACGCGCCGGTTTCGAGGATCGGGCCGAGCCGGAATTTGTCGCCGGCGATCGCCTCGGGACCGAACCGGAAAGCCCACCCGCCGAACTCCGTGCCGCCTCGCCCGTCGGGGTCTTCCACGACCCCGTCGAGGGTGATGAACTGAATGACGATGACCTTGCCCATGTCGACCTCCGCCGGCTGCTGGACCAGCGCGGTCGCTGGTCTCAGGAGGACATACCGGTTGAGCGCTCCGGATTCATCGCGATGGTCGGGGCCAGATCGAACAGGGCGAACACGGTGGGATCCTGATAGACGGTCGTCCGGTGCACCTGGCCGTCCGAGACGGTGAGGAGCTGGACGGTGTGGAGTAGCCCGCCTGCGTAGGCTGCGAAGCCGGCCTCGCCGTTGGCCCATAGCGGGACGCAGTGCCAGTCTGTTCCCCGGGTCCGGTAGACGCGGTGCATGAAGCGGGCGTAATGGTCGCGGCCGGCGTACCAGTTCCACATCGGCGGCATCTCGAGGATGACCGCTTCAGCCAGCAATGCCGTCAGGGCCGGTACGTCGGCGCTTTCGAACGCCGCGACGTAACGGTCGACGACTGCTCGTTGTCTCACCGACGGCTCGACCTGACCTTCGGGATCGACCTGTGCTTCGGCGAGCTTGGCCCGGGCTCGTTGCAGCGCGCTGTTGACGGCGGCGGTCGTCATGCCGAGTGAGCTGGCGACCTCGGCGGCGGGAAGGTCGAGCGCCTCGCGCAGGATCAGCACTGCCCGCTGCCGGGCTGGCAAGAGCTGGAGAGCGGCGACTAGCGCGAGCCGGAGGCGGCTCCTCTCGACGGCGTCGGCCGCCGGGTCCGCCGGTAGCGGCACGAGCCACGGCACCTCGAGGCCGGGCTTGAACGCGGCGTCTGGATCGTGGAATTGCGCACCGATCCCTGACGGTAACGGCCTCGACCTCCTGGCCGCGAGCGCGTTCAGGCACGCGTTGGTCGCGATCCGGTACAACCATGTCCGCAGCGTTGCCCGGTCGGGGTCGAAGGAGTCGGCCGCTCGCCACGCCCGCAAGAGGGTTTCCTGCAGCAGATCCTCAGCGTCATGCGGCGAGCCGAGCATCCGGTAGCAGTGCACTAGCAGCTCGCGGTGGTACGGGGCAGCAGCCACCTCGAATTCCGCATCCACCAGATTCATGCTGCCACCCACGCGACCTGCTCATGCGTTGGAGACCCGGGTTACGAGCTCGAACCGTCCCCTGCGCCGGGCACGGAGATTGTCGCGGCCATTCCCTTCGGGGTCTTGTGCACCGCGGCGCCCAACTCGCTCCTTCGGCCTCCAGCGCGTCGTGGACCTCAGCCGCAGTCCAGTTCGCGTGGCCGGCGCACGGCGTCACCCCCGACACACAACCGTGACGCGGGTGGCCTCGATTCGGCCCGAATCGGCCGTACGGCGCCACACCCGCACCGTTTGTGTGTCTGGGGTGACGCTGAGGGACCAGCGGGGTGTCACGACGACCGGCACGGACACATAGGGGACGACCCCGCCGAGGCAGTCCGACTCGGGGCAAGGGAGGGCGAGGACGGTCAGCGCGGACTGTCCCGGCCGGAGGGCCACCACCGTGAGGTACCGGTGCTGCCGCAGCACGCCGTTCGGGTGCTGGACGATCACCCCCGCCGACGGCGGGCATCCGCTGGCGGTGCGTACGGCGATCACGTCCCCGACCCGCACCCGCAGCGACATCCCGCGGCGCAGGGGCGTCGACCGGTCGCCCGCGGTGAGCTCAAGCGCCTGGCCGTCGCAGGACCCGTTGGCCCGTACGACGGCCGCTGCCGCCCCTGCGGTGCCGGCGACTTTGCTGGTCGAGTGGCACCCGCTGATCGTGGCGAGAAGCGCCGCCGCGCCCGCGGCAACGAGGTCGTACCTCGTTCTCAGGCCGGCTGGTCGGACCGCGTGGTGGGTCACGCTGACTAGGTTGACCCGGCGGAGTGGGCGCCGCAACCGGGGGCACACCGGCACGTGGCCCGTCGCCGGACGAGCGCCTCTCGCAATGATCGATGGTTAAGTGACGGTTGGCGCCCGACGCCGGTCCGCCGACCTCGTCAGAGATCGGTCCGCCGACCCTCGTGAGAGATCGATTCGCATCAAAGGAGAACTCGGATGCGCGCGATGATCGTGAAGGAGTTCCGCGAGCTCATCCGGGATCGCCGGACCGTGGCGATGTTGGTCGCGCTTCCGCTGCTGCTGCTGGTCATCTTCGGGTACGCCGCGAACTTCTACGTCGACTCGGTGGACACGGCGGTCGTCGGTCCGCAGGCCGAGCAGGTCGCCCAGCAACTCCCGGCCTACTTCCATGTCACCAAGGTCGAGCCGACGGATACCAAGGCGGATGCGAAGAAGTTGTTGCAGGACAACAAGGTCGACGTCGCCATCGTGACCGGCACCAATCCGCCGCAGGCGCTGATCGACGGCTCCAACCTGTTCGCGGCCCAATCGTCGGTGAGCGTCCTGAACAAGGCGGGGGACCAGGTCACGGTCAGCGTTCTCTATAACCCCGACCTGAAGACGTCGTGGGTCATGGTGCCCGCCATCATCGGCCTGATCCTCACCTTCATCGGCACGATCATCACCAGCATCGGTTTGGTCCGTGAGCGCGAGTCCGGCACCCTCGAGCAGCTCGCGGTCATGCCGATCAAACCGAGCACGGTGATCCTGGGCAAGATCACGCCGTACTTCATGCTCGCCGCCCTGGACATGATCGTCGTCACGATCCTCGGGATCGTCCTGTTCGGGGTGCCGTTCAACGGCAACGTCTTTGCCTTCGCGCTCGGCGGCGCCCTGTTCTTGTTCGTGGTGCTCGGGATCGGCGTGTTCATCTCGACGATCTCGCAGACGGCGGGACAAGCCATCCAGACCGCATTCTTCGTGTTGATGCCGCAGATCCTGCTGTCCGGGATGATCTTCCCGCTCGATGCGATGGCGGCCGGCGTTCGCTGGATCGGCTATCTGCTGCCGCTCACCTACTTCACGATCATCTCCCAGGGGATCATGCTGCGCGGCGCCTCGATCGCGTCGATGTGGTACGCCTACGTCATCTTGGCCGTCATGGCCACCGTCGTGTTCACCGGCGCGACCTTGCGGTTCCGCCGTGACCTCGCGCCGGGAAAGTCCCGTCGTGAGCCGTCCGGCACAGGGTCGACCGAGGGAGCGGCTGCCGCGACCGCGACCACCTCCGGCGGTGGCCAATGACCTTCGGGGTTCGCGCCCTCACCGTCTCCTTCGGTGACACCCGAGCGCTCGATGACGTCACCGTCGAGGTCACGCCAGGCACGGTCGTGGCTGTCGTCGGTGGTGACGGAGCGGGCAAGACGACGTTGCTGCGCGCGCTCGTGCGCGAGGTCCGCCCGGACCACGGCGCGGTCATGGCGCCCGGGAAGGCTGACATCGGCTTCCTACCGGCGGCGTCGGGCAGTTGGGCGGCCTTGACGGTCAACCAGAACCTTGACTTCGCCGGCGGCGTGTTCGGTCTGACCGGTGCGGACCTTCACTCCCGGCGGGATCGTCTGCTCGCCGGGGCGGATCTGACCAAGGCCGCTGATCGCCTGGCCTCCCAGCTCTCCGGCGGCATGCGCCGCAAGCTCGGCTTCTGCATGGCGATGGTCGGTTCGCCCGCACTGCTCGTCCTTGACGAGCCGAGCACCGGGGTCGACCCGGTCAGCAGAATCGACCTGTGGCGGATGATCTCCGAGGCGGCGGCCGACGGCACGGCGGTGATCATGTCGACGACGTACCTCGACGAGGCGGAGCGCGCCGCGCATCTCGTCGTCCTTGATGGCGGTCGGGTGCTGGTCCAGGGACCGTACGACGAGGTACGCCGAGAGTTTCCCGGTGCGATCACCTCCTCCGACGAGCCGGTCCGACGGGCCTGGTCGTGGCGACGTGGACGGCAACGCCACGAGTACTGGCCCGACGGTGACCCTCCCGCGCACCTTGCGCGAGTCGACGCCGACCTCGAGGACATCGTGATCGCGCTGTCGCTAGCCCGCCGGGCTTCCACCGAGGCGACGCTATGACGGCGACCGCAGTGGTCCGGGCGGAATCGGTGACCCGGAGGTTCGGATCGTTCACCGCCGTCGACGACGTGTCGATGACGGTCGCGCCCGGTGAGGTCGTCGGGTTGCTCGGCGCGAACGGTGCCGGCAAGACCACCCTCATCCGGATGTTGCTCGGGCTCCTGGCGACCAGCGCCGGGCGGGTCGAGGTCCTCGGGGGCGCTCCCGATCGCGATCATCGCCGCCGGCTCGGCTACGTGCCGCAGAACCTCGGCCTCTATCGCGACCTCACCGTCAAGGAGAACCTCGAGTTCATCGCCGCGACCTACGGATCGCGGATGGCCGAGATTCCCGAGCGCATTGCTCGCTACTCGGACGTGCTCGTGGGTCAGATGCCGCTGGGCGCCCAGCGGCAGGCCGCGTTCGTCGCGGCGCTGTCCCATCAGCCGGAGGTCCTTCTGCTCGACGAACCGACGTCCGGCGTGGACGCCCTGTCCCGGGCGTCGCTGTGGGACACGATCCGGGAGGAGTCCGAGCGGGGTGCCGGGGTGCTGGTCACCACGCACTACATGCAGGAGGCGCAGGAGTGTGATCGTCTGCTCCTCATGTCCAACGGCGCGCTCGTCGGCGAGGGCAGCGAGGCGGACATCATCGCCGACACGACCGCGCTTGCGGTTCGCTCGCAGGACTGGGCGAGCACCTTCGCGGCCCTCAACGCGGCCGGTGCGCCGGTCATCCTCGACGGGCGCGCGGTCCGGGTCGCCGACACCGATCCCGCCGAGCTCGACCGGATCCTGCACGCCGCCGGGATCAGCGCCACGGTCGAGCCGGTCCCGGCCACCATCGAGGAGCGGATGCTCGTCCTCGCTCGGGCGGCCGCCTCCGGCTGAGGCGAGAACGGGCGGTGGTCCTGCTCGAGACGGGGAGGTAGTCTCCCGGGCGACAGATTTGGCCGGACTTCCCCCTGACGGACGGACTCTGGGTTGGGAAGCCGCTTGTGGACCGCGCGGGGGCTGCAAGGGCGGTCCGTCATCGCCGCGACGGTGCTCGCCGGTGCCGCCTTGCTCGGCGCGGCCGCCGGAAGCACCCCGTCGGCATCCGCGGCACCCGCGTCGTGCAGCTTCGCCGACCCCGGTTCCGGCACGTACGCCCAGACCCTGTGCTGGTTCGACATGTCCAGCTACGACGCCGCGCAGGCCACGTCAGCCGCCGGTCAGGCGATGACCATCGATCTGCTCTCCGGCTACACCCTCACCTTCACGCTCAACGTCACGGGCAGTGCGGTCAAAGCGGTCGCGCTCCCGACCTACTCGGCCGCGTTCCTCGGGCACCTCGGCTACACCGGCGTGTCCGGCAAGCCGGCGCTCTACCAGACCGCGAGCGGTACGACGACCGCGACCGAGAGCAACATCACGCTCAAGGATCCGGGCGGCAACACGGTCACCGACTACTCCCTCGTCGGGGCGGACGCCGAGTCGACCGACACCGGCGAGACGATCGGCTGGACCTCCGCCCCCGGCACGTTGATGTCCCTCGAGCCGCTCGGCAACGCCTGTAGTGGCGGCTTCACCGGGGTCGGCACCTCCACGGTCGGCTGCGCCGGCTCGGCTGCGGTCGGCGGGGCGAAGACCGGAGCGGCGATTCTCGCGTCCACCGCTCCGACGACGTTCACCCAGACGATGCACGGCACCGGGCTTCAGGCGTTCGGCTTCGGCGTTCTCGTCGCCGGGGTCGAGCTCACCAAGACGGTCGTCAACGGCTTTTCCGGCGACAACTTCGGGGTGAGTATCACCAACAGCTCGAACACCGTGATCGGTGCGGACAACACCTCGGGCGCTACGTCGGCGTCAACCGGCGTGGTCGGCATCATCACCAACTCCTCGACCGAGAACTTCACCTTCGCCGAGACCGCGACCTCGGGCACGTTGGGTAACTTCGACGGCTCGTGGAGCTGCACGCGCAACGGAGCGGCCGACGCCTCGTTACCCAGCGGAGACGCCGGCGCGTCCCAGACGATCTCCGTCGGCGCGGGTGATCTCGTGGCGTGCACGATCACCAACACCGCGAAGCCGGTCTCGCTCACCTTGAACAAGACCGCCGGGACACCGGACGACGTCAACGGTGACGGCCTCGTCGACGCCGGTGACACGATCACCTACTCGTTTACGGTGACCAACTCGGGCCAGATCACGATCGACGACGTCGCGATCACCGATCCCAAGGTCGGGACCGTGACCTGTCCCGCCGGAGCGTCCGCGCTCGCGCCTGGCGACCACGTCACCTGCACCGCGACGTACACCGTCACTGCCGCGGACGTCACCGCCGGGTCGGTCGACAACAGCGCGACTGCCGGAGGGATCGTCGAGGGCACCGGTTCGACGACCGTCAGCTCGCCATCGTCCTCGACGAGTACGCCGACGACGGCGCCGGATCCTGAGCTGACGCTGAGCAAGACGGTGTCGCCGTCCTCGGTGACTGCCGCCGGGCAGACCGTGACCTACTCGTTCCTGATCACCAACACCGGCAACGTCACGATCACCGATGTGACGGCGAGCGAGCAGGCCTTCACGGGGACCGGCACGTCTCCGACGGTCGTTTGCCCGCCGGGTGCCGCGAGCCTGCTCCCAGGGGCAAGCGTGCAGTGCACCGCGACGTACACGGTGACGCAGGCCGATGTCGACGCCGGCTCGATCGACAACACTGCCGTCGGGTCCGGAACCGATCCCGCGGGCACGCAGGTGGACTCGCCGCCGTCGAGCGCGTCGTTCACCACGACGGCGTCGCCGTCGCTGACGATCGTGAAGTCGGCGTCGTCCTCCGGCGGCAGCGGTTTGCACGCGGGCGACGTCATCACCTACTCCTACGTCGTGACGAACACCGGCAACGTCACCCTCACGAACGTCGACGTGGACGAGGGCGCGTTCAGCGGTTCCGGCACGCTCTCGTCGGTCACCTGCCCGCCCGGCGCGGCCTCGCTGGCTCCCGCTGCCCAGGTGACCTGCACGGCGACCTACACCGTGACCCAGGCCGACGTCGATGCCGGCGATCTGTCGAACAGCGCAACCGCCACCGGTACGCCGCCCGGCGGTGGCGCTCCCGGTTCGGTCGTGTCTCCGCCGTCCAGCGTCACCGTCCCGCAGCACGCCAACCCCGACCTGAGCCTGGTCAAGTCGGCGTCCCCGGCAACCGTGTCCAAGGCGGGCACGGTCGTGACCTACTCGTTCGTGGTGACGAACACCGGCAACGTGACGATCAACGGCATCGACGTCGACGAGACCGACTTCACCGGGACGGGTGCGACCCCGACCATCACCTGCCCCGCGGGCGCCGCTTCACTGCTGCCGGGTGCGGAGGTCACGTGCACCGCGACCTACACCGTCACGCAGGCCGATATCGACAGCGGGTCGATCTCCAACACCGCGACCGCGTCGGGCCAGGATCCGGCCGATAACCCGATCACGTCGCCGCCGTCGACCGTGCAGGTCGTTTCCATCGCCTTGAGCAAGCTCGGCCTGGTCAAGACGGCACACCCGGTCGACGTCAACGGCGACGGGGTTATCGATCACGGAGACCGGATCGACTGGACGCTGGTCGCGACCAACCTTGGTGCGACGACGATCACCCACCTCGCGGTGTCCGATCCTTCCGGCGGCACGGTGACGTGCGCGAAGACCCGACTTGCTCCCGGCGAGTCAACCCACTGCGCGGTCGCGTCTCACACCGTGACGAAGGCGGACGTGACGGCCGGTCAGGTGGCCAACACCGCGACCGCGACCGGGACCGTGATGGGGACCGGGACGGTGCGGTCGGCCCCGGCCCATGCCGTGGTTCGAGTGCAACCCACGCCGATAAGTACGGGTCATCCGAAGAACCCGACCAGCCATCCGAGGAACCCGAGCGGACCGACGTTGCCGTTCACCGGCTTCCCGTTGTCCGCGGCGTTGAAGATCGCGGCCAGCCTGATCGCGGCCGGTGTCCTGTTGATGTTCCTCACCGCACTTCGGCGCCGCGACCTGCGCACCTAGGGCGACGCGGAGTCAAGGTCGGGCGGTGGTGACCGGCGCGAGGCGCGGCATCGCGGCGTACGTGCTGAAGTACCGCATCGTCCCGACCCCGGCGGACGACGAGGAGTTTCACGTCGTGCTTCCAGACGCCTTCCTGTCCGGCATGGTCGAGGCCAGGCTCCGGACGCGCAGGTTCGGCAGGACGCACCCCCGTTGTTCGTGGAATGAGCCGCCAGGGCCTTACATGCGACGCGTGGTTCGACCGGTGGGTCCGCTGGTTGGACACCCGCGGGGACGCCCGTCCGGGTCTCACCAGCTGACCGGAGAGCCGAGGTCGCCGCGTCGGGGCGCGGTCAGGCCAGCGAGAGGAACAGTCGCTCCATCTTGGTGGTGTCCAGGGTCTCGGCACCGTTGCTCTCGACGAGGCACTGGCGCAAGCCGGTCGCGATGACGGCGACGCCGGCCCGGTCGAGTGCCCGGCTCGCGGCGGCGAGTTGCGTGACGATGTCCTCGCAGTCGCGACCCTCCTCGATCATGCGGATGACCCCGCCGATCTGACCTTGCGCCCGGCTGAGTCGTTTCACGACCCCCTGAAGGTCCTCGCTCGGGATAGCTACCACGTCCGCTCCCTGATCTGCGTTTGTTCGATTCACCCACTATACCCCCAGTGGTATATGCGCTACAGTGATCCTGATACCCCGGTGGGTATAGTCCGCCCGCCGGTAGCGACCTTCGGAGGCGACGTGACCACCACCACCCGCGAGTCCTCGACCGGGCTCGACCACCCGGCACCGACCGCTCCCCGCGGCGCGCTGGCCCGGATCGGGGTGTGGTCCGCAGGACACGTCCGCGCGGTGCTCGGCATCTGGCTGCTCATCGTCGTCGGGTTCGGCGCGTTCGCGGTCAAGGTGGACTCCGCGCTGGCCGGCGCCGGTTGGCAGGACAGCGCCAGCCAGTCCGTGGCCGCGCGGCAGATCATCGCGCGCGACTTCGCGGGTCTGGGGTCGACCGCGATTCAGGTGGTGGTCGTCGACCGCAACGCGGCCATCGCCGACGACCCGCAGGCTCGTCAGGTGATCGCCCGCGCGAGCGCGCTGTTGCGGTCCGACTCACGCATCGCCACGGTGGTCCCCCCGCAACGGGGCGTCAGCCTCTCGGCGGACGGTCGGACCGGGGTCATCCAAGCCGGAGCGGCGGCCGATCCCAACGCGATGGTCCGTGCGGTCGGTGACCTCCAGAGCGGGTTGCGCGCGCTGGCGACTCCGACCGTGTCGGTGCAGGTCACCGGGTCGAGCGCGTTGTGGTCGGAGTTCAACGCGGTCAACCACGCCGCGATGATGCGCTCGGAGATGCTGTCCTGGCCGGTCACGCTGATCGTGCTGGTCCTCGCCTTCGGGAGCCTGGTCGCTGCGGGGCTGCCGCTGATGCTGACGCTGGCCGGCCTGCTGAGCGCCGCCGGAGCGTTGGTGATCGCGACCCGGATCGCGCCGGTGAGCATCTGGGCCCTGAACTTCGCGATGATGTTTGCGCTCGCGCTCGGCATCGACTACGCGCTTTTCCTCGTCGTTCGATTCCGTTCGGCGCTGCGCTCGCGCGCCGACCTCCCGGACCGTCGCGCGGCGACCGTGGCGGCGGTGGCCGAGACGATGGGTACGGCGGGCAAGGCCGTGGCCTTCAGCGGGATCACTGTGCTTGTGTCGCTCTCGGTCGTGTTGCTGGTCCCCAGCCCGGCGTTTCGCAGCATGGCCCTGGGCATCATGCTCGCCGTCGTCGCCGTGCTGGCGGCCACGCTGACGCTGCTGCCCGCCGTGCTCGGCGCATTGGGACCGCGCATCGACGCCGGTCGGATCCGGCCGCCGGGGCGGGCCAAGCGCCTGCGGCACCCGGAGGAGATCGCCGGTCTCGAGCGGGTCATGCACTCCTGGGGCGGGTGGTTGCACCGGCGCCCGTGGATCGCCGCGGCAGGCGTTGTGATCGTGATCGGCGTCCTGGCCTGGCCGGTGACCGCGCTGCGAACCGGGATGCCGAGCATCACGATCATCCCGTCCAGCCAGTCCGCCCGGATCGGCTACACCGAGGTGGTCAAGGCCTTCGGACCGGGCGCGCCGGGCACGCTGTCGGTGCTCGTGCCGACCGCCGAGACGAGCCGGGCCGAGCAGGTGCTCGCCGCGGATTCCGGGGTGGCGACCGTCATGCCGGGCGCGCAGTCCGCGGCCGGCTGGACGCTGATGCAGGTCGTTCCCACGACCGACGCCTCCGCGCCCGCGACCGGCGCGACGATCGATCGGCTGCGAACCGAGCTGCCTGGCGGGTCGCTGGTCGGCGGGGCGGCCGCGGAGAATCACGACCTGGAGAAGGCGCTGTCTGCGCGGACCCCGCTCGTGTTCGGGCTGCTTTTCGCTCTCGGCTTTCTCTTGCTGCTGATCGCACTCGGGTCGCCGCTCTTGGCGTTCCTCAGCGTGGGAATCACCTTCGCCTCGATCGCTGCGGCGTTCGGCGTAGCGAAGTGGATCTTCCAGGACGGGCATCTGTCGGGGTTGCTGCACTTCCAGCCGCAGGGGTTCGTCGACGCGTGGGCGCCACTGTTCTTCGGCGCGATGCTGATCGGTGTCGCGATGGACTACACGTTGTTCCTGCTTTCCGCCGCCCGAGAGCACTACGACGTGACGGCCGATCCGCACGAGGCCATGAGGGTCGCCCTTCGGACGTCGGGTCGGGTCGTGCTCGCGGCGGCCGGGGTCATGGTTGCGGTGTTCATGACCTTCGCGCTCTCCGGCCCACTGGCGCCGAAGGAGATGGGCATCATCCTTGCCGTCGCCGTCTTCATCGACGCGCTGTGCATCCGGTTGATCATGCTCCCGGTGTTCCTTCGCCTCGCCGGACGCGCCGCCTGGCACCGGCCGGCCTGGCTCGGGCGCCTGCTGCCCACCGTTCGTTTCGACCACTGAGGACAACCACCGATCGCCCGGTACGGCGATCCCGACCACGAGGAGCTCCCCGATGACGACCGACGAGTCCACCGACCGTGGCGTGCACGTGCGCCATCTCGGTGGTGACCGATTCGAGATTGGCGTACGCGGCCACGTCCTGACCGTGGACCAGCCGGCCGCCGACGGCGGCGAGGACAGCGCCCCGACCCCCACCGAGCTGTTCATCGCCGGCCTCGCGGGTTGCGTTGCGTTCTACGGCCGTCGCTACTGTGCGCGCCACGGTGTCGACCCCGAAGGGTTGGCGGTCGATGTCCGCTACCGGATGGGCGAGCGACCGGCGCGGGTCGCCGACATCGAAATCACGATCACCCCACCGATCCATCTTCCGCCGGAGCGCCGCGAGCCGTTCCTTGCGGTCGCGTCCCATTGCACCGTGCACAACACCTTGACCGACCCGCCCGTGATCCGGGTCGGGCTGGCACTCGCCGAGCACCCCGTCGCGTCGTAGGTTTCAGGCCCGCACCAGCCGGGCGATCGCCTCGGACCTGACCCTCGATTCGCCGCAGCCGTCGGCGATCAGCGTCCTTGCCCCTATGGGTAGAGCGCCCGGATGATCAGCCGACCGCCGGCTCGGGCGGAAGCAGACCGCGCACCAGGTCGATGACCCCGGGCAGGTCGGCGGCCGTCGGTGCGGCCAGCCCGACCAGCAGACAGGTCAGCGGCGCGGCCGGCCGGGCGACGGCGTGCGCGACATCGCGGGCGAGGTCGAGCACGGCGCTCGCGTCGACCGGGTCGATCCCCAGTTCCGCGCGGACGGCGGTGAGCCACTCCTCGAGCGTCACACCGGCTCCTTCCTACGGTCGTAGCTGCGGGCGGTCCGCAGGTCGGCTTCGGTGTCGCAGTCGAGCGTCGGGGGCGGGGTGCCGAGGATCGCGACCCGCGTGACCGGACCGATGGTGGTGAGCTCACGCAGTACCGACCGCATCGACTGGCCCGCGGGATCGATCGGTAGTGCGCCGCGTAGCGCGGCGGTGGAGTAGCACCCGAGCATCGGCTGGTCCCGACCGTCACCGTCGACCGCGATCGTCGCGACCGCGTCCGGGTCGGATGCCGTCAGCAGCGCGACGACGGCCGGCGTCACGAACGGAAGGTCGCCGGCGAGGACGATCACCCGGGCGGCGGAGGCGAGTGCCAGCCCGGCGGCGAGCGCGGCCACCGGCCCCCCGCCGGGCGGATCCTCGCGGGTCCAGCGCAGCGAGCCTGCGGCAGACGCAGCGTCCTCCGCCGCAAGCGGCGTGCCGACCGCGATCGTCACCCGGGCACCGGCAAGGGCCGCCACGGCGATGTCGAACAAGCGCCGGCCACCCACCTCGAGTGCCCCTTTGCTGACCCCGCCCATCCGCCGGGCCCGCCCGCCGGCGAGCACGATGCCGTCGTAGGTGTCGGTCATGCCGGCGGCCCGGCGTGTGAGCGGGCGGGTTCGAGTCGCAGCACGATCGCCTTCGAGGTCGGGGTGCCGCTGCGCTCGGCCTGGCTGTCCAGCGGCACGACCGGGTTGGCCTCCGGGAAGTACGCCGCCGCGCAGCCGCGCGCGGTCGGGAAGCTCACCACCCGGAAGTGCTCGGCGACCCGGTCGACCCCGTCGCGCCACTCGGAGTGCAGGTCGACGATGTCGCCGTCGGCGAAGCCGAGCGCCGCGAGGTCCTCGGGGTTGACGAACACGACCCGGCGGCCTTTGCGGATGCCGCGGTAGTGGTCGTTCAGCCCGTAGATCGTGGTGTTGAACTGGTCGTGCGAGCGCAGCGTCTGGAGCAACAGGCGATCCGGTGGGCAGCGTGGCCAGTCGAGGGTGTTGACCGTGATCTCGGCCTTGCCGCTCGCGGTCGGCCAGCGTCGCTCGTCCCGTGGTCCGTGCGGCAGGACGAAGCCGTCCTCGTTGCGGATCCGGGCGTTGTAGTCCTCGCATCCGCCGACGGTGCGGGCGATCCGATCCCGGATCGTGTCGTAGTCGGCCTCGAACTGCCCCCACGGGATCGGATGCTCGTCTCCCAGCACTGCGCGGGCCAGCCGGGTGACGATCGCGACCTCCGAGAGCAGGTCGGCGGAAGCCGGTGCGAGGTTGCCGCGCGAGGCGTGTACCCGGCACACGGTGTCCTCGACCGAGACGAACTGCTCGCCGCTCGCCTGCCGGTCGACCTCGGTGCGTCCGAGCGTCGGCAGGATCAGCGCCTCCTCGCCGGTCACGGCGTGCGAGTGGTTCAGCTTCGTCGACACCTGGACCGTGAGCCGGGTACGCCGAAACGCCTGCTCGGTCGCCACGGTGTCGGAGACCGCGGCGGCAAAGTTGCCACCGACCGCGACGAATACCTTGACCCGGCCGTCGCGCATCCGGCGGACCGACTCGACGGTGTCGGCACCGTGCTCCCGCGGGAACGCGATCCCGAACTCCTGCTCGAGCGCGTCGATGAACGCCGACCGCGGTCGCTCCCAGATCCCCATCGTGCGGTCGCCCTGGACGTTGCTATGACCGCGGATCGGGCACGCGCCCGCTCCCGGCTTGCCGATGTTGCCGCGCAACAACAGCAGGTTGACGATCTCGCGGATCGTCGCGACCGCGTGCTTGTGCTGGGTCAGGCCCATCGCCCAGCAGACGATCACCCGGTCGGCGGCGAGATAGCGCTGCGCGAACTCCTCGATCTGCTCGTCGGTCAGCCCGGTCGCCGCGCGCACCTCCTCCTCGGAGAGGCCGTCGAGGTGGGCGCGGAACGCGTCGTACCCCGCGGTGTGCTCGGCGAGGAACGCTCGGTCGAGCACCGTGCCCGGCGCCGCGTCGTCTGCGGCGATCAGCCGCTTGCTCACCGCCTGGAGCAAGGCCATGTCGCCACCCAGGCGCAGCTGGAGGAACAGGTCGGCGATCGGTGTCCCCCGACCGATGACGCCGGATGGACGTTGCGGGTTCTTGAACCGGAGCAGGCCGGCTTCGGGCATCGGATTGACCGCGATCACCGACGTACCACCGCGCTTGGCCTCTTCGAGCGCGGTGAGCATCCGGGGATGGTTGGTGCCGGGGTTCTGCCCCATGATCACGATCAGATCGGCCTTGGTGAAGTCCTCGTAGCTGACGCTGGCCTTGCCGATCCCGATCGTCTCCGCGAGCGCGACGCTCGTGCTCTCGTGGCACATGTTCGAGCAGTCGGGCAGGTTGTTCGTCCCGAACGCGCGAACGAACAACTGGTAGACGTACGCCGCCTCGTTGCTGGTCCGCCCGGAGGTGTAGAAGGTCGCCTCGTCGGGGCTGTCCAGGGCGCGCAGGTGGCGGGCGATGACCCCGAAGGCGGCGTCCCAGCCGATCGGCTCGTAGTGGTCGGCGCCGGCCGGCTTGTAGACCGGCTCGACGAGGCGCCCCTGGCGTCCGAGCCAGTACTCGCTGCGGGCCGCCAGATCATCGATCGAGTGCGTCGCGAAGAACTCGCGGGCGACGGTGAGCCGCTCGGCCTCCCACGCGACCGCCTTCGCGCCGTTCTCGCAGAACTCCACCGCCTTGCGGTCGGTCGGATCCGGCCAGGCGCAGGACATGCAGTCGACGCCGTCCTTCTGGTTGAGCTCGCGCAGGGTTCTCAGGCTGCGCCACACGCCCATCTCGCGGTCGGCGTGCCGCAACGCGCGGATCACGCCGGGGACGCCGGCGGCCCACGACTTCGGGGCGTGCACCTCCAGGTCGGCGTCGGTGACGTCGTCGACCGGCGGGCGCCGCCGACGGGGCACTCAGCGACCTCGGCCGGACGGCGTCGGGTGCGGGGCGCCGGCGAGGGCGGGCGGTGGGTCGGGTGCCGGGGTGCTCGCCGCGATCCGCGCGGCGCCGGCGTAGACGACCATCGACGTCCCGCGCAGGAAGCCGACCAGGGTCAGGCCCACTCGCTCGGCGAGGTCTGCGGCGAGGGCAGAAGGCGCCGAGATCGCGGCCAGCGCGGGGATTCCGGCGACCGCGGCCTTTTGGGTCAGCTCGAAGGAGGCGCGGCCGGAGACCGCGAGTACCGCGCGGTGGGCGGGCAACCGGCCCGCGCGCAGTGCCCAGCCGATCACCTTGTCGACCGCGTTGTGGCGACCGACATCCTCGCGGACGACGAGCCGTTCGCGGGTCACGGCGTCGAACAGTGCCGCCGCGTGCAGGCCGCCCGTGCGCTCGAACAGCTGCTGGCCGGCGCGCAGCGCCGCGGGCAGGGAACACAGCCATTCGGCGTCGATGACCACCCGATCGTCGGTGAGGTCGTAGGGGAGTGCGACCTCGACCTGCTCGATCGCGGTCTTGCCGCACAGCCCGCACGCGCTGGTCGTCACGAGCGAGCGCTGGAGCGAGGACGCGGGTTCGGCGACATGACCCGCCAGTTCCGCGTCGAGGACGTTATAAGTGTTGTGTCCGTCTGCGTCGGCGCCGGCGCAGTAGCGCATCGCTGCGAGGTCGTCGCGGGTCCGGATGACGCCTTCGCTGACGAGAAAGCCCGCGAGCAGGTCCATATCGTCACCCGGCGTGCGCATGGTCACCGCGATCGCTCGCCCGCTGATTCGCAGCTCGAGCGGCTCCTCCGCGATCAGCGTGTCGGGCACGACCGTGGTCGGCCGGCCAACGGTGATTCGGGAGACCTGCCGGCGTACCGTCACGCGACCCATGGCCACAGTCTGCCCCAGGCGGAAGCGGGCGAGTGTCAGAAGCTGAGCCGCCCAGGGCCGGGTGAGCTTCTGACAAGTCGCCTACGGTGGCAGCATGAGCGTCACGCTGATCGATGTTGACGGCGGCGAGTATCGACTCGCCGGATCCCTGACCGCGGTCGACGCGGCCGACCTCACCGCGGCAACCGGCTGGGCGCTCAAGCCCGAGGGGCTGTGCCGCGGCGAGGTCTGCGTGCCGCTCCTCGGCCGCGTCGTCGCGACCTCCGACGCCGCGATCGACCTCGCCGCGTGGGCGAGCACGCTCGGCCACCACTACGCCGTCGACGCCGAGCGCGAGGTGCTCGCGCTCGCCGCCGCAACGTCCGCGGCCGCGCTCGAAGTGGGCACGCAGGCGCCCGACGTCGAGCTGCCGGACGTCGACGGGAACCTGCACGCCCTCTCCGACCTTGCCGGCCGCAAGCGGGTGCTGGTGACGTGGGCGTCGTGGTGCGGCTGCCGGTACGAGCTCGGGGCGTGGCGCGACCTTCAGGACGAGCTCGCGCCGGCCGGGCTGTCGGTCTACTCGGTCGCGCTGGACAACTCGGCCGACGACGCCCGCCCGTGGGTGGAGGCCGCCGACCCGTCGTACCCGGTCGTCGTCGACAGCGCCCACGTGGTCGCCGAGCGGTACGCGATCACCAACGTGCCCAGCACGGTCTGGATCGACGAGGCGGGCCGGATCGTCAAGCCCCCGACGATCTCGCCGGGCGACGACCAGTTCCGCGACTTCACCAAGATCGACGCCGCGGTCCATCACGAGGCGCTGCGCCGCTGGGTCAACGACGGCGAGCTGCCGGAGACCGGCGGAAGCGTCGACACCCGCACTCCCGACGAGCAGCTCGCCCAGGCGGAGCGGCGGCTCGGAGCCTGGCTGCACAACCGTGGCGAGACCGAGGCCGCGAAAGCTCACCTCGACCGTGCGGTCGAGCTCGCACCGTGGGACTGGACGGTACGCCGGGCGAGCATCGCGTTGCGCGGCGACGACCCGTTCCTCGGCGAGGAGTTCACGACGTTCTGGCAGCAGTGGGACGACGCCGGCCGGCCCGGCTACGTCGGGATGGCCTGACGGCGTGCCGAAACCCATGCGACACACTGCCGTGTGAGGGTGAGCGCCGGAGGTGATCATGCACGTCGTTGCGGCGCCCGTTGACGTGGGCGTGCAGTATCGCCGCATCCACGGTTACCGGCGGGCGTTCCGGATTGCCGGATCCGGGCCTCCGCTGCTGCTGCTGCACGGGATCGGGGACACGTCGGCGACCTGGGATCGGGTCATCTCGCTGCTCGCCTCGAAATACACCGTCATCGCGCCCGACCTGCTCGGTCACGGCCAGTCGGACAAGCCGCGCGCCGACTACGCGATCAGCGCCTACGCCTGCGGCATGCGCGACCTGCTCGCCGTTCTCGACATCGACTCCGCGACGATCGTCGGCCACTCACTCGGCGGCGGCGTCGCGATGCAGTTCGCCTACCAGTTCCCCGAGCGCTGCGAGCGCCTGGTCGTGGTCTCGACCGGCGGCGTCGGTCGCGAGGTGCATCCGATCCTGCGGGTGGCTGCGGGCCCGCTCGCGGAGGTGACCTTGCCGTTCGCGACCGCCGGGCCGGTGCGGTGGGCGGTGCGCACAACTACGCCGTTACTGCGCAAGGTGCCGGTCGTGTCCCTCGGCGATGACACGCCGTACATCGTCGAGCGGTACGACGCGCTGTCCTCCGCCCGCTCGCGCAGTGCCTTCCTTCGCACCCTGCGCGCCGGCGTGGACATCCGCGGCCAGGTCGTGACCATGCTCGACCGCTGCTACCTCGCCGCCGGCTTGCCGACGATGATCATGTGGGGCGCGCACGACCCGGTGATCCCGGTCCGGCACGCGACGATCGCGCACGAGGCGATGCCGGGCAGCCGGCTGGAGATCTTCGCCGACTGCGGACACTTCCCGCATCGCGATGATCCGGCGAGGTTCGCCAAGACGCTGCACGAGTTCATGTCGAGCACGGCCCCGGCGACCTATGACGTCGACGCCTGGCGGGAGCTGCTGCGCGAAGGCGGCGGGGACAGTCCCGAGCCGGAGGTGGCGGCGTCCCTCGACGTGGCGGAGTCGAGCGGCTCCTGAACCGCGCGGTTGCGCCCGGTCGGGTCAGAACGTGATGACGTTCGACCGGAACGGCCGGAACGGTTCCGGCGGTGGGATCAGGTTCGCCCGCGGGCAGTCCGCGAGGGTCAGGTCGGAGTGCTTGAGCGCGTCGTTGCACAGCGAGTCGACCGTCCACCCCTGCGTCACGCCTTCCTGCGTGATCGACGCCCGGAAGATCGTCACCGAGTAGCGCTGCGGGCTGTCGTAGATGGAGCGGATCGTGCCGAGGTGCAGCGCCGGTCCTGGCTCGCGCGACCCCTCCGGCCACGGCCGGTCGTAGCGCTGCCAGACACCCGGCGAGGTCAGCCAGTGCCCACCGTCGCGTACGTCGTCCGCGGCGAGACCGGCAAGGATGTCGCGCGCCTCCCGCTCCATCAGCACGGCCGCCGGCCGGATGACCTCGGTGGTGGCGAACTCGCTGCGTCGCCCGAACTCGGTCACGTCAGCCGTCCTTCGGGCGCGGTGATTGCGTTGCCGGCGGTCAAGCCTTCGGGTCGCCCGAACAGGTAGCCCTGGACGTGACTACAGCCCAGCTCGGCGAGCAGGTCCGCCTGGCCCTCGTTCTCGACGCCTTCGGCGACCACCGGTACGCCGAGGTCACGGCACATGCCGAGCACGGAGCGCACGATCGCCAGCGCGCCCGCGTCCTCGAGCAGAGGGGTGACGAAACTTCGGTCGATCTTCACCATGCTGACCGGGAAGTCGCGCAGCAGGCTGAGCGAGGAGAACCCGGTGCCGAAATCGTCGAGGACGATGCCGACGCCGAGCTTGCGCAGCGCGTTGAGGTCCTTGAGCAGGGTGCCGCTCGCCTGGATCAGGGCGGTCTCGGTGATCTCGATGTGCAGGCGCTCGGGGGCGAGCTCGCTGCGCTCCAGTGACTTCGCGACGATCTGGTACACGTCGGTGCGGGTGAGCTGAACCGGCGAGGCGTTGACGGCGATCCACCCCTGGCCGTCCTCGGAGCCGGTCAGCCCGAGCCGGGCGTCGAGGCACGCGCGTTCGAGCATCCACCAGCCCAGCGTCCGGATCAGCCCGCTGGTCTCGGCGATGTCGAGGAAGTCCTCCGGCATCAGCAGCCCGTGGACCGAGTGGTTCCAGCGCAGCAGCGCCTCGTGACCCACCACCCGGCGGTCGGCGAGGGTGAGGATCGGCTGGTAGAACGCCTGGAGCTGGCCGGCCTGAACCGAGGCGCGCAACTCGTCCTCGAGCTGGAGATCCTCGCGGGTGGCGATCCGGTCGACCTCCGGGTCGAAGCGCTCGACTCGCGCCCGGCCCAGGCGCTTGGCCCGCAGCAGCGCCATGTCGGCACGCATCAGGACGTCCTCGGCGCTGTCCGGCGTACGTCCGATCGCGGCACCGATGCTGATCGTGACGGTGTGCAGATGCCCTTCGACGACCATCGGCTCGTCCATCGCGGAGGCCAGCCGGGTCGCGAGGCGCATGAGGTCCTCCGGCTCGGCAAGGCGCTCGCAGACGACGACGAACTCGTCGCCCCCGACCCGCCCGACGAGGTCCTCCGGACGCACGACCGCGCGCAACCTGGCGGCCGCCTCGACGATGACGTCGTCACCGGCGTTGTGCCCGAGGCTGTCGTTGACCAGCTTGAAGCGGTCGAGGTCGCAGTACAGAACGCCGATGTCGCTGCCGAGGTGCTCCTGAAGCGCACCGGTCAGCCACTGCTGGACGAGGAACCGGTTGGCCAGCCCGGTCAGCGGGTCGTGCAACGCCCGGTTGGCGAGCTCGAGCTCGGCGTCGCGGCGCTGGGTGATGTCCTGCACCTGCACGATCACCTCGCGGACCTCGCCGTGCAGGTCGCGGACCGCGGCCGCGGTCAGCTCCCCCCACAGCGTCCGGCCGCCCGAGGTCACGAAGCGCTTCTCGACCGTGTAGCTGTCGCGCTGGCCGTTGAGCAGCGCGTGCATCTTGTCGGCGTCACGCAGGAGGTCGTCGGCGAAGGTGATGTCGGCGAGCGACATCATCGCCAGGCTCTCGGGTCGGTGGTCGAGCATGACCCCGAGCGAGGCGTTGGCGAGCGCGATGTCGCCGCTCGTCGTGACGAGGGCGGCGCCGATGGGGGAGTGCTCGAAGGCGAGCCGCCAGCGTTGCTCGGAAGCGGCGAGGTGCTCGGTCGCCTGGATGTCGTCGGTGACGTCACGGGCGATGATCAGGCAGGCGGGGGTCTGGTAACGATGACGGTCTTTCTCGATCATCTGCCCGGCGACGTCCAGCCACACCAGGCGCCCGTCGCGGTGCCGAAGCCGGATCGTGCTGCGGACCCGACCGCTAGTTTCCAGCCGGTCGAACACGGCGCGGACGGTCGGAGCGTCCTCGGCGTCGACGAGGTCGCTGACCATCCGTCCGATCGCCTGGTCGACGGTCAGGCCGATGACCCGCGTGACGCTCGCCGAGATGTCCAGGCAGAGCCCATCGGGGGTCGTGACCACGACGAGGTCATCGTCGGTGTGCAGCATCATCGGGGCAACGCTCGTTGACTCTGGCCCCGTGTGCGTCGCCACGTCTCCTCCCCAGCACCCATCGCTCGAATGGCCCTGGGAGAGTTATCGGCACGCTAGAATCGGACTTGACGCGCGAGCCTTGTTTGCCCGGGTTCGCAGGGGCTGCACGGGTGGGGTGCTCGAGCCAGGCGGGATCGCCCGACCACGACCGGCTGCCGGCGTCGGTAGCACTCAGACACGTGTCCTCGCCCACCGGCAGCCGCCCAAGAAAAAGTCGTGGAGAGATCTGACGTGAAACGCGGGGAACTGTCCCGAGTTCCCCGGACCGCCGTCCGGGGTTTGCTCGTCCTCGGCGCCGGAGCCGGCCTGATCGCCTCGAGCGGGATCGCGGTCGCGAGCGCGGCGCACGCCACAGCGGGCCGGGCCCCCTCGGCGAGCCGAGCGGCGGTCAGGTACGCCGTCCTTCACCGTCAGTGCCGGGCCGCCACGCCCGGGCACTTCTCCTGCCTCATGGTCCGCCGTCGTACCGTCGCGAAAGGCACCCCGGGGGCGCACGCCTACCGCGTGCCCGCCGGGCTCACCCTCGGCCCGAGCGGCGGCTACACCCCGCACGACCTCGCATCGGCGTACCACGTGAACGCCGACGGCGGGAAGGGTCAAACCGTCGCGGTCGTCGACGCCTACAACGACCCCAAGATCGTCCACGACCTCAAGCACTTCGATGCGCACTACGGCCTGCACGAGTTCACGGGGTCGTTCCGGGTGGTCTCGCAGAAGGGCAGCCCGAAGGGGCTCCCGCGCAACGACCGGACCGGCTGGTCCGGTGAGGAGAGCCTCGATGTGGAGGCGGTCCGCGGGTTGTGCCACAAGTGCAAGATCGTGCTCGTCGAGACGAAGAGCTCCAGCGACACCAACTTCATCGCCGGGGTGAAGGCCGCGGCGAAGCTCGGCGCCGACGAGATCAGCAACTCCTACGGCGGACCGGAAAACTCCTCCTGGACGACCGGGCGGCTCGAGACCTACTACCAGGCCTACCACCACCCCGGCGTTGCCGTGATCGCCTCCTCGGGCGACGACGGCTGGGACAGCTGGGACGTGGTGAACGACTTCGCGGACAAGGGGCGATCCGCCAACGCGGCCAATCTCCCCGCGACCTTGCCCGACGTCATCGCGGTCGGCGGGACGTCGCTCCTGCTGGACAGAAGCGCTGCGCGCACGGACGAGATCGTGTGGAACACCAACGGCCTCTACGACCGGTACGGCGCGAAGTACCGCGTGCCGCTGGGCGCGTCCGGTGGCGGGTGCAGCACGCAGTACCTCGCCGGCGGCTGGCAGTCGAACATCGCGAACTACGCGGACACCGGCTGCGTGCATGGTTCGCAGGCGTTGCGCTCGGCCAGTGACGTGTCCGCGGATGCGGACCCCTCGACCGGCCTGGACATCTACGCCAGCGACAAGTGCGGCAGGGCCTGCCCGGTCGGCTGGGTCACCGCCGGCGGGACGTCGCTGTCATCGCCGCTCGTGGCCGCGATGTTCGCCCTCGCCGGCGGGCCGGGCGGGGTCAAGTACCCGGCGATGTCGCTCTACGCGCACGCCGCCGCCAACCCCGGCGACTTCTATGACGTCACCCTCGGCGGTAACGGCTTCTGCGAGACCGACCCGAGTTGCGTGTCGGACATCCAGATCCACTACACCGGCGACCCGAAGCGGTTCCAGGCCAACCCGTCCGGCAACCCCAACGGGTTCGTCAACGCCGCCGGGCACTCCCTCGGCAAGCTGGACTGCGGCTACACCAAGCACGGCGCGGTCGTGGCCGACGCGACCCAGTGCGAGGCGGCGACCGGGTACGACGGGCCGTCCGGGGTCGGGACGCCGAAGACGCTGGCCGGCTTCAAGGCCGTGCTGCCGACCGTCACCCTCTCGGCGCCGACGTCCGTAACCGCGGGGGTCGAGGCGGCGTTCGCCGCGCAGAACGCCACCGATCCCTACCCCGGCGGCGCGATCACGGCGTACCAGTGGACGTGGGGCGACGGCAGCGCCTCGACTTCCGGCGCGACGCCGTCGCACACCTTCGCGCACGCCGGGACGTACTCCGTCACGCTCACGATCACCGACACCTACGGCCAGAAGGTCACCCGCTCGGCGACCGTCACCGTCGGCAGCTAGCCCGCCGCCCGCGCAGGGGAGCGCCGAGCCGCGCGCACCAGGCCGTTAGCGGCCCCCTAAGCGCCTTGAGCGGATGGCTCGGCGTCGGATATACCGTTTGGCTGTGACCGACGAGCCGCTGAAGGGCAAGCTCCTCGTCGCCACGCCCACGCTGCGCGAGCCGACCTTCCGCCGGACCGTCATCAGCGTGCTCGAACACAGCTCGGCGGGCGCGCTCGGCGTCGTCATCAACCGGCCGGGTGACGCCTCGCTGCTCGACGTCGTGCCGCCGGTCGCGGAGCTGGCCAGCCGGCCCGCGGTCCTGTTCGCCGGCGGACCGGTCGATCCGACCGCCGCGATCGCGCTTGGCGTCCTCGCCCCGGAGGCCGGGCGGTTCACCGGGCTGGCGGAGGAAGCCGAGCGGCTCGGCTGGAAGCCGCTACTGCCGCCGGTCGTGACCGTCGACCTCGACGTCGACCCGGACGTGCTCGCCACCACGGTGCGCGAGCTGCGGGTCTTCGCCGGCTATGCGGGGTGGTCGGCCGGGCAGCTCGAGGGCGAGATCGCGGACGGCGCCTGGTACGTCGTCGACTCGCGGCCGATGGACGCCTTCGACGCGCTGCCCGACCGGCTCTGGTCGGCCGTGCTCCGCCGCCAGGCGTGGCCGCTGTCGGTGGTGTCGACCTGCCCCCTCGACCCGACGATGAACTGACGCCGTGACCGGGGCCGCGCCGACCGGCGAGCAGTTCGCGATCACCCGCGGCGAGCATCGGGCGGTCGTGGTCGAGGTCGGCGGTGGGTTGCGGACCTACACCGTTGGTGATCGTGACGTCGTCGACGGGTACGCCGAGGACGCGCAGTGTGACGGCGGCCGCGGCCAGACGCTCGTGCCCTGGCCGAACCGGGTGCGGGACGGTTCGTGGACCTGGGACGGGGTGACCCGCCAGCTCGCCCTGACCGAGCCGGAACAGCGCAACGCGATCCACGGCCTGGTCCGCTGGATGCCGTGGTCGGTAGTGGAGCGCTCCACCTCCGCCGTGACGCTCGCCTGCCGGTCGTTCCCGCAACCCGGGTACCCGTGGACGTTGGCCGTCCGCACCACCTGGGCGCTCGACGGCCGGGGTCTCGGCGTCCGGACCGAGATCACCAACGTCAGCGGCACCGCCGCGCCGGTAGCGGCCGGGTTCCATCCCTACCTCACCCTCGCGGGTCCGCGGATCGACGAGGCAGTGCTCACGCTGCCCGCGGACACCGTGCTCGTGACCGACGCGCGGTCGATCCCCACCGGGAGCCGGCCGGTCGCCGGGACCGAGTTCGACTTCCGCACCCCTCGTGCGGTCGGCGCCCAGGCGATCGACCACGCGTTCACCGGGCTGACCCGGACCGCGGACGGTCGGTGCACGGTCGTGCTTGCGAGCGCGGACGGTGCGCGGTCGGTGGAGCTCTGGGTGGACGAGGCCTATCTCTATCTGGAGGTGTTCACCGGCGACACGCTGGCCGATCCGGCGCGACGCCGGCAGGGGCTCGCGGTCGAGCCGATGTCGGCCCCGCCGAACGCGCTTGCGTCCGGTGAGGCGCTCGTCACGGTGGCCCCCGGCGCCTCCTGGACCGGCAACTGGGGAATTGTCCCGGGCTGACTGCTCGGCCCGACACCGACGTGGCGCACCCGATCCGGGGCGGGCACCGCCGTACGATTCACCGCGTGCCGGATGAGGTGACGCTGCCCCCGCTCCCCGCGAGCGTCGGCCAGGCCCGCCGGTTCGTCGTCGAGCGGCTCGCGAGGCTCGGGGTGTCCGATCCGGACGACGATGCGGCGCTGGTCGTGAGCGAGTTGGTCACCAACGCGGTGCTGCACGCCCGCACCGACTTGGTCGTCCGGGTCCGGCGTTACCGCCGCGGGGTCGCCCGGGTGGAGGTCGTCGACGGCAGCTCGGTCCTGCCCGGGCCGCGGGCGGTCACGCGCGCCTCCCGCTCGGGGCGCGGGCTGACCCTCGTGGACGAGCTCGCGAGCGACTGGGGGGTCGAGCCGTCCGGGACCGGCAAGGTGGTCTGGTTCATGGTCGGGGCGCACCGAGGAGCGTGACACCGGCGGCGCTCATCTCCTCGAGCGCGGTCGCGACCGACTCCGGGGCGACGCCGGCGGTCAGGTCGAGCAGCACGGTCGTCGCGAACCCCTCGCGAGCGGCGTCAAGCGCGGTCGCGCGCACGCAGTAGTCGGTCGCGATCCCGACCACGTCCACCGCGTCGACGTCGCGGGCGCGCAGCCAGTCGGCCAGCGTGCGGCCGTCCGACGTGGCGCCTTCGAAGCCGCTGTACGCCGCGGCGTACTCGCCCTTGTCGAACACCGCCTCGACCCGCTGGGTGTCGAGGTTGGGGTGGAACTGCGACCCGTCCGTGCCGATCACGCAGTGCGGCGGCCAGCTGTCGACGTAGTCGGGGGTCGCGGAGAAGTGGCCGTCGGGGTCGCGATGCGCGTCCCGGGTGGCGACCACCGCGTCGTAGTCGGCCGAGGCGAGCAGGTCGCTGATCCTGCCCGCGACGTCGGCGCCGCCCGCGACCGCGAGCGACCCGCCCTCGCAGAAGTCGTTCTGCACGTCGACAACGACCAAGGCCTTCATCGGCCAGCGTCTTCCTGCACGCTCGTGCCTCCCTCGTAGTGGGTGGGGATCGCCGGATCGCCCGCGGACAGCTTCATCGCCGCCAGGGGCAACTCGCCGATCGAGTCGCGGCATCGGGTTCGCGCGGCTTCCAGCCCATGATTGCCGACGACCGATCCGGCCGAAAACACCGTGCTCTGCAGCACGCGGTCGGGTGCGACCGCGGGAGCCGGCGGCCCGTCGACGCCGAGCACCTCCGCGCGGGCGACCCCGTTGCCGTCGTAGCGGCGGACGCCGATCTTGCGGCCGCCGAAGGACACCTTGCCCACCGAGCGCTTCGCCACCGGCACCGGGGAGCCACCGGGTTCGGCGTACTCGGCGAGCTTGTAGACAAAACCGGCGGTCGGCTCGCCGCTGCCGGTGACGAGCGAGGTGCCCACGCCGTAGGCATCGACCGGCGCGGACGCGAGCCCGGCGATCGCGAACTCGTCGAGATCGCTGGTGACCACGATCCGGGTCTTCGTCGCGCCGAGCTCGTCGAGCAGCGTCCGAGCATTGCGGGCCTGCGTCGGCAGATCGCCGGAGTCCAGGCGGATCGCCCCGAGATCCGGGCCGGCGACCTCGACCGCGGTCCGGATCCCGCGCTCGACGTCGTAGGTGTCGACCAGCAGGGTCGTGCCGGGACCGAGCGCATCGACCTGCGCCGCGAACGCGCTGCGCTCGTCGTCGTGCACCAGGGTGAACGCGTGCGCCGCGGTGCCCATCGTCGGGATCCCCCAGCGCGCACCCGCGGCAAGGTTGGAGCTCGCCGCGAACCCGCCGATGTAGGCCGCCCGCGCGCTCGCCACCGCGGCCACCTCGTGGGTACGCCGTGACCCCATCTCGATGCATGGGCGGTCGCCGGCCGCCGCGGTCATCCGGGCCGCCGCGGTCGCCACCGCGCTGTCGTGGTTGAGGATCGACAGGATCAGCGTCTCCAGCACGACGCACTCGGCGAACGTGCCCTCGACGGTGAGCACGGGCGAGCCGGGGAAGTAGACCTCCCCCTCGGCGTACGCGTGGATAGTCCCGGTGAAGCGGTACGCCGCCAGCCACTCGCGGGTCGGCCGGTCGAGAGTGGTGGTCTGTGCGAGGAACGCGAGCGCGGCGGCGTCGAAGGTGAACCGCGGGAGGGTGTCGAGCAGGCGTCCGAGCCCGGCGACCACGCCGTAACGCCGGCGTCCCGGTAGCGACCGGCCGAACACCTCGAAAACGCAGCGGCGGTCCGCGGCGCCGCTGCGCAGCGCCGCCTCGACCATGGTCAGCTCGTAGTGGTCCGTGAGCAGCGCCGGCGTACCCGTGTCCACCGCTCCACGCTAATGTCACCCCGGACACACAAACGGGTCGAGGGTGAGGACATCCTCGACATATCGGCGGCCGATCGCCACTGGCGCACCGTTTGTGTGTCCGGGGTGACATGGCGCGGGGTTTCGGTCCGCAGGCCGAAGTGGGACAATGGGGTCGTGACCGCGCCGATCATCGAGCGGGTCGAACAGGCCGGCGTCGACGAAGCGACCGACCCGGAACGTCCGTGGGTCGCGATCGTGTGGAACGACCCGATCAACCTGATGAGCTACGTGACCTGGGTCTTCCAGCGGCTGTTCGGCTACAGCCGCGAGAAGGCGCAGAAGCTGATGCTCGACGTTCATCACAAGGGGCGGGCGACGGTGTCGTCGGGCAGTCGTGAGCAGATGGAGTCCGACGTCGAGCGACTGCACGCCGCGGGCCTGTGGGCCACGATCGCCCAGGACTGACGGGGTGGGGTCGGTCCGCCGTCGCGGGCAGCAGGTGCGGATCAAGCTGGACGCCGATGAGACCGGGTTTCTCACCGCGCTCGCGCAGGAACTGATCGCGCGCTTGAGCGACGGCTCATCGCCGGAGGCCGCCGACCCGCAGGACCCGCTCGCGGCACTGACAGGTGCGTTCGCCGAGCCGGTCGAACCCCCCGCGGACCCGATCCTGGCCCGGATCCTGCCCGACGCCTACCGCGACGACGCGGGCGCGGCGGCGGAGTTTCGCCGGCTGACCGACTCGGGCCTGCGAACGGCGAAGAGCCGGCGGCTGTCCCATCTCGTCGACATGCTCGCCTCCGGCGAACGCTCGGCCGGCTCCGCGCTGCGCCTCGACCTCGACGACGCCGAGGTCGAGGAGTGGCTGTACACGTTGACCGACATCCGGCTGATGTTCGGCACCTGGATCGAGGCGACCGAGGACCTCGACGAGCAACGCCGGGCGCTCGAGCCGGGAAGCAAGCGGTACGCCGAGATCGAGGCTTACGACTGGCTGGCGAGCCTGCAGGAGAGCCTGGTCCATGTCCTGACCGGATACTGACCGGGCCTAGTCTCGTGGCGTGCTTCGGAT
Organism: Mycobacteriales bacterium; assembly: GCA_035501255.1. Lineage (GTDB taxonomy): Bacteria > Actinomycetota > Actinomycetes > JAFAQI01 > JAFAQI01 > JAFAZI01. The sequence continues at coordinate 27,352 of DATJWM010000158.1, read as the reverse complement.
CAGCGCTGCGCTCAAGGAGCAGATCGTCGCGCACGCCCGCCGGGATCATCCGGACGAGGCCTGCGGGGTGATCGCCGGGCCGGCGGGAAGCGACCGCCCGGAGCGGTTCGTCCCGATGCTCAACGCCGCCCGGTCGCCGACCTTCTACGAGTTCGACTCGATGGAGCAGTTGCGGGTCTGGCGGGAGATGGACGACCGCGACGAGGAGCCGGTGGTCATCTACCACTCGCACACGGCCACCGAGGCGCGCCCGTCCCGCACCGACATCAGCCTCGCGATGGAACCGGGCGCGCACTACGTCCTGGTCTCGACCCGCGAGCCCGGCGAGACGGAATTTCGCAGCTTCCGGATCGTTGACAATGAGGTGACCGAAGAACCGGTCGAGATCGACGGGTGACCTCGCTTCGCGCGGGTGCTCATCCGTCGGAGCCTCACCCGGCCGTCCGCCACCTGGCAGAATTGACGACTATGGCAATCGAAGCGCGCATCCCGACGATTCTGCGCAACTACACCGACGGCGAGAAGGCGGTGGAGGGCAGCGGGCAGACGCTTGCCGACCTCTTCGTCGACCTCGACTCTCGTTACGCCGGGATCCGGGCGCGCCTGGTCGGCGACGACGGCTCGCTCCAGCGGTTCGTCAACGTCTACCTCAACGACGAGGACGTCCGCTTCCTCGGCGGCGTCGAGACCCCGCTGTCCGACGGTGACGTCGTGACGATCCTGCCCGCGGTCGCCGGCGGCTGACCGGCGTACTCCTTTCTTCTCATGGCCCGCTTCGACTCGCTGCTCGCCTCACTCGGCGGCACCCCGCTGGTCGGCCTTCCGGCCCTCTCGCCGAGCGCCGACGTCCGGCTGTGGGCGAAACTCGAGGACCGCAACCCGACCGGGTCGATCAAGGACCGGCCGGCGGTCGCGATGGTCGAGGCCGCGGAGGCAGAAGGACGGCTGCGCCCGGGTTGCACGGTTCTCGAGCCGACCAGCGGCAACACCGGGATCTCGCTCGCGATGGTCTGCAAGCTCAAGGGCTACCGGTTGATCTGCGTGATGCCGGAGAACACCTCGCTCGAACGCCGGCAGCTGCTTGAGATGTACGGCGCCGAGATCCGCTTCTCCGCGGCCGCCGGCGGCTCCAACGAGGCGGTCGCGGTCGCGAAGAAGCTCGCCGCGGACAACCCGGACTGGGTGATGCTCTACCAGTACGGCAACCCGGCGAACGCGCAGTCGCACTACGACACGACCGGGCCGGAGATCCTCGCCGACTGCCCGACGATCACCCACTTCGTCGGCGGCCTCGGCACGACCGGCACGCTCATGGGCGTCGGGCGGTTCCTGCGCGAGCACGCGCCCGGGGTCAAGATCATCGCCGCCGAGCCGCGCTACGGCGAGCTCGTCTACGGGCTGCGCAACCTCGACGAGGGGTTCGTCCCCGAGCTCTACGATGCCTCGATCCTCGACGGCCGGTTCTCGGTCGGTCCGCTCGACGCGTTGCGGCGTACCCGGGAGCTCGTCGAGCGGGAGGGGATCTTCGCCGGGATCTCGACCGGCGCGATCCTGCACGCGGCGCTCGGGCAGGCCCGCAAGTGCGTCCAGGCGGGCGAGCGGGCCGACATCGTGCTCGTGGTGTGTGACGGCGGCTGGAAGTACCTCTCGACCGGCGCGTACGGCGGCACGCTCGAGGAGGCCGCCGCGGGTCTCGAAGGCCAACTCTGGGCCTAGCCCGGACATAACGGCGTCACGCCGTTTCGCTCTGGCCTGTACGGCGTGACGCCGTTTCGCTCTGGCCTGTACGGCGTGACGCCGTTTCGCTGTGGATGATCCGGGCGTGACACGGGTCACAGGGGCGCAATGAACGCGGGGTTGCGGCTACATTGCGGACGTGGACGCGCCGCTGGGAATCTTCGACTCAGGTGTCGGAGGGCTGACTGTTGCGCGGGCAATCCTTGACCAACTGCCCGCCGAGTCGGTGGTCTATGTCGGTGACACCGCGAACGGCCCGTACGGGCCTCGCCGGATCGCGGACGTGCGCGCGCTGGCGCTTTCGGTCATGGACTCGCTCGTCGAGCGCTACGGCGTGAAGTTGCTGGTCATCGCCTGCAACTCCGCGAGCGCCGCCTGCCTGCGCGACGCCCGGGAGCGTTACCCGATCCCGGTGGTCGAGGTCGTCCAGCCCGCCGTACGCCGGGCCGTTGCCGCCACCCGCAACGGGCGGATCGGCGTCATCGGCACCCAGGCGACGATCACGAGCATGGCCTACGACGACGCCTTCGCGGCCGCGCCGCACGTCACGCTCACCTCGGTCGCGTGCCCGCGGTTCGTGGAGTTCGTCGAGCGTGGGGACACCTCGAGCCCGGAGTTGCTCGCGCTCGCGATGGACTACCTCGAACCGATTCGCGCTGCGGGCGTCGACACCCTCGTTCTCGGGTGCACCCACTACCCGCTCCTGACCGGCGTGATCTCCTACGTCGTCGGGCCGGACGTCACGCTCGTGTCCAGCGCGGAGGAGACCGCGCAGGACGTGTACCGCGAGCTCGCGAGTACCGTCGGGTTTCGCGACGAGTCGCTCACTGCGCCTCGTCACACGTTCCTTGCCACCGGCGATCCCGAACCGTTCGCCCGGCTGGGCCGGCGGTTCCTCGGTCCCGAGGTCGGCGAGGTCGCGGCCGCCCAGTCCTCGTTCGTCCCGGTCACCTCAGTCAGCGGAGTCAACGCGTGAAGCTCACCATCGTCGGTGCTTCGGGAACCTTTCCGGGGCCGCATTCGGGTTGCTCGTCCTACCTCGTCGAGCACGAGGGCTTCCGGTTGCTGCTCGACATCGGCAACGGCTCGACCGGCGCGCTTCAGGAGGCGTGCGGGCTGCTCGGCCCGGACGCGGTCGTCGTCAGCCACCTGCACGGCGACCACTACCTCGACCTGATCACCTATACCTATGCGCGCCGCTACCACCCCGAGGGGCAGCCCCCGGTGCTGCCGGTCTACGGCCCGGCGAACATCCGGCACACCATCGCCAGCAACTACAGCAAGGACGTCGACGAGTTGCTCTCGCAGGTGTATGACTTCCACCCGGTCGAGCGGGACACGAAGTGCGAGATCGGACCGTTCGCGGTCGACCTGCGCTGCGTGAACCATCCGGTCGAGACCTACGCCATGCGGGTCACCGCGGGAGGGCGCACGCTCACTTACAGCGCCGACACCGGCGTGTGCGACGAGCTCGTCGGGATCGCGAAGGACGCCGACCTGTTCTTGTGCGAGGCGTCGTACCTCGACGGTGACGAGAACCCGCCGCACGTGCATCTCACCGGCGGCGAGGCCGGCGAGCACGCGACCCGTGCCGGCGTCGGCCGGCTGGTCCTGACCCACCTCGTGCCGTGGGGGGACGAGGCGCGCACGATCGCCAGCGCGAAGAGCACGTACGACGGGGACATCGCCGTCGCGCGTCCGCTCGATGTGTTCGAGGTCTGACGTGGCAGAGCGTCTCGATGGGCGCGCCGATGACGCGTTGCGCCCGGTCACGATCACGCGCGGCTGGCTGGATCACGCCGAGGGATCGGTGCTCGTCGAGTTCGGCTTGACCAGGGTGTTGTGCGCGGCGTCGGTGACCGAGGGCGTCCCGCGCTGGCGCAAGGGAAGCGGCCTCGGCTGGGTGACCGCCGAGTACGCAATGCTGCCGCGCGCCACGCACACCCGCAGCGACCGCGAGTCCGTCAAGGGTCGGATCGGCGGGCGGACGCACGAGATCTCGCGGCTGGTCGGGCGCTCGTTACGGGCCGCGATCGACTATCCGGCGCTCGGGGAGAACACGATCGTGATCGACTGCGACGTGCTTCAAGCCGACGGCGGTACCCGCACCGCGGCGATCACGGGCGCGTACGTCGCGCTCGCCGACGCGGTCTCGTGGTTGCGTGCGCGCGGTGCGCTCGTCGGGGAGCCGCTGGTCACGTCGGTTGCGGCGGTGAGTGTCGGGATCGTCGACGGCGTTCCTCGCCTGGACCTGTGTTACGACGAGGACGTCAAGGCCGAGACCGACATGAACGTCGTGTGCACCGGTGACGGGCGCTTCGTCGAGGTCCAGGGAACGGCCGAGGGGGCGCCGTTCGACCGCGCCGAACTCGACGCGCTGCTCGATCTGGCGGTGACGGGGTGTGCCGACCTCGCCCGGGTGCAGCAGGCCGCACTCGCCGCCGCCGGCTGATCGGAACTTCGCGTGGCTGCCGCCGTCGTGCTGGCGACCCGCAACGTCGGCAAAATCGCCGAGCTGCGGCGGATCCTTGCGCCGTACGGGATCGAGCTGGTCGGGATGGACGAGGCCTGCTCGATCGAGGACGTGGTGGAGGACGGCGAGACGTTCGCGGCCAACGCACTGCTCAAGGCGCACGCGGTCGCGATCGCGTCGGGGCTCGTCGCTGTCGCGGATGACAGCGGGCTTGCGGTCTCGGCGTTGAACGGGATGCCGGGGATCTTCTCGGCGCGCTGGTCGGGGCGGCACGGCGACGACGCCGCGAACCTTGCGCTCGTGCTCGCGCAGCTCGCCGACGTACCGTCCGAGCGGCGGGGGGCGGCGTTCGTGTGCGTGGCCGCGGCCGCGGCGCCGGACGGTCGTGAGCTGGTCGCGGAGGGGCGGATCGAGGGCACGCTCCTGCGGGCGCCGCGGGGGTCGGGCGGGTTCGGCTACGACCCGATCTTCGTGCCGATCGGGGAGACCCGCACGACGGCCGAGATGTCCGCGGCCGACAAGGACGCGATCAGCCATCGCGGCAAGGCCTTCCGCGCGCTCGCTCCTCAACTCAGCACCCTCCTCTAGCGAAACGGCGTGACGCCGTTCTGCTTCGGGGCGTGACCTTGACGCAAGTGGCCTCCTCGCGCCCGCCAGACCAGCGGATCGTCAAGGTCGGCGCGTTCTCTTCGTGATCGCGACCCCGAGTTTGGTCGCGATCATCGCGACCAGCTCGTCCGGGGTCCGGTAGTAGTCCTCGGCGCTCACGACCACCACGTCCCACCCCAGGTCGCGGACAGCCTGGCGCCGCCGGTCGTCGGCGCGGCGTTGGTTCCAGTGCCACGCCCCGTCGTACTCGATGGCGAGACCGATGTCGGGGTAGGCGAGGTCGAGGCGGGCGACGAACCGCCCCGCGGCGTCGGTCACGACCACCTGCGGCTGAGGCGCAGGGAGACCGGCGAGGACGAGCAGCAGGCGCAGGCGAGTCTCCATCGGCGACTCGCTGCGGGCGTCCATCAAGGTCACGACCAGCCTCGCCGCGCGGACCCCGCGCCAGCCGGGACGTTGATCGATGTACGCCGAGACGTCGCGGGCGCGGATCTTGCCGCCGTGCCCGAGTGCGTCCGTGACAACCGTGGCCTCCACCAACGTGAGCCAGCGGGCACAGTCGAACGCAGTCCGCAGCGGGCGGGTGACTCTGACGCCGCGAACCGTGACGATCTCGTCGTCCTCGATTTCCAGCTCACGGACGAGGCAGCCGGTCCGACGGCGTACCCGGCGCCCGATCGGGCAGCCCACCCAGACCAGATCGGCGTGGCGGTCGTGCGCGTCGACCCCCTGGATCCACGCGGCGGTCAGGCCGCAGACGAACGCGTCCGCGCCGAGGACGAGCCTGACCGCGTCGAGGCGCAGCTGCTGGTTGTCTTCCAGCGCGTTGTGTACCCAGACCTCGCGGAAGACGTGGCGCCACTGCGCGCTCTGCAGCGCGTTGCGGCTCAGCCCGAGCGCGGCGGCCTGCCGCGTGGTGAAGGGTCTCGATCGCAACTCCTTCGGCACCTGCGCCCGCGTCATCGCTGGACTCTTGCGCGAATCCCCGCTCGGTGTGGCCGGCTGTCCACAGCTCGCGGTGTCGCGTCGTACCTTGATCCGACCTGGACCACCCTGACCTTGACGCAAGTGGCCTCCTCGCGCCCGCGAGACCAGCGGATCGTCAAGGTCAGCGCGGAATCCGAAGCGGCGTGACGCCGCTTCGACTACCCGGGTACGCCGAGGATCTCGGGGTGCGCGCGGAAGTACGTGATCGTGTGCCCGAGGCCATCCTCGAGCGCGACTTTCGGCTCCCACCCGAGCGCATCGATCGCGAGCCTGATGTCCGGCTGCCGCACGGTCGGGTCGTCCTCCGGCCGCGGGATGAACGCGATCTCGCTCGCCGAACCGCACAGGTCGCGGATCGTCGTGGCGAGGTCGAGCATCGAGACCTCGTGCGGGTTGCCGATGTTCATCGGGCCGGGATGCCCGGAGCGCAACAATCGCACGACGCCCTCGAGAAGATCGTCGACGTACTGGATCGAGCGAGTCTGGCTACCGTCGCCGGCGACCGTGATCGGCTCGCCGAGCAACGCCTGTCGCACGAAGGTCGGTATCGCCCGCCCGTCGTTCGGCCGCATCCGGGGTCCGTGCGTGTTGAAGATCCGGACGATGGCGGTGTCGACGTCGTGGTGGCGACGGTAGGCCATCGTCATCGCCTCGGCGAAGCGCTTCGCCTCGTCGTACACACCGCGTGGGCCGACCGGGTTCACGTGCCCCCAGTACGTTTCGGGCTGGGGGTGCACTTGCGGGTCGCCGTACGTTTCCGAGGTCGAGGCGAGCAGGTAGCGGGCACCTTTCTCCTTCGCCAGCCCGAGGGTGTGCAACGTGCCGATCGACCCGACCTTCAGCGTCTCGATCGGCAGCTGGAGGTAGTCGATCGGCGAGGCCGGCGAGGCGAAGTTGAGGACGTGGTCGACCGGACCGGGCACGTGGATGAAGTCGGTGACGTCGGCGCGGATCAGCCGGAATCCGTCGCGTTCGAGCAGGTGCGCGACATTGCCCGGATTGCCGGTGACGAAGTTGTCGAGGCAGACGACCTCCTCGCCGTCGTCGAGCAGGCGCTCGCACAGGTGCGAGCCCAAAAAGCCCGCACCTCCGGCGACGACGGTCCGCGCCATGCCCGATCCCTCCTCCGCCGCTCGTCCGTGTCCTGCGAGGGATTGTTCCATCGGGGCGCCGTACTGGCAGGATTGACCGACCGGGGTCGTAGCCCAACGGCAGAGGCACGTGCCTTAGGAGCACGCCAGTGCGGGTTCGAATCCCGCCGACCCCACGGATCTCGCGTTCGGATGCGGTCCCGGGTGGCCGGGCACAGCGTCGGGCGCCGGGTAGGTCGTAACGGTAACCTCCGGCCTATGGCGAAGATGACCAGCTCCATGATCCTGACGAACGAGATGGCGGGCTCGGGGATCGACTGGGCGCACGTGTTGGCCGACATCCCGTTGTTCGCCGAGCTGTCACCCCGTCACGTGCGGAGCATCGCGAAGCTCGCTCGGATCCAACGGATCGCGCCGTACACCCAGATTGTCACGCTCGACGATCAGGCCGATTCCTTCTACATCCTGATCGAAGGCACCGTGGTGGTCCGGCCGCCGGGCAAGCGATTGGTCAAGCTCGGCCCGGGTGAGTACTTCGGGGAGCTGGCGCTGTTGGATGACTCGCCGCGGACCGCGACCGTCGAAGCGGGCGACGAGGTCGTCGTCGCCCGGATCAAGCGCACCGACTTCAACCGGATGCTCAAGAACGAGCCGGCGATCGCGCTGAATTTGTTGCGAACGCTGGCGAAACGCCTGCGGGCGAGTGAGGCGTCACCCGTCCACTGAGTGCCGCCGGGCCTGCAGGATGACGTCATGGACGTGGTGCGCGGACGCCGCACCGGGCGGCCGGTCGCGCAGCTCGTTGACCTCGATCTCCCAGTCGGGCGAGGCGGACAGTACGCCGAGGAAGTCCTCGACCCGAACGTAGGCGTCGGGGTCGAACATGCGGCTCTGCGTCGCGGTGTCGATCGGCGTACGAAGCGGGGTGAGGTCGTGGCTGACCACGAGCAGGGTGCCACCCGGCGCTACCGCGGCGAGCAGGGTGCGCACCGCGCGCCCATCCGGCGTACGCGGGATCGAGGCGTACTGCGCCGACACCAGGTCGTAGGACGAGCGCGGGTAGGCATCGGCGGCGTTCGCGTCAGCGTGCAGGTAGTCGAGGTGCAGCCCGCGGCGGGCGGCCTCGCCGGCGACCCGGTCCAGCGCGCGCCGGGAGATGTCGCTCGCGGTCACGCTCCAGCCCTGCTCGGCCAGCCAGATCGCGTCACCGCCCTCCCCGGCGCCGACGTCGAGCGCGCGCCCCGGAGGCAGCGCGGAGACCTGCGCGACCAGCGACCCGTTCGGGTTCCCGCTCCACATCTGCTCGCCGTCGTAGCGGTGGTCCCAGTCGGCCTCGTTCGCGGCGTACCGGCCGGTGTCCGGTGCGGCGGCGGCGAGCGCGGTAACCGCCTTCGCCGTCTCCGGTGAGGTCACGACCCAGCGGGCCAGGATCGCGTGGCCACCGGTCAGCTCGACGACCCGGTGGTCGTCGTCGCGGGGCACGACGCGGGTCGCACGCGCCGCGATGATCTCCCCGCCGTGGCGGCGGATGTCCTCCCGGAGCGAGTCCGGCGGGTCGGCGTCTGCGCGGTCGACGTCCGCCCTGCTCGGGCCGTCGGCGTCGACGACGATCACCGACCACCCGCGCCCGCTCAGGTCGGCCGCGGTGGCGAGGAGGTCGGCCGAGGTGCCGAGCAGGACGACGTCGCAGTGCCGCTCGACGATCCGGGTCCCGTGGTCGCTCACCCCCCAATCTTCGCCCAACTGTCAGTTGTTGGGCGTTTGACCGGCAAAAGCGCCCGGTTGCGGACAGTTGGGCGAAGCGGGGCCGGGTACGGCGTGATGGGATCGGGGGGTTATGTCAGGGCAGCAGGCGACGCCGGCGATCCGCGCGCCCGAGGTCGACGTCGCCGTCGTCGGCGGCGGCCCGGCGGGGCTCGCGGCCGCGGCCGAGGCGGCGCGCGGCGGGCTCTCGGTCGTCGTCCTCGAGCGCGGGCACGCGATCGGCGAGCCGGTGCGCACCAGCGGCGGCAGCTTCATCAAGCCGCTCAAGGCTCTCGGCGTACCGGAGCGCTGCTACCACCCGATCCACCGGATCAAGGTGATCGGGCCGACGACCGAGGCGGTCAAGACGTACCGCAAGGCGGTCGGCTGCGTCCTCGACGTCCGCGGCACCTACCAGTGGCTCGCGCAGCAGGCGGTCGAGGCCGGCGCGGAGCTGCGCCTCAAGGCGCACGTCGAGGGCGCGATCCGCGCGGCCGATCGGACGCCCGGCCGGCCGGCGGGAGTGCGCGGCCTGGTCGTCCGCGACCCGTTCCACGGCCGGTACGACCTGACCTCGCGAGTCGTGGTCGACGCGAGCGGGCACACCGGATTCGTCGCGCGCGAAGCCGGCCTGCGGCCCGGCAACGAGCGCAGCGCGGTCGGCATGGAGCTCGAGCTGCACGCCCCGGCCTACGACCAGGACGAGGTCATCTTCTGGCTCGGTGACGAGGTCGCGCCCGGGGGGTACGGCTGGGCGTTCCCGTGCGGCGACGGACGGGTGCGGCTCGGGGTCGGCGTCGTACGCCCGGACAGCGACGCCGAGCCGCGGGTGTTGCTGGACCGGCTCCGCGACGAGCTCGGCCGGCTGATCGGGCCGAGCGCGACCGCCGGCGCGCTCGAGCTGCACAGCGGCCTGATGCCGGTGCTGCCGCCGGACGCGACGACGCTGGTCGGCGACGGCCTCGTGGTCACCGGCGACGCGGCCGGGCAGGGCTCGACGCTGCTCGGCGAGGGCATCCGGTACGCGATCCTCGCCGGTCGCGAGGCAGGCCACGCGATCGTGACTGCGGGCGGGGACTACACCGCGCGCGGAATGGCGTCGTACCCGCGGCACTGGCGGCGTTCGGTCGGGCGCAACCTGAGGATCTCCTACGCCGTGAACGAGCGGATCACGCGCTTCGGCGACGAGGACTGGGATCGAGTGATCCGGCGGATGGACAAGCTGACGCCGGCGCAGGCGGCCGCGGTGTTCGCGAGCTCGTTCAGCGCGGGCTGGGCGGCGTCGGTGCTGCGTACCGATCCCTCGCTGGTGCGTTCGGTCTGGCGCGCCCTGTGGGCCCGATAGCGGCGTGACGCCGCTTCGCCGGGGCCGCGGGGGTTAGGCGGCCAGGGAGAGGTCGCGGAGCAGCTTTGCGACGTGGCCGGTGGCCTTGACGTTGTACTGCGCGACCGCGATCTTGCCCGACGGGTCGACCACGAACGTCGACCGGATCACGCCCATGACCTTCTTGCCGTACATCGTCTTCTCGCCGTACGCGCCGTAGGACTCGAGCACCGCGCGGTCCGGGTCGGACAGCAGCGGGAACGTCAGCCCGTGGGTGTTGCGGAACTTCGCCAGCTTCGCCGGCTTGTCGGGGGAGATCCCGAGTACGACGTAGTCCGCCGCGTTGAGCAGCGCCAGGTTGTCGCGGAAGTCGCATGCCTGCTTCGTGCAGCCGGGCGTGAGCGCCGCCGGATAGAAGTAGATGACGACGTTCTGACCCTTGTAGTCGGTGAGCGAGTGAAGCTTCTCGTCGGGGTCGAGCAGGCTGAACAGGGGTGCGGTGTCACCGGGTGCGAGTCGCATGGCCCCGACGCTAGTACGCCGTACCGCCGGCCAACGATCGCCCCCGAGGTGGATAAAACCGCCACGGACGGGCAGGATCAGGGCATGGCTGCCGTCGAGGACACCACCGAATCAGGTCGCGAGGCCGGCGCCGACTCGCCGCGCCGCGACCCGGATCAGATCGCCCAGGAGATCGAGCAGACCCGCGCGGAGCTCGCCGGCAGCATCGACGCCATCGCCGACCGGGTCAACCCGAAGAGCCTGCTCGCGGAGTACGGCCCGCAGCTGGCGAAGGTCGGCGCCGCTCTCGCGGCGTTCATGCTCGTCACCGTCGTGGTCCGCCGGCGCCGCAGACGCTGAGATTTCACCGACCGCAATCTGCGCCGCAAAGCGTCCGGCGTACGGCAAGATCTAGAGAATGCGGATCTCTGCGAAGTCCGACTACGCAGTTCGGGCGATGGCTGAGCTCGCCGCTGCGGAGGACTCGGGCGCGGTCAAGGCCGAGCAGATCGCGGTCGCACAGGACATCCCGCTGAACTTCCTGCTCGGCATCCTGCGCGAGCTTCGCAACGCGCACCTGGTCCGCAGTCAGCGCGGTCGCGAAGGCGGGTACGTCCTGTCCCGGCCGGCCGAGGAGATCGCCCTCGCCGACGTGATCCGCGCGGTCGACGGGCCGCTCGCGAACGTCCGCGACCTGAGCCTCACCGAGCTCAGCTACCCCGGCGCGGCGGAGTCGCTGCGTGAGGTGTGGATGGCGGTGCGCGGCAGCCTGCGTGAGGTGCTCGAGAACGTCACCGTGGCCGACCTCGCCACCGGCCGCCTGCCCAAGCACGTCAAGGCGCTCGCCGCGCGGCACCAGGCCGAGCGAATCTAGCCGGCGCCAGGTCGGTGCCCGGCGTACCTGCCGCGGCTCGGCGTTCCTGCCGCTGCTCGGCGTTCCTGAGCACAACCGCACCCCAACGCGCGCCGTACGGCGCAATCCGTCGCGACACGCCGCGCGCGGACGCCGGTTGTGCTCTGAAACGCCGCGGGGAGAGGTGCTAGGCGAGCAGCGCGGTCAGCTCGGCGTCGATGTCGAGGTGGTCGAGCTCGGACCCGGCCGGGACCGTGGCATAGGCCTCGACGAGAAAGGCGACCACGGTGTCGCGGGGGGCGATCAGCGTCGCCTGGCAGTCGGTGGTCAAGGTGATGTCGATCTCGCGGACGCCGTCCGCGGTGATCGGTTCGATCCGCAGGTCACCGACGCCGCTCGGCCCGCACAGGCCGTCCGCGAGCAGTTCGCGCGCGAAGGTCCAGACCACGGGTACGCCGTCGACGCCGATCGCCAGGGACACCGCGAAGGGGTCGGCCGGGTCGTAGCGAAGCTCCCCGGCCACGTCGCCGCTCCCCGTGCTGGCCGTCACGGTGAGGGGCAGCGGGGTGGTCACGGTCGTTTCGGGCTCGTACATCGAAGGCCTCCGAGGCCGGTTGATTTGGTCCGTCGGAGGGACTAACGAGCGGGAGACGCGAAGGTTACGGGTCGGATTCGTGTGATTCAGGTCACGGCGAGCCGCGGCGCGCATAGGTGGGAACGGCCTATCCCGCGGGTACCGTCGAAGGTGATCACTTGTCTCCAGTTGGGCTGGGACGGGTCGGTCGCAGCCCTCGGCGGTGCGTAGGGCGCCGCCGAGGGCAACATCTCGCGCCCGGCAAGGTGGGCAGCGTTCGTGGCGCGGGCGAGCCGAGAAGCTAGCGGATCAGGGCGCGGCGTCGACTTGCGCGGCGTGCCCGGTACGGGCGCGGCGCGGTGGCGCCGTCCGCGGCGGCGCGGTCCGCAGACGCCTCGTCAAACAAAGCCCCCGGGGTCGAGGACGCTCCCTCCACCAGGCTCTCCGGCTCCGACGCCGGGTCGGTCGCGCCCTCGCCGTCGAGGAGGGCGTCGAGTCCGCTCTCGTCGCCGGGGTCACGCGCGTGCCGAGCCTTCCCTCGGTTGCGCGCCTTGCGCAGGGAGTTGCCCAGCTTGAGCAGCAGGAGCACGACGAGCAGCGCGAGGATCGCCAGGAGTCCCCAGGGCGTGGTCGAGGTCGTCGTCGCGAAGTTGACCGGTGGGTTGGACCCGTGGACGGTGCCGGTCACGGAGTAGGCCCCGTGCGAGAACGGCCCGAGCCGGAAGGGCGCGACGATCGTTGTCGTCTGCGCCGGTCCGAGCGGCTTCGGCGGCGGCGCGGAGATGACGTTGTCCTCGCTTCCGCCGCGGCCCCAACGCGCGGACACCACCGGCTCGAGGGTGACCCGCGACTGATTGGTGACCGTGACGTTCAACTCACGGTCGGTACCCAGGCCGAACAGCGACCCCCACGACCACCCGCCGGTCACGGATGCGTGTACGGCGAACCGCGCGGCCGGCGCTGGGCGGACCGCTTCCTTGGGCGCACCGACGACGGTGACCGGAATGGTCGAGGAGCCGCTGGCCGGAAGGGTTTGGACCAACACGACGCAGGGGCACGGCCGGCCGGGCGTTCGCACGACGAGCCGCCCGTCAACTTCGCCGGTCGGGCCGGGACTGACGGTGACGGCCGTGCTCCCGAGGCAGTCGGCGCTTCCGTCGATGGCTTTGCGCCCGCACAGCTGAAGCTGGATGGCGGTCCCCCCCGGCCAACGGTGGCCGGTGAAGGCGACCGAGTGACCGGGCACCAGCCTGTGTGTTGCCAGCACGATGGTCGGTCGGTGGCGTTGCGGGCTAGCGGACGCAGGGTGGGCGAAGGCAGGGAGGGCCACCCCGGCGGCCAGCACGGCCGCCAGGGACAGGAGCCAGGCACCCCCCCGGGGTCTCATCAGGCGTTCGTCGGCTCTCGGTGACGACCGGTCGCGTCCTCGGGCGGTGCGGTACCGCGCCGGCGACGGCGGTACCAGACGATCGCCGCGATGATGGCCACGATGATGGCCAGCAGCAGCCACGGGATGTTCCAGACACTCGCGGACGCCTCGCCCGCGGTGTGCTTGGCCGTGACGACGACCTTGCTGTGCAGGATCACCGAGGGCTTGACCCCGCTGATCTCCTGATGGATCGTCGCCGATCCGCCGGGCAGCAGTTGCGGGATCACCGAGGTGCGGTGGTGGGTGGAGCCGAGGACCGCGCTGACCGACAGGTCGGCCGTCGGCGTCAGATTGACGTTGCCGGTGTTCGTCACGGTGTAGCTGACGTTGACGTTGGATCCTGCGCCGAACAGGGCTGCGCCGCCCCGACTCGGGTCCAGGTGCACACTCGTCACGGACAGCGAGGGCGAGAGCGGTCCCCGGACGCGGGCGTACATGCGAACCGCGACCGCGTCGATCTGGTGGATCTGGAGGGCCCCCGACTTGTGCGCCGCGCTTGGTTGGCCCTCCACGATGATCCCGCCGGCGTGGTCGCCGGGAGTGGCGTTGGCCGGCGGGGTGATCGTGAAGGGCACCTTGACCGCGCGTTTGGCTCGCAGCGTCAGGGTGGAGACGGGCAGGTGGATCCAGGTGCCGATGTCATGCATCGGCTGGTAGGAGAGTTTGAGGAGGAACTGTCCCGACGGTGAGTTGTAGGCGTCCGAGCCGTAGATGTGGAACTTGAGCCTGGTCTTCGTCTCGTTGGTGATGGTCAGGGAGTCCCGGACGGGTACGCCGGGGGTGAGCAGCGGCTGGAAGTAGGGCCGAGCCAGGGATTGGCCCTTGGCCGTCGTCGGGAACACCGACCAGCGGCCGTTGTCGGCGGCGGCTGCCGGCCGGGCGGAGACCCCGCAGACAACGGCGAGGCTTGCGAGGAGGACGAACAGACTCGTCAGGACTCGCGCTCGCGAGCGCAGGTTGATTCGGTACCGCCAGATCATGGGGAAGTCACGATTCCAATCTGAACAGAAGCGGTCCGGGGAGGGGCGAATATATCGCCCCTCCCCGGACTTTTGTGCTACTTCGGTCGTTCTAGCTCACGAGGTACTCCACGGTCCCGACGTAGGTTCCGGCGTAGACCGAAGCCGGGATCGTCAGGGTGTAGGTCTTCGTGACATCGAACGTGCCACCGCTGTAGCCGGCCGCAGCCGAGCAGATGGCCTGGGTGGAACCGAAGTTGCCACCGCCAGCAGGCACGGCTGCTGGGTTGAGGTTGCCGGCGTGCGCCGCGCAACCGATGCCGCTGATCGCCAGCTTGCTCGCAGCGATCTGGCCGTTGCCGCTCGCGTCAAGCGCGTGGGTGCCCACGCTCTCGTTGCAGAAGTCGGCAAGACCGGCACAGGAGGCGTTGGTGTTGTCGGTCCCACTCGACGGAACGACGGAGGCCTGCAGGCCCCAGCCGGACGTCGGGTCACCACGGTTGTCCTCCACGTACAGCGTGCTACCAGCACCGGTGCTGGTCTGCTGCACACCGTTCAGGGTGATCGCCGGCAGGTTCAGCGTGTCGCAGTGCAGGCTGATCGGCAACGTCGGGTCGGCGCAGCTGAGCACGAGCTGACCCGGGTTGACAACCTGGCTCAACGGCTCGTCCACCGGCGGGGTGCCGATGTTGACCGTCACGGTGCCCGGTGACGACGTCGAGTTGGTATTCGACACCGTGTACTGGAAGGTCACCGTCGCCGGGCCGGACCCGCTGTCCGTCAGCGTCGCCTGGCAGAGGCTGGGCGAGTTGCTGATCGAGACCGCGAGGCGCGGGTCTGACGGAGCCGTGCTAACCGCACAACCCGTGGTGGCCGTCCCGCCGTTGCTGCTGTTGGGCAGGGTGATCGTCTTGGAACCGCCGACGCCGAGGCTGACGTTGGCGCTACCGGACGACGGCGCCGGGTCGGTCGCGACGACGTAGGCCGCGGCCGGTGGCGTGATCTTCACCGTGGTCCCGGCCTGGGTGAAGCCGCTGGTGACCGAGAGCAGCGAGGTGGCGCCGCCCAGGGCCTCCGGTGGCAGGACCGGGGTCGTGGCGTTGGTTTGGATCGGGCCCGGAACAGAGGCCGCGGTCCAACCGGTCTGCACGCAGTCCGCCGTACCGATGCCGGTGGTCCCACCGAACGGGACGTTGATCCCGAGGCTGGTGGTCAGCGTGAAGGTGTTTGCCGTGCCTGGCACGATCCCGATGTTGGCGTGGCTACCGAGGGTGGTGCTCACGCCGAACACGTTGCCCGTGCTCACCGAGGAGTCGGTGAAGGCGAGCGGAGCGTACAGGGTCAGGGCGCCACTGCCGGCCGCGGTGGTAGCAGCCGAGATGGTTGCACTCGCGCCACCGCCCGCGACGGCGACAATGACCGCCGTGCTCGGAATGCCGGTCGTGGCACCGATACCGTCGCCGACCTCGCTCGCCGAGAAGCTGCCCGCTGACGCGGTCAGCGTGGTCGAGCCGGAGGTCCAGCTCACGCCGCTGACGGTCGTCGTCGGGAACGTCTGCGACGCGAAGGTGTGGCCGTAGGTGTAGGAACCGGTGGCCGTTCCGTCGGTCGAGGCAATCGTGAGACCGGAGACGGTCAGGCCGGTGGCCGTGATGCCGTTGGCCGCCAGGCCAGCGGCCTCGCTGCCGGGGATCGGGAAGGTCAGTGCGCCGGCTGCGCCGAACGAGCCGCCCTGGTAGAAGGACGGGTCGGGGGTCGCGGCCAGATTGGTGACGATCTCGAAGGGTCCGGTTTGGCCGGCTTGTAGGGCGGTCGTGCAGTCGTATTCATAGCTGGTGCCTGCGTTACTGCCGGCGAGTGCCGGCGCCTGCGTCAGCGCGATGCCGGCGAGGCTCGCGACGACGCTGAGCGTGCCGCCTACGGCGACCGCTCGCGCTGATCTAGATCGGAACTTCACGAATCCTCCAGTGGGCTGGGACGTGTCGTGTTCGGTATCGCTCCGAGCGCGGCACGTAGGGAGCGCGCGCGCGGCCTTGCGGTTTCGTGCCATGCACCTGAGTCCCCAGACAGGGATCAAGCGAAGGCATACTTCTCTGCCGGGAATGCGGCGTCAAGGGGTTCGGCAAACCATCACCCCGGTTACCCCTGGTAGCAGTTTCGTGACGCGGATCACACCGCTAGTCACCACCCAAAGTGACTAGAGATCCGTCTAGCCCGTGGAGCCGAGGCCCGGAGCGGTCAACCAAAGATCTTGTTGAATCCTCCGGCTTTTTTCTTCCAGTGGAGAAGATCAGGCTCGAGAGCGGCGGTTGCTTCCAGAGAATCTTCAGGATTAACGGACTAGTCCCGGACTGGTTACCGACGCGTAAACGGTCAGATGATTCCCGGCATATCCGCAGAAAACGGCGCAGCCCCGTACCCGACAGGGGGGTGTATCCTGCGTGCAAGGGGCGGCAATGGGCGGTTTAACCGGTTTTCCCGGCGTCCAAGAATTAGTTCTGACGCCTAGTCAGATTCGCCCTGAGGCAATGCCCGGTGCGGGTGCTCAGGAAACGACGAGAGCGGGGATGCTCAGCCCCGGCTGGGCTTGTCCGGCGCCGGTAGCAACTCGATCCAGGTCCGTCCGGGAGCCAGGGCGATCACGTGCCCGGACTTGTCCTTCAACGTCAACGGATCCTTGATCGAGGGCCGCGACCAGGTGCCCTTGATCATCTTGCCGTTGCGCAGCACCCAGACCGGGTTGTGGCCGGTCGTGACGTCGCGGGGCGAGGCGTTGCCGAGGACGTCGTGCAGGCCGGTGCTCGCGAGCCGCACGCGCATGATGACGACGTTGCGCGCCGACAGTTGCGCGCCGTCGGTCTGCCGGTCGATGGAGCCGTTCTGGGTCCGCAGCCACTGGCCGTGCGACCACGTCCAGGACGCGCTTGCCGACGGCCAGCTGATCGCGACCGTGTGGGCCTTGCGGGCGTGGGTGGAGATGGCGCCGTAGTGGAACAGCGGCTTGGGTGCGTGCAGGTGCGGACGAAGGTGCAGGCCGGCGCGCAGGATGGCATGGGTGGAGGAGTACTCGTTGTGCGGGGCGATGTGCTCGGTGCCGCGGTAGAAGATCGACCCGGCATCCGACGGCGAGACCAGCGCGGCGTCGGAGTCCTTCCTGATCGGCGGAAGGTCCTTCGGGTTCGCGCCGGAGAAGCCCAGAACGCTGCCGTGCAGGAGCGCGAGGACGTCCGCGTCGGAGATCCTCGCCGAACGGATCGGCCCGACCACGGCCACCCGGTTGCACTGGAAGATCGCCATCAACCGGGTGAGGCCGCCCTCGACCTCTTCCTCGACGACGACGTCGGCCCCGTTGACGCCGGACTGGGGCAGCGCCCCCACCACGTTGTCAACTTTAATTGCCACGGCGGGCCGGTTGATCCGCTGGCCCTTGGCGCGCACCTTGCCGGTGAGCGGGCAGGTTGGCTTCGGCGCCGGCTTCGCGGCCACCGGTTGAGCGGTCGACGCGGCCAGGCCGGTACCGCCAGCACCGGTGGCGCTGGGCGTGCTCTCGCTGTTGCAGCCGGCCACAATCAGGCCTGCTGCCACGGTGAGCACGGCGATGACGGGCTTTCGGGTCAGTTGCATGCGTGGGACGCTCCGTTCGTGACGGTCGGCCGGTCAGTACTCGAGCTAACCGTGACCTTCTTCGTACCGTGATAGTTCGATCCGACCCACAGCTGGAGGCCGGAGCCGAGGGAGGCTTGTTCGCGGGTGATCGCTCCCGGGACGGCGGCGGCAAGAGTTCTTGCCGACTGGGCCCGGGACGGTCCGTAGACCACGACCGTCTGGGCCGGGTTCGCGCCCGCGGGGGCGTTCGCGGGGGTGCCGGAGATGGTGAACCCGACGTTGGTGAGGTCCTGCGCGGTGCGGCTCGCCAGGCCGGCGGTGCCGGCCGCGTTGAGAACGGTGACTGCGATGTTCTGCGGCGCCACGGTCAACTTGTGCGACCCGGTGACGTTCGTGATCGGCTTGTCCTGAGCGAAGTCGCGGAACAGTCGCTTGGACAGCACGGGGTCCCACAGGACGGCCGAGCCGGCCGAGCTCGCGTAGTTGGTGTCCGACAGCGGCACCGTGAGCAGCTTGACGTGGCTCGGCGACATCGAGTGCAGCCGGCGGGCCAAGCTGAACATCTCGCCGTGGGACAGCCCGGCGTCGACGGTGAGCGACCCGGCGACCGACTTCAAGAAGCCGAGCAGCTTCGGGACGTTGAGGATCACCCCGGCGCTCTCCGCCTTGTCGAGCAGGGCGGCCATGAACTTCTGCTGCCGCTGGATCCGGCCGAGGTCCCCTTGCGCCGGGTCGAACTCGCGGGCCCGGACGTACTCCAGCGCCTGCGTCCCGCCGAGGGTGACCTTGCCCGCGGGGATGTTCAGCCCGCTGCCGACGTACCCGCCGGTGGAGGCGTCGTAGTGGACCGGGTCGTGGATCGGCTGGGAGTCGCAGACCGCGATCCCGCCCAGCTTGTCCACCATGTTCACGAAGCCGAGGAAGTTGATCACGATGTAGTGGTTGATCGGGATGTGGGTGTTGTCGTGCACGGTGCGGACCGTGAGGTCCGCGCCCCCGAAGGAGTACGCCGCGTTCAGCTTGTTCGGCGCGGCGGGGATCACGGCGGCGCCCTTCGGGCAGGAGCCGTGGGTGGGGGCCGCACCGCCGGGGCAGTGGGCGGGGATGGTGACGTAGGAGTCGCGCGGCAGGCTGACCATGTCGGCCTTGCCGCCGTTCGCCGGGATGTGCAGCAGGATCATCGTGTCGGAGCGCTGGCCGGAGTCGTGCCCGACGTGCAACTCCTTCTTCTGGGCGTTGGTGAGCCCGGCCCGGCTGTCCGAGCCGATGATCAGGATGTTGAGGCCCTTGCCGTCGTTGCCGCTGATGCACGACGGGCACTGGCGGGTGTGGATCTTGTTGAAGATCGCCGACACCTCGGCCCAGCCGAACCCGACCACGCCGGCCATGACGAGCGCCATGAACCCGGCGACGCTGGCCACCAGCCGCCCCCTGCTCCAGCCGCGGATCCAGTTCGGACCCCAGCCGCGCCGCTGACCAGGCGGACGAGCGTCGCCATCCGGCGCCTTCGCGCCCGGCGGGCGGCGGCGCGGATCGAACTCCGGCGGCAGCTGCCGCCGGGGAGGCGGAGCGTCCGCGGAGGGACCATCGAAAGGCCCGGTCACGAGCTGAAACCTCCGCTGATCGGGACAGATGCGACAACTCCGGATCCGATGCTAGGTGAGCAGGTGCTCAGGTCCGGGGATGCCACGCGGTAGCGTGCCGCGCGATGGTTCCCCCCGAAATCGACTCGCTGCCCGCCGTCTCCGTCGTGCTTCCGGTGCTGAACGAGGAGCGCCACCTCGCGTCGGCGGTCCGCTCGGTGCTCGGCCAGGACTACGCCGGTGACCTCGAGGTCGTGCTCGCGCTCGGCCCGTCCAAGGACAAGTCCAACGCGATCGCCGCCGAGCTCGCCACCGACGACCGGGTCGTGCTCGTCGACAGCCCGACCGGTCGCACCCCCGACGGGCTGAACATCGCGATCGCGGCCAGCCGGTACCCGATCGTGGTGCGCGTGGACGGCCACTCGGTGATTCCGGCGACCTACGTCGCGGACGCGGTCGAGCTGCTCGAGCGGACCGGCGCCGACAACGTCGGCGGCCTGATGAGCGCCACAGGGGTCACCGACTTCGAGCAGGCGGTCGCGGCCGCGATGACCTCCAAGCTCGGCGTCGGGAACGCGCCCTTCCACGTCGGCGGCGGCGAAGGCCCCGCGGACACTGTCTATCTCGGGGTGTTCCGGCGTACCGCGCTGGAACGGGTCGGTGGGTACGACGCGACCTTCGCCCGGGCGCAGGACTGGGAGATGAACTACCGGATCCGGGAGACCGGCGGGCTGGTGTGGTTCTCGCCCAAGCTGTCGGTGTCCTACCGGCCGAGGCACACCCTGTCCGCCCTCGCCGCGCAGTACTTCCACTACGGGCGATGGCGTCGGCATGTGATGCGTACCCATCCGAGTTCGGTCAACTTTCGCTATCTGGCGCCGCCGCTCGCCCTGCTCGGGGTGGGCCTCGGCCTGCTGGCGGCGATCATCGGTGCTCTGTTATCAACGCCGTGGTGGCTCGTGGCGTTGACATTGCCGGTCGGCTACGCGCTGCTCGTGCTCGCCGGTTCCGTCGTCGTCGGGCGCGGGTTGCCCCGGGTCGCCCGGCAGTGGTTACCGCTCGTGCTCGCCACCATGCACCTGTCCTGGGGAGCCGGCTTCCTGACGTCGTGGCGCGTGGTCGAGGAGCGCTAGCACCACGAGCCCGGTCAGGACAGGCATCCGGGCGTGGCCGCCGAGATCGTGGAGATCTTGTTGGTCGACGTGGTCGAGGACACGCTCGAGTTGATCGTGACCTTCTTCACCTTCGTGTAGTCCGCGCCCACGATCAGGGTGAGCGTCGTGGAGGCGGTCGGGTCCGTGCGCCGGATGCTGCCCGGGACCGAGGCGTGCAACGTCTGCGAGGACTGAACCTTGCCCGGCCCGTACTTCACCACGCTCGTGAGGTAGCCGGTCGTCGGCGCGTTGCCGATGCCCACCACGTTGTAGCCCTGGGCGGTGAGCTTCGCGGCGACCTTGTGGGCCAGGCCCTTGCGAGCCGTGCCGTTCTCGACGTCGACCGAGATGCTGCTCGGCGCGACCGTCAGCGGCACGGTGCGGGTCGTGTTCTTGTGCGCGTGCACGGCGGTCCCGGGGATCGGCTTGTCGTTGCGGATCGCGTTCCACAACTCGGGCGCCTTGCTCGGGTCCCACTCCACGTCGCCGTAGGGCATGCCCGGCGCCTCGGTGAGGTTTGGCACGGTCAGCAGCCGGACGCCGCCGGCCCCGACGTTGTGCAGCGCGCTCGCGAGCTTGCGCATCGTGCCGAGCCCGAAGCCGTCGGTGGTGATCGAGCTAGCCGCGGCGACCAGAAAGCTCTGGAGCTTGAACGGGTTCGTGAGCAGGCTCGTGCTCGTCGCCTTGCGGATCATCGCGCCGATGAACTCCTGCTGGCGCTTGATCCGCGGCAGGTCGCCGCCGCCGTCGAGGGCGTACCGGGCGCGCATCAACGCGAGGGCCTGGTCGCCGTTGATCTCGACGCTCTTGCCGGCCGGGAGGTTCAGGCCGCTGCCGTGGTAGGCGCCGTCGACGTCGACGATCGGGTCGACGAGCGGATGCGCGACGCACATCCTCACCCCGCCGAGTGCCGAGACCATCCGCTTGAACCCGGCGAAGTCGATCACCGCGTAGTGGTCGATGTGGATGCCGGTCAGGGTCTCGATGGTGTGCACCGTGCAGCTCGCGGCGTACTTGTTGCTGTATTCGCCGCCGACCGAGTAGGCCGCGTTGAACTTGGACATGAACGGGCTCGACTGCTGGTTGTGCGGGCCGACCACGCAGGAGGGGATCTGGACGTAGGAGTCCCGCGGGATGCTGATCAAGGTGGCGCCGGATCCGTTCGCCGAGATGTGCATGATGATCGTGGTGTCCGAGCGGGCGCCGGAGATGTTCTTGCCGCCCGTGCCCTTGCCGCTCGCCCCCTGGCGGGTGTCGGAGCCGATCAGCACGAAGTTCTCGGCATGCAGCGCGTCGGCGGCCTTCGACGGGCGGGGGGACGTTCCGCTGCCGGTCGGCACGATGTAGGGCTGCACCGTGATCTTGTGGTTGATGTAGTAGTAGTCGGCGATCCCGACCCCGACCGTGACCACGAGGACGACCGCCAGCGAGATCGACGTCCACTTCAGCACCCGGCGCCAGCGGGGTCGGCGGCGCGGCGCCAGGTCCTGGTTCGAGGGTGTCATCTCTTCCGGTGACCCGGGCTCTTGCGGTGACCCGGGCGTCGTCACGAGACGGTGCTCCTTGGTGGGAGGCTCAGCGGTACGGCGGCAGAGCCGAGCGGTTCGGCGGCCGGCCGAAGCTCGGCGGCGGTGCCGAGGCGGCCCCCCAGGATAGGGGCCGTTTGCTGAGGAGACGCTGAAAGGTCACCTCCGGTTGGTCTGCGGGTCGCCCGCGGCGCGAGTGGAGAAGGTGGGAAATGCCGGCCGGTACGCCGTACCGTAGGGACGGATGTGGCCACAGTGACGAGGGGTAACAAGGCCCGCCGTGGGCCGCTCGCGGCCGTGGCGGTGGTCACGGGTGCGCTCCTCGCGCCGGTCGCGCTCGTTCCCGCTGGGGTCGTGCTCGCCCCCCGGGCGACGGCCGCGTCGGTCGCGGCCGCGTCGGTTGCCGAGCGCTACCCGGTCCCGCCGGGGGGCGTGTTCACGTTCAAGGGCCGGGGCTACGGGCACGGGCACGGGATGTCGCAGTGGGGCGCGTACGGCGCGGCGAAGGTCGGCGGCCTGACCGCCGCTGAGATCCTGCACTTCTACTACCCGCACACGTTCATCGCGACCCGGTCGACCCAGCGCAACGTCCGGGTGCTGCTCACCGCGACGGATGCCGGCGGCCGGGGCTACCTGCAGGTGGCGCCCGCGGACGGGCTGGCGTTGACCACGCACGGCGGCAAGCCGCAGACGCTGCCGACCGCCACCCCGGCGCCGGCGAAGGCGCCGATCAGCGGGTGGCGGCTGGCGCTGCACGGTGGCACGGTCGTGCTTCGCGATCACGCGGCGGGCCAGTGGCATCGGTACACGACCGCCGGCCGGGGAGCGGCGTTCACCGACTCGGCCGGCCGGCTGACGGTGACGGTGCCCGGCGGGTCCGCGTCGTACCGAGGGTCGATCGTGGCCGACGTGGCGTCGGGTCAGCTCGAGGCGGTGGACGTGGTCAACCTCGAGCTCTACCTGCGCTCGGTGGTGCCGGCGGAGATGTCGGCGTCGTGGTCGAGCGCGGCGCTTCAGGCGCAGGCGGTGGCCGCGCGGACCTATGCGACCCGCGACATGGCGCACCCGAAGGGGCGGCACTTCGATCTGTTCGGCGACACCCGCGACCAGGCCTATCCCGGCACCCGCAGCGAGGCGGCGCGGGCGACGAAGGCGGTCGCGGCCACCGCCGGCGAGATCGTGGTCGACAGCGCCAACCAGGCCGTGCTGACGCAGTACTCCTCCGCGGACGGCGGGTGGACGGTGTCCGGCGGGGTGTCGTATCTGCCCTCGCAGCACGACCCGTACGACGGCGAGGTCCCCAACAGCGCGCACGCCTGGCGAACGTCGGTCTCGGCGAGCAGCATCGAGTCGGCGTACCCGGCGGTCGGGACGCTGAAGCGGATCCTGATCACCGGGCGCGACGGGCACGGTCGGTGGGGTGGTCGGGTGACCGCGGCGAAGCTCGTGGGCAGCGGGTCGACGGTGTCGGTGACCGGGACGGACCTGCAGTACGCGCTGGGGTTGCGCAGCTACTGGTTCCGGCCGATCCCGACGCCGGGTGCGCCGCGTTCGTTGTCGGCCACGGCCTCGGCGTCAGCGTCCGGCTCGGGCTCCGGCTCGGCGGCGGTGACCGTCACCTGGAAGGCACCGGCACCGGTGCCCGGGGCAGCCGCGATCACCGGTTATGCGGTCGAGGTCGGCAAGCACGAGGTGACGGTCGCGCCCGGCGCCCGGAGCGTGACGATCCAGCACGTCGCGACCGGTACTCATGCGGTCCGGGTGCGGGCGCGGTCGAGCGCGGGCGCCGGCCCGAACGCGTCGACCACGGTCACCGTTCCCGGCTAACCCCCACGTGGTATCGCCCAACTGTCTTTTGTCGGGCGTTTTGCGGCTGCAAACGCCCGACTTCTGACAGTTGGGCGTTAGTTGGCGGGGATCGTGCCGAGCCGACCGGCCTGGAAGTCCGCGAACGCCTGCTGGACCTCGGCCTTGGTGTTCATCACGAACGGACCCATCCACGCCACGGGCTCGCGGATCGGCGCTCCACCGAGGATCAGTACGTCGAGCCCGGTGGCGTGCCGCTCGTCCTGTCCGCTCGCGGCCGCGACCGTCACGCTCCCACCCGGTCCGAAGACCGCGAGCTGGCCGGTCTGGATCGGCGTACCGCTCGGGCCGACCGTGCCCCGCCCGGCGAGGACGTAGCCGAGCGCGTTGAACTCCGGGCGCCACGGCAGGGTCAGGGACGCACCCGGCGAGACCGTCGCGTGGACCATGGTCATCGGGGTGTACGTCGTCCCCGGCCCGGAGTGGCCGTCGACCTCGCCGGCGATGACGCGCACGAGTGCACCGGCGTCCGGCGAAGCGAGCAGCGCCACCTGGCCGGCTCGCAGGTCCTGGTAGCGCGGCGGGACGAGCTTTTGCGCCCGTGGCAGATTGACCCACAACTGGATGCCGTGGAACACACCGCCGCTCGCGACCAGCGCCTCCGGCGGCCGCTCGATGTGCAACAGGCCGCTGCCGGCGGTCATCCATTGGGTGTCCCCGTTGGTGATCACGCCGCCGCCGCCGTGCGAGTCCTGGTGCTCGAAGGTCCCGTCGATGATGTAGGTCACGGTCTCGAAGCCGCGGTGCGGATGCCAGGGAGTGCCCTTCGGCTCGCCCGGCCCGTACTCGACCTCGCCCATCTGGTCCATGTGCACGAACGGGTCGAGATCGGCGAGATCGACGCCGGCGAACGCGCGACGCACCGGAAACCCCTCGCCCTCGTAGCCGCTCGGCGCGCTGGTGATCTGCTTCACCGGACGCGGCGTCGCGACCGCTGGGTCGAGCACCGGAACGCGGTCGAGAACGGTCAGGTCAGGGGCGGTGATCGCGGGCATCTGCTGCCTCCTTGGTGGTCGGTCTTCGTGCAGTCTGGCCCGTGCAACTTATTTGCTCACACAAGTATTCCGGTCACTACTCGACGGGTCGCGGTCCCGGGATGGCGGCGAAGCGAAAGACCTCGGGCTCGCGGCCCGGCTGCACGTACCAGCACTCGGCCGATCCGCCGCCGGTCAGCGCCAGCATGAACGCGTCCACGACCCGTTCGGGGTCGATCAGCGGGATCTCCAGGGCGGCGAGAACCTCGCGCAGCGGGTCGACGATCGCGGTGTCGGCGAACCCCGGGCACAGCGCGTTGACCCGGATCCCGTACTGCCGCCACTCGTCGCCGATCGCGCGGACCAGACCGACCACGGCGTGCTTGTTCGCGCCGTACACCGGATCGAAGCCGGTGCCGACCAAGCCGGCGAGGCTGGCGGTCGCGATGATGTCGCCGCCGCCGGCGGCCTTCATCGGCGCGAACACCGCGTGCGCGCCGAACACCACCCCGTCGAGGTTGACGCCCATCGCCCGGCGGTAGCGATCGAGGCGGAAGGACTCGTCGAGGGTGCAGCCGGTCGAGATGCCGGCGTTGAGGAAGGCGATGTCGACCCGGCCGTGGCGGTCGACTACGGCGGCGACCGTGGCGCGGCAGGCGTCGAGGTCGCTGACGTCGCACTCGAGGAAGTGCCCGCCGATCTCTGCCGCGACCGCCTCACCTGCGCTCCGGTCGATGTCGGAGAGTACGACGGCGACACCGCAGGCCGCGAGGCGGCGGGCGACGCCCGCCCCGAACCCGCGCGCCCCGCCGGTCACCCACGCGACCTTGCCGTCGAGACCCGCACCCGCGATATTCGGCTCGCTCACCGGGCCGACCCTAGCCCCGGCCCCCGCCGGCCGGCGGTGCGTCTAGGTGCGTCTAGGTGCGGACCTGCGGTCCGCGCACAGATCCGTCGACCGTCGCCGCGGGTCAGCACACCCTCACCGTGCTCCAGCGCTCACCGTGCTCCAGCCGAACACCACGCCGTGCACGCAGGTCGTCACGGCGAAGCAGGGCCACGGTGGCAAGACCTACGGCTCCTCCGCCAGCAAGGCGGTGAAGGTGAAGGCCTGACCTTGCCCGTCGCGGCGCGGTCCGGGCCGGCTGAGGACCCGGCTACAGGGGGGTCAGCGGCGTACCGATACAGTGCCAAGGACCGCTCACCCGAGCGGTACGCACACCCGGACGCCGAGTCCCGCCACCGGGCGCGCGCAACGAACCGACGAGGGCGGGAGCGGAGGAACCACGTTCCTCCGGGTGCCGGAACCTTCGGTGCCCTTGGGGTGAAGTCGCGCAAGCGACAGGGCGATTCCCGCGTCCTAACCCGACAGCTAACTTCGCAGGCGTCCGAGGAAGAACAGTCGTCGTGCGTCGATTGGCACGTACCTCTCCCCATTCGTCTGCCCGGATGGTCGGCGTCGCTGCCCTGTCAGTGGGCTTCGCCGTCGCGAGCGTGACTGCTGCCGGCCCGGCCAGTGCGGCCGGGACACTGCAGTCGAAGCTGCACAAGCTGCGGATCTGCGAGTCCGGCGACAACTACCGCGAGAACACCGGCAACGGTTACTTCGGGGCCTACCAGTTCTCCCCGTCGACCTGGCACGGTCTCGGCTTCCGCGGTCGGCCGGACCACGCCAAGGCGAAGGTCCAGGACCGGGCCGCGACGAAGCTGCACCGGGCCGACGGCTGGTCGGCCTGGCCGAGCTGCGCCCACACCGAGCACCTCCGCTAGCGAAGCGGCGTCACGCCGGTACGCGATAGGCGAAGCGGCGTCACGCCGGTACGCGATACGGGATGCGGCGTCACGCCGGTACGCGATAGGCAGAGCGGCGTCACGCCGGTTCGGGTCAGACGTCGCGGGTGCGCAGCAGGTACCAGCCGACGAGCAGCGCGCCGATCGCCCACGCCACGAATACGGCGAACCCGGCCCACGGACCGAGCGTGTGGGCCTGCTGAACCACCTCGGTGACCGAACCGCCGGCGTTCGCGGGCAGGTAGCGGGAGAAGTGGTCCTGCCAGGACGTCGGCAGCAGGTTGCTCACGATCGGGATGATGAACACGAACGCGACCAGGGTCGTGATCGCGCCGGCCGTGTGCCGCAGGATGGTGGCCAGCCCCATCGCAAACAGCGCGAGTACGCCGATGTAGAGCCCGGCGCCGACGATCGCCCGGGCCACGCCCGGATCCGAGAGCGGCACCGCAAGGTGGTAGTGCGCAAAGATCGCGTGGCAGATGAAGAACGTCCCGAACGCCAGTCCCATCCCGAGGACCAGGCAGATGATGCCGAGCAGGATCGTCTTTGCGGCGAGGGAGTAGCCCCGCTGC
>DATJWM010000157.1:0-16496 GCA_035501255.1 Mycobacteriales bacterium | reverse complement strand
GAGCAAGGTTTGGCTCTACGACAGCGAGAACGGTGGCCTGCAGGCCGCCGGCGCCTCCTGCTCGTTCGGCTAGGTGGTTCGCCACGAGGGCCTGCCGCGCTCCGGCGCTGCAGGCCCTCGTGCCGTTGACGAGGTCCGCATGACCCGCAGGGCGGGTCTCGGGCTCACAAGGGGGAGGGGTTGGACACATGACGAGGACGCACATCTTTTGCCGGGATGGCGAGCGCGACGACGGCTTCACGTTGATCGAGCTTCTGGTCGTCATCATCATCATCGGCATCCTGGCGGCGATCGCGATCCCGGTCTTCCTCAATCAGCGCCAGAAGGGCTATGACGCGGCGTCGAAGAGTGATCTGCGCAACCTCGCCAACTTCGAAGAGATCTATCTCAACGACTTCAACACCTACGGAAGCGCCGCAGCGATCCAGGCGAGCGAGCCGAAGCTGGAGGCCAGCAACCAGGTGACGCTGACGGTCGTTCGCTATGACGGCGAGAACGGCTATTGCCTGTCCGCTGTGCACCTCGGCTCTCCGACCGTCTGGTACTACGACAGCGAAGGCGGAGGTCTCCAACCCGAGGGCTCGACCGGATGCCCAGCAACGACGACCGGAGTGCCAGGGGGCACCATTGTCGGCTGAGTCGAGGTTGCCCCCCAGATGGCTATCAATCCCACCTGGCGCACTGCCGATAGAGGCCTCATGACCCGGGTCTCCAGGCGTTTCGCGTGCCGTCAGGATGGTGGCGATCAGGGGTTCTCGATGGTCGAGATGATCGTCGCCCTGATCGTCATCTCGATCGTGGCCACCGCGAGCGTCGGCTTCTTCGTCTCGAACATCCGTGGTCTGAACAACCAGCGCCAGCACCAAGAGGCGGTCAACCTCGCCAACCAGCAGCTCGAGACGATCGAGGCGATCAGCGTCGCCCCGAGCCAGGACGTGACGACCGGGGTCAACAACCTGGTTCGCGGCCGAACCAAGTCCGAGGTGCAGACCGTGCTGTTCGGATCGGCTGCGGCGACCGCGCTGAACATCAGCGGCCAGGACGATACGACGAACAGCGGGAACTGGGATTCGACCGCAACGACGACGGGGAACGAGACGGTACCCGCGACCACTCCGCAGACGGTCAACTCGGTGCTCTATACCTCCTACAACTTCATCGACGTGTGCTGGTACTCGGTCACGGACGCTGCCTGCGGTCCGACCAAGACGCCCGCGGATGGTTCCACCACCACCCAGGAGTACCGCGTCACGGTGTATGAGACCTGGACGTCTCCGGGAGCCTGCAGCAGCGCCTGCAGTTACTCGACGAGCACGCTGATCGACCCGACTGCGGATCCGGTCTTCAACAGCAACATCTCGTTGCCGTCGGGTTCGTTCGCCACCGGGACGTTCAACACCGACAACGTCTACACCGGGGTCAAAAGCTGCACGACCAGTGCCGGCACCGACTACGGCACCAAGGAGGTGGTCACCGGCACCAACCTCAACGCCAACATTCGGGTGTGGATCGGATCCGGAGGCGGGTCGATCTCCGAGATCGCACAGCCGTCGGCGACTGAGGTCGACTTCTGCCTCCAGACCGGCGACGACCCCGGCACCTACACGATCAGCGTGATCAACACCGACGGCGGCCACTTCCAGCGCTCCATCACCGAGGTCCCGAACATCGTGTCAGGGACCGGGTGGGATCCGTCGACGAAGAACTTGACCCTCACGGGTGGCGGCCTGGAAACCGGCGCGTCCATCAGTGTGAGCGGCGGTGCCAGCTACAGCAGCTACTCGGTCACCGATGGTGGCGGGACGACGACGCCGTCGGTGGGCGGCTACGACTCGATCACGATCGGGGGCTTCTCCGGCCTGACCTCCGGGACGTCCACGATCACGGTGACGAATCCCGACGGCAGCACCACGAGCTACAAGATCACCCCACCGACCGCCGGAACCCTCAGCAAGACCAAGATCTACACCGGCCTGACGGCCACGGTGAACATCACCGGCGCGACCGGTTTTGAAGCCTCTCCCAACACGCTCGGAGTGGCGGTTGCCGCCACCAGCCCGTCGACCACCGCGTCGATCGCCTACACGTCTGCTAGCGCCGCGACCCTCACCTTGACCCCCACCGCCTCGGGCACGTTGACGCTGTACGTCTACAACGACGACGGCGGCTACACCACCGAGACCTTGACGGTCGTCGACATCAGCAAGCCGACCATCACCTCGATCAGCCCGACGACCGTCGTCGCCGGCAAGTCGACGACGTTCACCGTCGTCGGAACCAACTACCAGTCCGGTCTCACCGTGTCGATCGCCGAGAACGGCACTGCGCTGACTCCGACCTCCGCGACCTTGACCGGCACCACCCAGCTCACCTTCCTCGCCACCCCGCTCTCCGGCGTCACCGGTGCGGAAACCTTCACGGTCACGATCACCAACCCGGACACCGGCACGATCACGGGGAGCCGGGTCATCACGGTCGACGCCCCGCCGACGGTGAGCGCCATCGCGCCCACGACCGCGCTCGTGAGCAAGACGACGACGTTCACCGTGACCGGCACCGGTTTCCAGTCGGGTGCGACGTACACGCTTTCCGAGGCCGGCACCTCGATCGGCTCGGGCACCGTCGGCTACACCAGCTCCACCTCGGTGACCGTCGTCGGGACCACGCTGAGCAGCACCGGGTCGAAGTCGTTCTCGGTGACCGTCACAAACCCGGACACAGGATCCGGGACGGGTACGCAGACGATCACCGTGAACGCAAACCCGGCGATCACCAGCATCTCCCCAGCGTCGGTCTTGCCGAGTGCGGCGACGACCTTCACGCTGACCGGCACCGGTTTTCAGTCGGGTGCGACGTACACGATTTCCGAGGCCGGCACCTCGATCGGCTCGGGCACGGTCGGCTACACCAGCTCGACGTCAGTGACTGTGGCAGGTACGACGTTGAGTGGCACGGGGTCGAAGTCGTTCTCGGTGACGCTCACGAACCCCGACGGCGGAACCACGACCGCCACCGCGACGATCACGGTCGACGCGCTTCCGACGATCACCAGCTACGCGATCCCTGCGGCGGGTGTGGCGCCGGGCGTCTCCGCGACGTGGACCGTGACGGGCACCGGCTTCCAGTCCGGCGCCACCTACACCGTGACGGAGAACGGCACCACCGTCGGCTCCGGGACCGTGGGGTACACGAGTTCGACCTCAGTGACGGTTGCCGTATCGCCGACGACGAGCACCGGCTCCCAGCCGTTCATCGTGACGATCACGAACCCGGACACTGGAGCGGCCAGCAGGACGCAGACCGTGTCGGTCGATGCCCTACCGGTGCTCGGGTCGATCACGTCCAGCAGCACCACGCATAACTCGACGACGACTGTGACCCTCGGCACCAGCGGCACGTCCGGCCTGGTGTCCGGCGCGACCGTGACCGTGTCCTGGACGAGGACGGGCGGCCCGAACAGCACGCCGACGCCGGGCACCGTGACGCTGACGGGGAGCACGAAGGCGACCTTCTCGGTGGCGACGCCGACGAGCGCGAAGAGTGGCTACACCCTGAAGGTGACGTGGACCAACCCCGACGGTGGTAGCACGTCCATCAGCCTGACCGGGATCACGACCACATGACCCGGCTGGCAGCTGCCCGGCGAGCGGTTCGGGCGTCCCGGTGTCATCCTGGCGTCGAGCATGACGCCGACGCCGGAGTGACCCTCGTCGAGATGGTGGTCGCGACGCTGATCTTCACGATCATCCTCGCGATCATCAGCACGGCGGTCGTGTCGATGCTCGGGACCACCCAGCGGGACAACAGCCAGGCCAACGACATGGATGCCGCGCGGAAGGTGATCTCGTTGCTGGATCACCAGCTTCGCTACGCCAACGCCATCAGTACGCCCGGCAACAGCTCCTACAGCTCGGGGTGCGTGACCGGCTCGCCGTGCTACGTGGAGTGGCGCAACGGCAACGTCAACCAGCAGCAGACCTGCACCCAATGGCGCTTCACCCCCTCGACCGGCACCCTCGCGTGGCGGACCTGGCAGCCCCCGCTCAGCGGCGTCGGATCGGTGACGGCGACCGGATGGGCGACCGCCGCGATCGGCCTCAGCCAGGTGAACTCCTCGACCCCGCTGTTCTCGATCGTGGTGCCCACCGTCGATCAGCCGGTCAACGGCCACTACCAGCTCGCGCTGGCCTTCAACGCGACGAGTGGCGCGCCGGCCGCAACGTCGACCAGCGAAGTCACGATCACGGCGATCAACTCGACCAGGTTGCCGGCAAGCCCCACCCCGCCATCCGTCTGTACCGAGGTGACCCGATCATGAACCGGTTGGTCCGGATCCTTCGCAATCGCGCCGGTGTCGACGGTGGGTTCGCGATGATTTTCACGATCTTCCTGATCCTGGTGATCACCGTGACGAGCGTCGCGGTCGCCGATCTGATGCTTTCCCAGGTCCGCCCGACCGGGCTGGCGAAAAAGCAGGTGCACACCGTCGACGCCGCGGCCGCAGGGCTGCAGGCGGCCCTCGGGCAGCTACGCAACGCCCAGACCAACGGTGGCGGTGATCTCACGAAGATCCCCTGCTCGGACCGCACGGACAGCGCGGGCGTCGACATCCTCGTGGGCGACCCGGCGCAGGACGTCAACGTCGCAGGGGACCAGATCACCGGGACGGTGGAGACCACGCCGGTGGCGGCGGATGAGGCCACCTACCGCACGGTGATCGCCTACTACTCGACCGATCCGAGTTCGCACGAGAACGACTCGACGACCGACTGGTGGTCGACCAACGCGATCTCCTGCAAAGCCGGCCTGGTCGCGGGGGTGCCGTCCTACGCGTTCATTCAGTCCTTCGGCAGCGGGCCGCAAGTGTCCGGCTTGAGCTCGACGGAGGGCGATCGGACCCTGCACGCGATCTACCAGTTCTCGACCTCGACGAGCAACAGCACCACCGGTGGTCGTCTGGCCGAGTTCATCCCGGGCAACCAGGACGCCATGTGCCTCGACGCAGGCTCGAGCCCAGGAGTCGGCACCATCCCGACGATGCAGGCCTGCCTCCCGCTGGGGACCCCGCGACAGGACTGGCTGTACCGGTCCGATCTGACGATCGAATACGGCGGTGACACGACCCTCGGCGGTGGGTCAGGGCTGTGCATCCAAAACGTCAGCTCGTCCGCCCTCACGGCGGGGACACCCGAGCTCGAGCCGTGTGCCACGAGTGGTTCCGGAACCACTTACCCATACGCGAGCAGCACCCAACAGAAGCAGGAGTGGCCCTACGACGACAAC
Organism: Mycobacteriales bacterium; assembly: GCA_035501255.1. Taxonomy (GTDB): domain Bacteria; phylum Actinomycetota; class Actinomycetes; order JAFAQI01; family JAFAQI01; genus JAFAZI01. The sequence continues at coordinate 11,213 of DATJWM010000157.1, read as the reverse complement.
GGGCACTTCCAGGCCCCATCGGCGACCGGAACGGTCGGCGCCGGTTTCTGCTTGACGCCGAGCGGTATGACCGCGTCGACGCCCGCGTCGATTGGAGCCGCACTGGCGTTCTCGACCTGCGGCGGCAGCTCGGCGGACGACTCCGCGTGGAATCCCGACGCGCAGGTCGGTGCCGGGAAGTCCGGCGGTAACACCACCGGTATCCCGGGCACTCCTACGAACCAGTACGTCAACTACGCACTGTTCGGTCGCTGTCTCGACGTGAGCGGACAAAGCTTCGGCAACCACCTCATTGCCTACCCCTGCAAGCAGGCGCCTGACGCGACCACGCTGACGTGGAACCAGCTCTGGCAGTGGCAGGCCGTCGGCACCGCGGGTTACGGCGTGTTCTACACGAACTGCTCCGCCAACGCGGGCGGATGTGTCGGTGGCAGCACGTCCACGGGGGAGAAGGACTGCCTGGTCAACCCGGGCACGAGCGGTCAGCAGATCAGCGGCGCGAAGTGTCCGAGCAGCCTGACGGTCGCCAACGTTCCGGTGAACGAGATGTGGATGCCGACCGGGTTGGTCACGACCAACAACGGCCAGGAGGACTACATCGAGTCCTACCTGCTCGTGAGCGAACTCAACGCCCAATCGGACATCCTCGACAGCCAGTGCATGGCGGCCGACCCGGGCCAGCTGAACTCCTCCTCGGGCTTCCCGGAGATCATCATCACGCCGTGCGATGGATCGGCCGTCCCGACGGGTGCCGGTGCCTCGAACTACCTGCTGTTGAAGTGGAACTCACCGCCGTACTCCCCGACGCCAGGGCTCAGCAACGTCGAGGAGGACAACGGCTCGGTGTCGAGCAGCGGAAACGGCGGATCTGTCGGCTGAGCGTCGCTGCGCGAGTTCTCGGCCGACGGGAAGTAGCCTCCTGCCGTGGCCGCGGTGATCGTCCTCCTCGGGCTGCTCGGCCTCGCGATCGGATCCTTCCTCAACGTCGTGATCTGGCGGGTGCCCCGCGGCGAGTCGGTCGTGCACCCACCGTCTCACTGCCCCTCGTGTGATCAACCGATCGCCGCCCGGGACAACATCCCGGTCCTGTCCTGGCTGGTGCTGCGCGGGAAGTGCCGTGCCTGCGCAAGCCCGATTTCGATCCGCTATCCGCTCGTGGAGCTTGCCACCGGCGCGCTGTACGTCGCGTTCGGCCTCAGATTCGGCATTCACGCCGACCTGCCGGCATACCTCTACCTCGCCGCCGTAGGTATCGCCCTTGCGATGATTGACATCGACGTGTTGCGGCTGCCGGACGTGCTGACCCTGCCGTCGTACCCGGTCGCGCTGGCGTTGCTGGCGATCCCGGCGGTCGTCGACAGCCGGGGTGAGGACTACCTGCGTTGCGTGCTTGCGATGCTCGCGTTGGTGGCGTTCTACGGCCTTGTCTGGTTCATCCATCCCGCAGGGATGGGCCGTGGTGATGTCAAGCTGTCCGGCGTCGTCGGGATCTATCTCGGTTGGCTCGGGTGGGGGCAGGTGGCGGTCGGCGCGTTCTCGGCGTTCCTGGTGGGCGGGATCGTCAGCGTCGTGATCATCCTGGCGGCCGGCGGCGGTCGTAAGACGAAGGTCCCGTTTGGGCCGTTCATGCTCGTGGGCGCCCTGATCGGCATATTCGCCGGTCACCCGATTGCGCACGCATATACGCACGCAATCGGACACTGAAGGACACCGAGTACACCGCTCGGCGTAATTCCGCACCCTCCTTGTGCTCAAGGAGAGCGCCTTGCCGACCGATCCCGTTCATTGACAGAAGCCACGCGCCTCGGCCGTGGGCTGCGGGCGGTATCGGGAGGACGAGCCAGTGGCAGGACGGACTGCGGTTGGTCTCGACATCGGCACGTCCGGTGTGCGGGCAGCTGAACTCGCGTTCGGCAAAGGTCAGGCAACGCTTCAGCGCTTCGGCCAGGTGGCGCTCCCCGTGGGAGCCGTCCGCGACGGTGAGGTCGCCGATCCGGCGCTCGTCGCCGACGCGATCAAGCACCTGTGGTCGACCGCGAAGTTCTCGAGCAAGAAGGTCGTGCTCGGAGTCGCGAACCAGAAGGTGATCGTTCGGCAGGTCGATCTGCCGTGGATGCCTCCCGAGGAGCTCCGCAAGTCGCTCGAGATGCAGGTTCAGGACTTCATCCCGATCCCGGTCGAACAAGCCATCCTCGACTTCCATCCAATCGAGGAGACGACGGATGGCACCGGATCGCGTGCCTTGCGCGTGCTGCTCGTTGCCGCTTCGCGCGACATGGTGAACGCCGCGCTCGAGGCCGTGAAGCGGGCAGGCTTGACCGCCACCCAGGTCGACCTCACCCCGTTCGCGGTGCTCCGGGCGCTCGGGCGGGTCGACGAAGTGGGCATCGCCGGTGGCGGCGGAGCCGAGGCGCTCGTTGACGTCGGTGCGAAGGTCACGAACATCGTCATCCACGAGAACGGCATCCCGCGTTTCGTCCGGATCCTCCTCATGGGCGGCGACAACATCACGGATGCGGTCAGCGAGCGGCTCGGCGTTCCGTTCGAGCAGGCGGTGGGCGTCAAGCAGCAGCTCGGCATGGCGGCCGTGCGCGGTGAGGTCACCAGCGACCATCCCGCGGCGCGAGTGATCGAGTCCTCCGGCGGGTCATTCGTCGAAGAGGTCCGTGGCTCGCTGGACTACTACCTCGCACAGCCGGCCAGCGTGCCGCTGACCCGGGTGGTGCTATCCGGCGGAGGCGCCCGCCTCGCCGGGCTGGGGCAGCGGTTGGCCGCTGCCACCCGACTTCCGGTCGAGCCCGGTGCCGCAACTGCGGCATTGCGGGTTGGCAAGACCGGATTGACCGATGAGCAACTGAGCTACGTCGAGCCCCAGATCGCCGTTCCGGTCGGGCTCGCTCTGGGGGTGGCCTCGTGAGTGCCGAAACGGTTCAGACGGCCGGGGTCGCGGTGACGCCGCGGGTCAACCTCATGCCGCCGGAGATCGCGGAGGCCGCGCGGTTCCGCCGCCTCCAGATGGTCATGGCCGGTGCGGTTGCCGTCGCGGTCGTGATCGTCGCGTTCCTCTACATGAACGCGAAGAGCGGAGTCTCCTCGGCGCAGAATCAGGTCGACGCCGCGAGTCAGCAGCACACCGCGTTGCAGACCAAGCTCAACGGGCTGAGCACCGTGGAGCAGACCTACTCGGAGGTCTCGGCCAAGCAGGCGCTGCTGACCCAGGCAATGGGCCAGGAGGTGCGCTGGTCCTACCTGCTGAACGACCTGTCGCTGCGCCTCCCGAGCAACGTCTGGCTGACCGGGCTCGAAGCGACCGAGTCGGCCGCGGGGTCCACCTCGGCGGTCACGACGCTGCCCGGCACGAACAGCACCTCGGCGCCGATCGGCACGGTGGCGTTCAGCGGAGTCGGCCTCAAGCACGACGACGTGGCGACGCTGCTGGATTCGCTCGCCAAGGAGCGGGGACTCGAGCAGCCGGTCTTCTCGAACTCGACCGAGAACACCATCGGGTCGCGCAACGTCGTCGTGTACTCCGTGAGCAGTCCGCTGGACAGCAAGGCCCTGTCCCTCCGCTACACCCAGAAGGCGGGAAGCTGAGATGACCAAGACACGACAGTGGACGATCTTCACGGCAGTCGCCGTGGTCATCGTTCTTGCCGCGGGCTGGTTCCTCATGGTCAAGCCGCAGCAGTCGAAGACCTCGAACCTCAAGGGGCAGGCCTCGGACCAGCAGGCGGCCAACGCCCAGCTGATGCAGCAGATCGCCGCCTTGCAGCAGGAGGAGACGAACCTGCCGGCCCAGCAGCGGGCCCTGCAGAAGTTCAACACGCAGGTGCCGGACAACGCCGCTGAACCGACGATCATCCGTCAGCTGTCGGCTGCGGCGAACGCTTCCGGGATCGACCTGGTCGCGATCACTCCTGGCACCGCCAGTGCTGTCAACAGCGCGGCGACCACGACCGGCTCGACCGGCTCGACCAGCTTGTCGGGCACGACGGCGCCGGCGGGCTCGCTCGTCGCGCTCCCGCTCTCGCTCGGGATCACGGGCACGTACGCGAACATCGAGGACTTCTTCCTCAGCCTCGAGCGGCTCCCGCGGGCGCTGCTCGTGACCGACTGGTCGCTGTGCCCGGACTCGGCGTCGGCAAACAGCTCGGCGCCGTCCGGCGGAACCGGCGGGGCGACGTGTACCCCGCCGCCGGCCATCGCGAACAAGACCCTCCCCGACGGAACGCTGGGCGGGACGCTCACGGCGACCGTCTTCTACTCGCCGCCGGGGGGCGTCGCTTCGGCCCAGACCACGCTTCCGGGCACGACCACCACGCCGAGCACGGCCGCGACCCCGAGCACGACCGGCACCACGCCGAGCACCGCAGCCACCCCGACCACGGCCGCGACGGCCGCGGCGAGCTAGGAGAAGGCGGCAATGACTGAGACCTCGACCTTCGAGAGTGGGCCGGCCGATCCTGGGCTGGACATGGTCCCGCCCGATGTCGACAGCGGGGAAGCATCGTCCGCGGATGACAACCGCCGCCGGATGATCATCATCGGCATCGTGGCCGGCGTGATCGTCCTTGCCGCGGCTGCCTTCCTTCTCCTGCACAAAAGCGGTGGGTCGTCGACGGCGTCCGGCCTGGTGCCGCACGGCAACCCGACTGCGCCCGCGGGCGGGCAGGGTGGCTCGAACCCGAACGGCTCGGGGTCACCGACGTCCACCGGCAAGTCCGGGCATGGGCCGAAGACGTTGCCCAAGGTGGTTCACCACCCCACCGTCCGTGACCCGTTCGCGCCGCTGATCACGGCGCCGGTGCAGACCAACTCCAACCCCGCGTCGACAACGAACGTCCAGGCCGCACCGACGGCGTCCGCCGCGGCCACGACGCCGACGTCGACGACGACATCGACCACCGTCCCCGCGAGCGGAACCACCAAGACGACCGGCAACGGCACCACCTCGGGCGATCCGCAATGGATTCAGCTGGAAAGCACCAAGGGCACCACGAAGGCCACCTTCAAGGTGGGCTACGCCGGCGGCAAGTACCGGGTGTACGTCGTCCAGGCCCCGAAGGCCACCTCTACTACGGGCACGGTGTTCGACACGGAGTTCGCGCTGATCGGCGTACAGCACGGCAGCGCGACCATCCAGATCGGTGACGCCACCCCGTTCGACCTCCCCACCGGGGTTGCGCACAAGGTCTGACCCAGCCTGCTCGACCCCGTCCCGGCGATCCCGCGGCGGGGTCGAGTGCATGTCGCGGGCTCGTCCCCCCTGCGGCGACCGGCAGAATGGACGGGTGTTGCGCTGGATGACCGCCGGGGAGTCGCACGGGCCCGCGCTCGTGGGCCTGCTCGAAGGCCTGCCCGCAGGTACCGAGGTCACCACGGAGGCGATTCGGGCCGAGCTGACCAGACGCCGTGCGGGCTACGGTCGCGGCGCCCGGATGTCGTTCGAGCAGGACGAGGTCGAGATCCTCGGCGGCGTGCGACACGGGCTGAGCATCGGCTCGCCGATCGCGATCAAGGTCGGCAACTCGGAGTGGCCGAAGTGGCAGCAGGTCATGGCTGCTGATCCGGTGGACGAGGCTGTCCTCGAAGGGCTCGGGCGCAATGCACCGCTCACCCGACCGCGGCCGGGTCACGCCGATCTCGTCGGCATGCAGAAGTACGGATTCGACGACGCTCGCCCGATCCTCGAGCGCGCCAGCGCGCGGGAAACCGCGGCCCGGGTGGCGCTCGGGTCGGTGGCGAAGTCCTTTCTCTCGCAGGTGCTGAGCGCGCGGGTGATCAGCCACGTCGTCGCGATCGGCACGGTGAGCGCCGCCGAGGGCAGCGTGCCCGAACCGGGCGACCTGGACCGCGTCGACGCCGATCCGGTTCGGTGCCTCGATGATGCGACCAGTGCGGCCATGGTGGCGGAGATCGACGCAGCCCGAAAGGACGGCGACACGTTGGGTGGGGTCGTGGAGGTTGTGGTGCACGGCCTCCCTCCGGGCCTCGGCAGCCATACCCAGTGGGATCGGCGGATCGACGCGCGGCTTGCCGCCGCGCTGATGGGAGTGCAGGCGATCAAGGGCGTTGAGGTGGGCGACGGCTTCGCGGTTGCCTCCCGGCGCGGCAGCGAGGCCCATGACGAGATCGAGGGCACCGCGCAGGGTCTCCGCCGGCGTACCGGTCGGGCGGGTGGCACCGAAGGTGGCATGACGACCGGAGAGATTCTGCGGGTCCGGGCTGCCATGAAACCGATCTCGACCGTGCCGCGGGCGCTCGACACCGTCGACGTGCGGACCGGCGAGCCCGCCAAGGCGATCAACCAGCGTTCAGACGTGTGCGCGGTTCCCGCAGCCGGTGTCGTTGCCGAAGCGATGGTGGCCCTTGTGCTCGCCGACGCGGCCGTCGAGAAGTTCGGCGGTGACTCGGTCGCCGAGGCCCGGCGTAACGTTGCCTCCTACCTCGACACGCTGGCGGTGCGGTGACCCCGTCGGTGGTGCTCGTCGGTCCTCCTGGCGCCGGTAAGACGACCGTCGGCCGGATGCTTGCGCAACGACGAGGTGAAGCGTTTCGTGACACCGATGCCGACATCGAGGACGTTGCCGGCGCGACGATCGGCGACATTTTTCTCGATCAGGGAGAGGACGCGTTTCGCACGCTCGAGCGTCAGGCGGTCGCGACGGCCCTCGATGTGCACAGCGGCGTGCTCGCCCTGGGAGGCGGGGCGGTTCTCGACCCGCACACCCGGGCTCGGCTGAGCGGGCATCGGGTGGTGTTCTTGTCCGTTGGTCTGTCCGACGCCGCCCACCGCGTCGGTCTCAACCGAGACCGGCCTCTTCTGCTGGGCAACCCGCGCGCGCAGCTGCGCACAATGCTCGACGCTCGTCGCCCGCTCTACGCCGAGGTGGCGAGCCTCACCGTTGACACCGACGGACGCACCGCGCAGGACGTGGCCGACGAGATCGAGGCGGCGCTGTGACCGTCGAGGTGGCAGCGTGACCACGGTCATCGCGGTCGGTGGTGAAGCGCCGTACGACGTCGTTGTCGGGCACGGACTCCAGGACCGGGTTGCCTCGCTCCTGGCCGACGCGACCACCGTGGTGACGGTGAGCGACGCCCGTGTCGCGGACCGGGCAACGCCGATCGCGCGTGCTCTTTCGGCAGCCGGCGTCCGGGTGGAGACTGTGATGATCGAGGCGGGGGAGCGCGGCAAAAGCCTCGACACCGTATCCGCGCTGTGGGACACCTTCGCCGGAATGACCCTTACTCGCTCGGATGCGATCGTGGCGATCGGAGGCGGCGCGACCACCGACACGGTCGGGTTCGCGGCCGCCACCTGGCTGCGGGGGATCCGGATCGTGCACGTCCCTACCACCTTGCTCGGGATGGTGGACGCGGCAGTCGGTGGCAAGACCGGCATCAACACCGCGGCGGGCAAGAACCTGGTCGGCGCTTTCCATCCGCCGGCCGGGGTGGTTGTCGACCTTGACGTGCTCGAGACCCTGCCCGATCAGGAGTGGGTCAACGGCATGTCGGAGGTGGTGAAGGCCGGCTTCATCGCCGACCCGGTGATCCTCGATCTGATCGACGCCGATCCGGCCGGCGCGACCGTGCCGGGCGGCCCGCACGCCCGCGAGCTGATCGAGCGATCGATCGCGGTCAAGGCCGACATCGTGACCAGCGATCTCACAGAGTCCGGGCGCCGCGAGTTCCTCAACTACGGTCACACCCTCGGCCACGCGATCGAGAAGGTGGCGGACTTCGGGATCCCTCACGGCCACGCGATCTCGATCGGCATGGTCTTCGCGGCAGGGCTCGGGCGCCGCGCAGGGCGTTTGGACGACGAGACGGCTGACCGGCACGGGCGAACCCTCGCTCGACTCGGGCTGCCGGTCGCCTACCGGCCGGAGGCCTGGCCGGCGCTGACCGACGCGATGCGGATCGACAAGAAGACGCGGGGCGCGGTGCAGCGCTTCGTCATCCTCGATGGGCTGGCGCGGCCGGCGGTTCTCACCGGCCCAGATCCGGCACTTCTCGAGGCGGCGTACACGGAGGTGGCGAGGTGAGCGCACGCGTCCTCGTGCTCAATGGCCCGAACATCGCCCAGCTCGGCACCCGCGAGCCCGCCATCTACGGGACGGCAACCTATGCCGATCTCGAGGTCGCCTGTCATGACGCGGGAGAGGCGCTCGGGCTCGCCGTCGAAGTTCGCCAGACCGACGACGAGGCGACATACCTGAGTTGGCTGCACGAGGCTGCGGTCGACGGCGTGATTCTCAACCCCGGCGCCTGGACACATACCAGCGTCGCGGTGCGCGACGCTGCTGCGCAACTCGCGGCGCCGTTCGTTGAAGTTCACCTGTCCAACCCGCTCGCCCGTGAGGATTTCAGGCACACGTCTTACACGGCCGGTCTCGCCCGCGGCATCGTCGCCGGTTTCGGACTGGACTCCTACCGGCTCGCACTGCGCGCGCTCGCCGAGATCATCGACGAGTCGCGCTGACGATGGCAGCGACCGCTCGGTCCACGTCGGCGGGCGTCGTCGTGGCATTGGACACCGAGATTCGCATGAGGCGCTGACCGCGCCAGATCGTGGAGCCCATCCAGCACTCGCCGGACCGGGCGACCGCAGCGACGACCCGGTCGGTCGTCGCGTCATCGCCGAAACTGACGAGCACCTGGTTGAACACCACGTCGTTCACGATGGTGATCCCGGCGTGGGTGGACAGCTGGTCGGCGAACCGCCGGGCCAGCGCGCAGCACTGCTCGACCAGGTCTGCCACGCCCGAGCGTCCGAGCTCGCGCAGGGCCGCCCAGGTGGCGAAACCACGTGCCCGTCGGGAGGACTCCGGGACATAGTCGGCGGGCGCCCGGGGGCCCTCGCCCTGCCCGACCAGGTACGAGGCGGTGAAGGTCATCGCCGCGCGGTGCGCCTCCGGGTGAGCACAGAACACGTACCCACTGTCGTACGGCACATTGAGGGTCTTGTGCCCGTCGGTTGCCCACGAATCCGCCTGGTCGATGCCCTGGGTCAGATGGCGAGTAGCGGGGTTCGCGGCAGCCCAGAGGCCGAAAGCGCCGTCGACGTGCACCCACGCTTCTCGCTCGTGCGCGACGCCGCACGCGGCGGCCAGGTCGTCGAACGCGCCGCTGTTCACGTTCCCCGCCTGGACGACCACCACTGCGGGCGCGACCGGACCCGAGTCCAGGACCCGCCTCAGATCCGCGAGGTCGATCGCTCCTTGGCCATCGGTCGAGACCGTCTCGATGCACTCGAGCCCGAGGCCGAGCAGTCTCAAGGCCCGGTCGATCGTCGCGTGTCGCTGTTCGTTCACCACGACCCGCAGCGCAGGGGCGCCGAGCAATCCGCGCTTCTCGACGTCCCAGCCGATGTCGGCATAGACCTTGTGTCGAGCGGCAGCCAGTCCGACGGTGTTGGCCGCTTGGCCCCCTGTGACGAAGCCGAACGAGGCGTGCGCCGGCAGTCCGAGAAGCTCCCGCAGCCAGCCGCCGGCGATCTCCTCAACCGCTGCCGCAGCGGGTGACGTCACCTGGTTGAACGCCGGTTGGTCCCACGCGGTTGCCAGAACCTCGGCTGCGCTCGCAGCGTCGAGTGCCCCACCGACGACAAATCCGAAGTAGCGAGGTCCCGTCGTGCTCACGAGCCCGGGTTCCACCGCCGCAGCGAGGAGGTCGACAACCTCCCGCGGTGGGGTCGGCTCCTCGGGCAAGGTGCCAAGAGCATCATTCAGCGCGGCCTCATCGAACGCTCCGGGAAATACCGGAAGGTCGGCAACGCGGTCGCGGTAGTCCTTGCCGATCCGGGCAGCGTGGGTCAACAGGTCGCCGGTCATCGGCCCATCCTGCCGCGTCGAGGACCCGACTGGGTCACAAAGCAGTGGGCGCCGCGGATGCGACGCCCACCACGACAGCTCTGTTACTTCGGTGTCAAGACACCGTTAGTTCGTCGATGTTGCCCTTGCCCTTGGCGACCTTGACGACGATGGTCTGCTTGCCCTTCGCCAAGGTCTTGCTCCACACGGCCACCCCGCACCGGGTGTAGCTCTGGTGCTCGGACACGGTCTTCGAGTGACCGCCGACCGTCACTGTGACGGAGCCGAAGGAGGGAGACTTGCACGCGTAGAGCGTGGCCTTGGTTCCCACCACCTCGACGGTGGCCTTGTGCCCCTTCGACGATTGCTTGTAGGAGCCGCTGAGCGCTCCGGAGGCGCTCTTGGCCTTCCAGGTGCCGGTGAAGCCCCAGGCCTTGCTCGTGTCCGGGGCTTTGGTGGTGACCCGCACGCCGTTGCCCCCAACGACCCCGCTGTTGCCGGCCGCGTCGGTCACGGTCGGATCCAGCTTGAGCTTGTAGGTGCCGCCGACGACCAGCGGCGAGTTCGGCGTGAACTGCCAGGTCTTCGCGCTGCTCGAGGTGAGGGTGCCGGCGACCGGAGTGGACGTACCGGCCAAGACCACGTGAACCGTCGAGGACGAGGCACCGGACAACGCCTCGGTCGAGGAGATGGTCAGCGGTCCCTCGACCCCCACGCCGGACTTGGTCGAGATCGTGAGCACCGGCGGGGTGTTGTCGATCGTGAACTGACTGGAGGTGTTCGAGGCCGCGAGCACGTTTCCGGTCTCGTCGACCGCGGCCACCCGCCAGACGTAGTCGCCGCTGGCGCTCGGTGAGACGAACGCCTCGTCGACGCCGGGGCTCGTGGTGCTCGGGGCGGCGTAGCAGGTCTCGCTGCTCGCGTCGCACGCGGCGTCGACGTTCTCGGTGATCACCGGGTTGTCGAAGTCGGTGTCGGTCGCGGCCGCGACCTCGACCTGGTAGTCCTGCGGGCCGACCGCGGGGTCGCCCACCGCGGTCCCGAAGCGGTTCGCGAGGTTGTTCCACGACAACTGGAAGCCGCCCTGGACCTTGGTTGTGGTCAACCCGTTCGGTGCGGGCGTTCGCTTGGTCGCGGTCACAACTGTGGCGGCGCCGCAGTCGCTTGCGGTGACGCACGGCTGGACGGCAATGTGGTAGCCCGCTCCTGCGGTGTAGTCGGCGAGTTCGTCGCGCGGGGTCAGTGAGAGGAACGGCGTCGTGTAGACGTGTTCGATGTTCGTGAAGCTCGCGTCGTCGGCGATCGTCACGGCGTACTCGGTGATGCCTGCCACCGGCTGCCAGTAGATCTCGGGGTTGGCCGTGCACGCGTAGTCACTGGTCGTCCCGGTCGGGC
>DATJWM010000156.1:0-4854 GCA_035501255.1 Mycobacteriales bacterium | reverse complement strand
GGTGGTGAGGTTGGAGGCGTCGTAGTCGAGCTGTTGGGCGAGCCTGCGCATCGGGGTCGCCTCGCCGGGGATGAGGTGGAGCAGCACCTTGACCTGGACCGCGGTCAGACCGAGAGCGGTGGCGTGCGCGGCCCAGTGCTGGCGCAGCCGCTCGGTGAGGGCGAGCAGCCGAAGATCGGCATCGAGCACTGATGCGAGGTAATCGTCGGCCGGCGCCGGCATGTCCTGGTAGGGGTTCATCGCCTCTTGACCCTACAACAACGGTGGTGGAGTATAGTGGTGGTATACCACGAATAATCGGGAGGTCCTACCGGTGAAAGCCATAGTCATCGACCCGCAATCGCCACAGCGCCTCGGTTTCCGAACGATCGAGCCGCCGACTCCGCTGGCCACCGAGGCATTGATACGCGTCAAGGCCATCTCGCTCAACCGTGGCGAGGTGGTGTATCGGGTCCACGGCGAGGAGGGAACGCCCCTTGGGTGGGACCTGGCAGGAGTTGTGGAGGAGCCGGCGGTGGAAGGACCTGGACCGGCCCGAGGAGCGAGGGTGGTCGGCTTGCTGCACTCGGGTGCGTGGGCCGAGCGGGCGGCGGTTCCGACGCATGCCCTGGCGGAACTCGAGCCGACTGTGACCTTTGCCCAGGCAGCGGCCCTCCCGACGGCCGGGCTCACCGCGCTGACGGCCATCGAGCACGGCCCGAGCATCATCGGCCGGTCGGTCCTCGTGACGGGTGCCTCCGGCGGAGTCGGGCTTATGGCCTGCCAACTGGCATCACTGGCCGGTGCGCGCATTGTCGGCCAAGTGCGGCAAACGAGTGCCGTCCAGCTCGTCCAAGGAGCTGGTGCGCACCACGTCGTCGTCGACGAGAATGTTGCGGCCACAGAGCCTTTCGGCCCCTATGACTTGATAGTTGAGCAATTGGGCGGTCAGGCGCTTGCAGAAGCGATGACCCAGCTCGCTCCCGGCGGAACCTGCGTATCGGTTGGAGTGTCCGTCGGGCCGGCCGGGTATCAGGTCACCGTCGACATGGGCCGTATGCGGCGGGCGCCAGGAGCCAACTTGCGAATCTTAAATCTCTATCAAGAGCTCGAACACGAGACGGCCTCTGCTGCGCTCAAGCGTTTGGTTCGCTTGGTCGGCAACGGAAAGCTGACCCCCCACCTCGGCATCGAGGCGGACTGGAGTGAGGTCGGCCAGGTCGCCCAGGCGCTTGTCGACCGACGCTTTCAAGGCAAAGCGGTGTTGCACATCTCAGACGAATCCTGACATCACAGCGGGCAATCGACCTCGAGCACCGTTGCGGCCCACCTTCGGGTGGTCACTCGAAGGTCAGCATCAACTGGCCCTCGGTCGGGTTTCTGGGGACCCCAGCGACGGACGGGCGACATTGAGCAGTGCAGCGCCCGGGCGGCTGCGTATGCAGATATGTTCGGCACCCGTGTCCGCGACCTCGGACACAAAGCCCGCGCACTCCAAGCCCGACACACCGAACTCGTCGAAGCCGTCGAAGAAGCCGACCTCACCCCACCCACCTCCGCCGACATCGTTCATCGTCCCAGTCGAGTGCGCCTTCGGGCTATGGCAGGAGTGTGAATGCGTCGACGTGTCGCGGCCCGACGACGGTGAAGTGGCGTCGGTCGAGGGTCGCAACTGTGGTCACGTTGAGGCGTTCGGCGACTGCGATGACAGTGGCGTCGACGGTGCCGAGCCGGAGGTCGGCGTAGGTGTCGATCAGGTAGGCGATCCGCTCGAGGTCGTCCGCATTGACCGGTTCCAGGGTGACCGGGGTTCGCGCGACGCCGCGTACGAAGGCTGCCTCGGCCGCCGGTCCTGCGATCCGGCCGACAAGGTACGCCGCCTCTGTCAGGACAAGCTGCGGGATGACGAGCCGCTCGCGAGATTCGCGGAAGAACGCGGCGCAGCGGTCATGGTCGGGGTCGGTGCGGATCGCGGCGGCGACGAGCAGCCCGGTGTCGACGATGACTATCGGGCGAACCCTTCATCGAGACCGTCCTCAAGCGCCCGCTCGGCCTCAGCGGCGCTCGGCGCGTCCGGCCCCCCGGCCCCGACGCCGACAAACGCGAACCCGTCGGTGAGCATGTCCTCATCTTCAGCGGTGCCACGGCCAGTGGTGGACCTACCGAGGCTGGCGAACCCGAGGCTGCGCGAAGCAGGGAGCTGCTCGGCGAGGATCTCGCCGGCCAGGGTTTCCGCGTCCACACCACGCTGCGCCGCCTCGGCACTGAGCCGGTCGGCGAGATCGTCCGGGATGTGGACGTGCAGCTCGGTCATGGATTCAAGGGTAGCGGCGGGCACCGTCAGACCGCCCGCAAATGTTCGCAGTCTGTGGACGGTGCACCGTCGCCCGCGGGATGCGTCGCGGCATGTACGGCGCGGAGTTTCGCGATGGAGACTCGGGCGTAGATCTGGGTGGTCTCGAGCTTGGCGTGGCCGAGCATCTCCCCGACGTAACGAATGTCGGCGCCGCCGTCGAGCATCAACGTCGCGGCGGTGTGCCGGAACAGGTGACACGACCCGCGCTTGGTCGGTGCGCCGGCGGCGATGTAGCCGGCGACGGTTCGCGACAGCCAGTCCCCGCATAGTGGTCCGCCGCTCGCCGATAGGAACAGCACGTCCGTGTCGGGATGCCTCGCGAGTTGTGGGCGGACGAGGTCGACGTAGTGGCTGATCCAGGTGAGTGCACGTTGCCCGATTGGGACGTGCCTGTCCTTGCCGCCTTTGCCGTGCCGCACGAACACCGTCCGCCCGGCATGGTCGACGTCATGCTCGTGCAGAGCGATCAGCTCGCTGCGGCGGATCGCGGTGGAGTAGAACACTTCGAGGATCGCCCGGTCCCGCACCCCGAGTGGGGTGGTGACATCGGGACCGGCGAGCACCGCCTCAACCTCCCCAGTGGACAGGGTCGCTTCGGGGAGTCGGTGTTCGGTCTTGGGCAGGATCAGCCCGGCCGCCGGGTCGAGCGGGATGTGGCCGTGGCTGGTCAGCCAGGCGAAGAACGTCTTGACCGGGATCAGGCGCGCGCCTGGGTCCGGAACGACAACGGCTCGCCGGTGCGGGCGTGCGGTGCCGGTGCAGGTGGCGTTGGTAGGACTCCAGCGCCGCGAAGCTCACCGCCTCCGGTGTCGTGGTGTCGAGGTCGGCCAGGAACGCGGCGAGCTGATCAAGGTGGTAACGGCGGGCGCGCAGGGTCGTGTCCGCGTAGCCGTGGACAGCGAGCCAGTTCAGATGCTCCTCGACCGCCCGGGACAGCGGAGTTACTGCAGCGCTCATCGCCTGGTCCTGTGGCGCAGCCGTTGGGCCGCGTGCGCGGCGCTGGGATCTGATAACGCCGGACCCACTTGTGCACGGTCTGACGACTGACACCAAGCTGCTTAGCGACCTCGCTCGGCTTATGGCTGGCAAGAACACGCTCAGCGATCAGCAAGCGACCGAACTCATTCGTTCGGGCATTACGGTGCGACACAGGGACCTCCGGGAATGACGGCGACTTAGACACCGCCACTCAGACCCGGAGGTCCTACCAGATCAAGACACCACGCCGTCAACAACGTCCGTGGTCGCTACACCTAGCCGGTACGCGGGTCAACCGGGCCGAGATCTCGATAGTCAGCCGTCGCGCTCGCCGGGCAGTCGCACCTCAGGATCCACCTCGCGCAAGGCCGTAAAGATGGCGGCGCCTCTCGTCAACCCGGGGGCCTTCCGGGTTCTGTTACCTCTGGCCTGGGTGCACCGCGGACACAAGCTTCGCGGCTACGCTGGCCTTCAAAAGGACCGGATGCGGGTTCTCGCGGTCGCGCCCCACTGCGCCTTCCGCTGGCCGTCAGCGCCGGCGCGCGTCAGGATTGGTTGCCGGGTCACGACCGGCGATGAGCCGCATCCGCCGCTCATACCAAACCGCAACCGGCGACAGCAGCAAGCTCCAGATGACCCCACCGATCATCGCCCCAATCAGGCCGGATGTAGGGCCAGCCCTCCAACGGCACAGAGCCCTTCTAAGATCAAGAAGACGGCGGCACCAACGACGAGGAATCGTCGGAGTTTGCTGCAAGGCGGCTCAGCTGCATTGGCCACCCATCCAGCCTTGCTGTGCGGTCTGCCTGCTCACTTGGCGGCGAACAGTACGACTCCCAGAACGAGTAACGCGGCGGAGAGTTGGGCGGTCTTGCGCCATCTGGATGCCGTGCGCTCGCGTCGGCGGGTGACGTTCGTGTAGTAGTTCGCCGCCGCCTCCTCGCCACTTCTTCGTCGGATGCCCTCGCCGACCTGGAAGATTGGACCTTTCGGTGAAGGCTCCCCAAGGCCATAAGCCCGAAGAGACGCCGCGATAAGCAGCCCCAAGACGCCGCCCATAATGAGAACAGCGCCAATGCTCCCGATCACAGTTTCAACCAACGCAAGCCTAACTACTCTGGTCCGAACCACCGGAGGAGTTGCCAAGCAGGAGTCGGTTCAGTTCCGCGAGTATCAAGCCGGCGGCTGTCCCCCCTGTAGAAATCGGCCCTCCCCATGCAAGGGTTCGAATCCCCGCTAGCAACGCTTCGACGTTCTCACCAGCCTCCAGCGCGGCGCCGATGGCCTGGTAGTCATCTAACACCAATGAGCCAACGCTTAGGCCAAGCTCGCTCAGTCCCCAACCGCCGGCTGCGATCGCCGCGGCGACTCCTGTGCCCTCGAGCCCGTACTTGAAACTGTTCCAGAAGCTGCAGCCACTGCTAGCCGAGTCCCGCTCCTTGGCATAGAAGGGCAAGACGTACGAAACGGGTGCTGTCTCGAGGCGGGCACGAGGCGATGGCGTGGTGTACTTCGACGCCGCAAACAACACGTGGGTCGGC
>DATJWM010000155.1:0-7514 GCA_035501255.1 Mycobacteriales bacterium | reverse complement strand
GTCCCTTTTTGCGGTTCTTCGAACGTCTGGCTGGACGCTGAGCACTCGGCGGGCGCGGAGCCGGGGTGCCTGGCTGCCCGATCGCGCCACCGGGCGGCAGGACCACCTCACCATTTCCGGTTGGTGCGGTTGGCGGCGCGGACTTTCCACCCCGCGGTGTGGCGCCGGGCGCCGGCTTCGTCGGCGGATTCGAGGCCGGCGGATCCGGTGCCGGGGGATCGGGAGTGAGATTCGCGGCCGGAGGCAGGGCGCCCGGCTTTCCGCGCACCGGCTTCGCCCCGGGTGCGGGCCCGGCCGGGGTGGTCGAGGGTCCTTCTGCCGTGGCCGTCCGGTCCATCCGGGCGATCACCACCCGCTGCTGCGCCATGCTCCAGAGGTTGGTCGTGAGCCAGTACAACAGAACGCCGATCGGGAACTTCAGCCCCCAGAACAAGAACAGCGCAGGGAAGATGTAAAGCATGATCTTCTGCTGCTGCGCCATCGAGGAACCGGGATCGACGGTGTTGCGAGCCATCAGCTGGCGCTGAGTGAGGAAGGTAGTGGCTGACATCACAATCGTCATCGCGATACACAGGATCCGGGTGTTGACCTGTGACGCACCGAGCGCGTGCAAGTAGCTCTGCGAAGAGAAGAACGACGCCGGGATCGGGACGCCGAAGATCTTCGCGTGCGCCGCACTGTAGATCTGAGCGCTGCTGAAGCCGGGCACCGAGTGGTAGCAGCTCGCCAGGTTCGGGTTACATCCGGCGGCGGGCTTGATCTCGCGCAAGGTGTGGAACAACGCGATGAAGATCGGGATCTGGAGCAGCAGCGGAAGGCAGCCGGACAGCGGGTTGGTGCCGGCCTCCTTCCACAGCGCCATCATCTCCTGATTGAGCTTTTCCTTGTCGTTCTTGTACTTCGCCTGGAGTTCCTTCATCTTCGGCTGAAGCGCTTGCATGGCCCGCTGGCTGCGGATCTGCTTGACGAAGACCGGAAAGAGCACCAGGCGCATGCAGATCGTCAGAACGACGATCGACATCGCCCAGGCCCAGCCGTGGTTGGGGATGACGTGGCGCAGGGCGTCGTGGATCCCGTTGAGGAGGACCGCGACCGCGTGGTAGAGCGGATTGAGGAAACTCACCGGCGTACTCCCGGAGCCGTCAGCGGAACGCGAGCGGGAACCGGATCGTACCCACCGGTAAAGAACGGTTGACATTTCGCCAACCGTTTGAGTGCAAGCCAGCTACCACGAATCGCGCCGTGTGTGGCAATCGCGTCGACGGCGTAGGCACTGCAGGACGGGTGAAACCGGCAGTGCGGCGCCATCAGCGGGCTCAGCCAGCGCCGGTAGAGCCCGATGAGGGCGATCAGCAGCCGGCTCATCCGACGCCCGCCCCGGCCGGGACGAGCCGGCGAATCAGGGTGTCGAGCTCGCGACCGAGCTCCGGTGCGGACTGCGCCGCTGCGCCGGGCGTCGCCCGGACCACCACCAGGCTCCCGGGATCGAAGCGATCGAGGCGATCACGCACGAGGTGACGCAACCGGCGGCGGAGGCGATTCCGGTCGACCGCGCGACCGACCGCGCGACCGACGACGAAACCGGCACGAGCCGGGCCGGTCGTTGCGGATGAGCCAACGTGCATGATCAGGGGACCGCAGCGTCCAGTGCGCCCCGCGCGGAGCACCAGGGTGAACTCTTCGCGTCGTCGTACCCTCCGGTCCGGGGGCAGCATGAGCGAGGACTATGCGGAAAGCTCGGCGCGGCCCTTGCGGCGACGCGCGGACAGGATCGCGCGACCGGCCCGGGTGCGCATGCGCAGCCGGAAACCGTGCGTCTTCGCACGGCGACGGTTGTTCGGCTGAAACGTGCGCTTGCTCACGACAAACTCCCACCAACAGGTGCAACGATCGGACGCGTACACACGGGCACGCGAGGCAGACCCAACGAGGGTGTAGGCAGCCAAGGTACGGCGCCGGTCGAAGCCAGGTCAAACGCTCATCCAGCGCGAAAGCGGCGCCCGGCGCGAGGGTCAAGCCGACACGCCGATTGGATCGCAATGATTCCTCGCTACGGGTTGTAGCCGCCCCTCGGATCCTGTTAGCGTCCCTGCGCCGGCCTTCCCCGATTGCCCCACACTGCGGGGCGATACGTTTCGCGTTTGTCGGTGGGACGGTCAACCTCGGTCGCATCCACACCTGACGATCCACAGACTGTGGACACAGGTGTGGATGAGGCTCCGTTTCCGGCTCTACTAGGTTCACCTGCGAGCGGAGATAGGGAGCGCCGGTGGTTGATCAGGTCCTTGACCTCGACTCGGTATGGACTCGAGCGATCGCGAGCCTCGACGAGGACCTGGTGTCGGCCCAACAGCGCGCCTGGTTGCGCCTCACGAGACCCCTCGCCCTGGTCCAGGACACCGTCGTACTCGCCACACCCAACGACTTCGCGCGCGACGTCCTCGACACCCGATTGCGTCCGCTGGTCATCGAGGCTCTCTCCCACGAGCTCGATCGTGAGGTCCGGGTCGCGATCACCGTCGAGCCCGAGCCCGAGCCGGCAGCTACCGGCGACACACCGGTCGCGGTCGCCACGACCGAGCCCACGGATCCCTACCCGGCGGACTCCCACGAGCCACCCGCAAGCGCCGTACGCCGCTCCGGGGCGCCGGACCGCCTGAACCCTAAGTACCAGTTCGACACGTTTGTCATCGGCTCGAGCAACCGCTTCGCCCACGCCGCGGCGGTCGCCGTCGCCGAGGCACCCGCCAAGGCCTACAACCCGCTGTTCATCTACGGCGAGTCCGGCCTGGGCAAGACCCACCTCTTGCACGCGATCGGTCACTACACCCGGGCGCTGGTCCCCGGCTGCAGGGTGCGATACGTGAGCTCGGAGGAGTTCACCAACGACTTCATCAACTCCATCCGCGACGGTCGCGGAGAGCTGTTCCGCAAGCGGTACCGCAACATCGACGTCTTGCTCGTGGACGACATCCAGTTCCTGGAGAACAAAGAACAGACCCAGGAAGAGTTCTTCCACACCTTCAACACGCTGCACAACGCCAGCTCGCAGATCGTCATCACCTCAGACCGGACCCCCAAACAGTTGGTGACCCTCGAAGACCGCCTCCGTAACCGATTCGAGTGGGGGCTCATCACCGACGTTCAGCCACCCGAGCTCGAGACCCGAATCGCGATCCTGCGCAAAAAGGCCGCCGCCGAGCGGCTCGCCGTGCCCGCGGAGGTGCTCGAGTTCATCGCAAGCAAGATCTCCTCGAACATCCGCGAACTCGAGGGCGCCTTGATTCGGGTCACCGCGTTCGCCAGCTTGAACCGGCAAAACGTCGACCTCGCCCTCGCCGAGATCGTCCTGAAGGACCTCATTGCCGACGCAGCGGGACCCGAGATCACCGCCTCGACGATCATGGCGCAGACCGCGGCCTACTTCTCCATCACGATGGAGGATCTCTGCGGGTCCTCCCGCAGCCGAGTGCTCGTCCAGGCCCGCCAGGTGGCGATGTACCTGTGTCGCGAGCTCACCGACCTCTCGCTCCCCAAAATTGGGCAGGCCTTCGGCGGCCGGGACCACACCACCGTCATGCACGCCGACCGCAAGATCCGCTCGTTGATGGCCGAGCGCCGTTCCGTCTACACCCAAGTGAGTGAGCTCACCAATCGGATCAAAAGCCAGGCCCGCGGGTGATCCGGCACAACGACCATGCACAGGTTGGGGACAACGCTGTGGACGTTTCCTGCCCAGATCGTCCAACCACGGGACCGGGACGCTTCATCCACTCCGAATGCGGGTACTCAACAGCCAATCCTCGGCGTCGTCCACAGCACCGAAGCCGCTCCCACCTGCGGTTTTACCGGTTATCACCACTATCCACCGGGCATAAGACGACAACGACTGTCCGAGAAAATGTCATTACTTACCAGGACACTGCGGGAACGGTTGAAAGAGGTGGATCCCGATGAAGATCCGAGTCGAACGCGACGGATTCGCGGACGCGGTCGCGTGGTCCGCGCGGATCCTCCCGCAAAAGGCTGCGCTACCTGTCCTCGCGGGGCTGCGTCTCGAGGTGGATACCGACGGTCAACTCGCGCTCTCCGGATTCGACTACGAGGTGTCGGCCAACGCCGAGCTTGACGCGACCGTCGCCGAAGCCGGGGCAGTGCTGGTCCCGGGTCGCCTGCTGGCAGACATCACCCGAAACCTGCCCCCCCAACCGATTGATCTCGCCACCGACGGATCGAGGGTGGTCCTGACCTGCGGTTCCTCGAGGTTCACCCTGCCCACCCTGCCGCTCGAGGAATACCCCACGCTGCCCGCCATGCCGCATGTCGCTGGCACCGTCGGCAGTGACGCGTTCGCCGACGCGGTGTCTGCGGTTGCCGTTGCCGCCGGCCGCGACGACGCACTGCCGGTCCTCACCGGCATCCGGATGGAGATCGACGGTGAGCAGGTCACGCTCGCGGCCACCGATCGTTATCGCCTGGCGATCCGCACGATGAGGTGGGCACCCACTGATCCGTCGTTGCAGGCCACTGCGCTTGTGCCGGCACGCACGCTTGCCGACGCTGCCAAGTCGTTGACGTCAGGCGCGGAGGTCACGGTGTCGTTGTCCGCTACCGATGCCGGCGAGGGTTTGATCGGTCTGTCCGGGGCCCACCGGTCGACGACCAGCCGGCTGCTCGACGGCGAGTTTCCGAAATACCGGTCCCTGCTTCCCGACACGTCCTCCGCTACGGCAACGGTGGGCTCGACCGCGCTGATCGACGCGGTTCGTCGAGTGGCTCTGGTCGCCTCACGGACCTCCCCGATCCGGCTGACCTTTTCCGACGGTGGCGTCTCGCTGGAAGCAGGTGGCGTCGATGAGGCCGAGGCCAGCGAAAGCTTGCCCGCAGCCTTCGACGGTGAGCCGCTGACGATCGCGTTCAACGCGACGTACCTCCTCGATGGGCTCGGCTCCCTGGACTCCGACGAGGCCCAGCTCGCCTTCACCGGGCCGACCAAGCCGGCCGTCATCACCGGCAAGGCGGACGCCGACGGAGGCTCCGATCACCGTTACCTGCTGATGCCGGTCCGCCTGTCCTCCTGATCGCATCTGGATGTAACCCACGGCGGCTAGCGTCCGCCCAACAACGGCGAAGGAGGCAGACGTGCAACTTGGCTTGATCGGCCTTGGCCGCATGGGTGGCAACATGGCCGAACGGTTGCGGCGCGGCGGTCACGACGTGGTCGGGTACGACCAGTCGCCGCAAAGCGGTCGGGACGCTGAAAGCCTGGCCGAGCTGGTGTCGAAGTTGACCGCGCCCCGGGCGGTGTGGGTGATGGTGCCGGCCGGATCGCCCACCTCCCAGACGATCACCGCGCTCGGCGAGTTGCTGGAGCCGGGTGACGTCGTCATCGACGGTGGTAACTCCCGCTACACCGACGATCAGGAGCACGCCGCAGCGTTGTCGACCAAGGGCGTCGGGTTCCTCGACTGCGGCGTCTCGGGCGGGGTGTGGGGGCTCACCGAGGGCTACGCCCTCATGGTGGGGGGCTCGGCGGACAACGTTGCGTTCTTACAGCCGGTGTTCGACACCCTCAAGCCCGAGGGTGACTCCGGGTTCGTCCACGCCGGCGCGGTCGGTGCCGGGCACTTCGCCAAGATGGTTCACAACGGCATCGAGTACGGGATCATGCAGGCCTACGCCGAGGGTTGGGAGCTTCTCGAGGCGACCGATCTCGTGACGGACGTGCGCGCGACGTTTGCCTCGTGGCAGCAGGGCACGGTTGTCCGGTCCTGGCTGCTCGATCTCGCCGTTCGCGCGCTCGAGGAGGACCAGCACCTGAGCTCGCTCAAGGGCTACGCCCAGGACTCCGGCGAGGGGCGGTGGACGGTCGAGGCGGCGATCGACCATGCGGTGCCGCTACCCGTCATTACCGCCGCACTGTTTGCGCGGTTCGCCTCACGCCAACAAGACTCGCCCGCGATGAAGATGATCTCTGCCCTCCGCCAACAGTTCGGCGGGCACGCGGTGCAGGCCACGGCAGGCGCGGCAGGAGAAGGCTCGGCCGCCGACGCCTATCCGACCGGGTGACTCGGGACCTTCTGTGTACGTCCGGGCGCTCTCCGTCGTCGACTTCCGCTCTTATCCCGGCGTCGAGCTGACGCTGGAGCCCGGGGTTACTGCGTTCGTCGGACCGAACGGGCAGGGGAAGACCAATCTGGTCGAGGCTGTGGGGTATCTCGCGACCCTCGGCAGCCATCGCGTCGCCCACGACGGTCCGCTCGTCCGGGCCGGCGCCGAGCGCGCGATCGTACGGGGGATGGTCGTGCGTGATGGCCGGGAGAGCCTGGTCGAGGTCGAAATCACCCCCGGCAAGGCCAATCGGGCGCGACTCGGCGGAGCCCCGGTGAGTCGCGCCCGCGACGTCCTCGGCACGCTGCGGACAGTTCTTTTCGCCCCCGAGGACCTGGCCGTCGTCAAAGGGGACCCGGCGGAGCGTCGGCGTTTGCTCGACGAGCTGCTGGTGGCCCGCGCGCCGCGTTACGCCGCGGTGCACTCCGACTACGAGCGAGTGCTCAAGCAGCGAAACGCGCTGCTCAAAACCTCGGGCCACGCCCGCCGATCCGGGTCCTCGCTGCGCACGCTCGACGTGTGGGACGCCCATCTGGCCAGCGCTGGGGCGGCTGTCCTCGCCGGTCGCCTTGAACTACTCGAGGCCCTGCGACCGCTCGTGGACAAGTCCTACAGCGCGGTGAGCGGCGGCGGCGGTCCTGCACTTCTCGACTACCGCTCCTCCCTCGGAGACGACCCGCCGAACAGCGCCGAGGCCGAGGTTCTCGAGGCGGCCCTGTCGGCGGCGCTCGCCGGCGCCCGCGACCGCGAGCTGGAACGAGGCGTCACCCTCGTCGGACCACACCGCGACGACCTGTTGCTCAGTCTCGGCGACCTGCCCGCGAAGGGCTACGCAAGCCATGGCGAATCCTGGTCGTTCGCGCTCGCCCTGCGTCTGGCGGCGTACGACCTGCTGCGGGCCGACGGTGGCGAACCGGTGCTGATCCTTGACGACGTTTTCGCCGAGCTCGACGATGTGCGGCGGTCCGCGCTCGCCGAGCTGGTGGCTCCGGCCGAGCAGGTCCTCGTCACGGCCGCCGTGGCGGGTGACGTCCCCGCGACGCTGCGCGGCGCGCGCTGGGATGTCGCCGCGGGCGAGGTACGCCGTGTCCGATGAGCTCGAGGAACCGACCGATCCCGCTCGGCGGCTGTTGGCCCGGGCGCGGCGGGCCAAGCCGGCACCGGCGAAGCGGGCGCGCAGCCGTACTCCGGTGGAGCCGACGTGGAGCGGGGCCGGCCCGGACGGTCGTGACCCGGTGCTGCTCGGCGAATCCGTCGACGCGCTCGTCGAGGATCGCAACTGGCGGCGGACGCTGACCGCGGCCGGCCTCCTGCCGCGCTGGGAGGAGATCGTCGGTGCGGACGTCGCCGCACACTGCCGGCCGGAGCGGCTGGAAGGGACCGCGCTCACGTGTGTCGCTGAG
>DATJWM010000154.1:0-2847 GCA_035501255.1 Mycobacteriales bacterium | reverse complement strand
ATCGTCACTGGTCTGAAGGCGGCAGGCATCGAAGCGGACGACCCACTGACCCGAGCGCTGGCGGGCGAGGCGCGTGACCACGCTGCCCGTGTGCTCCTCGAACAACAGGAGCGCACCGTCCTCGCTGCGCTCGATCGGCCGATGTATGAGCTGCCGAGGCTGACCGACGCGGCCGAGATGTCGGGCCTGCTCGACCTCGCCGAACACCTCCAGGCCGCGGGGATGGTCTGATGGGTCCCGCCGCAACCACCACCGCGCCCCGACCCGGGTCAGGTCCGCTCGACCTCGACGACCTACTGGCAACGACCGAGATCATCGTCTGCTGCGGCGCGGGCGGAGTCGGCAAGACGACGACGGCGGCTGCGCTCGCACTCCGGGCCGCTGAGGCCGGCCGCAGTGTGTGCGTCTTGACCATCGACCCCGCCCGGCGGCTCGCGCAGTCGATGGGCCTGACCGAGCTCGACAACACCCCGCGCCGGGTGGCCGGGGTCGACGCGTCTGCCGGCGGGCAGCTCGACGCGATGATGCTCGACATGAAGCGCACGTTCGACGAGATCGTCGTCGCCCATTCCGACGCCGAGCGAGCAGAGGCGATCCTCGCCAACCCGTTCTACGTCTCGCTGTCCTCCAGCTTCGCCGGCACACAGGAGTACATGGCGATGGAGAAGCTCGGCCAGCTCAAGTCGAGCCGGCGGTGGGACCTGATCGTGGTGGACACGCCGCCGAGCCGGTCTGCGCTCGACTTCCTCGACGCCCCCCAACGCCTCGGAAGGTTCCTCGACGGGCGGATGATTCGCCTTCTCGCGGCCCCTGCGCGGGCGGGCGGGCGGGCTTACATGAAGGTCTTCACGGTAGGCGTTCGGCTGTTCACCGACGTACTCAACCGGATCCTCGGTGCGCAGGCGCTGAAGGATCTGAGCTTGTTCGTGACCTCCCTCGAAACGATGTTCGGCGGGTTCCGCGAACGCGCCGACGAGACCTACCAACTGCTCAAGGAGTCGGGGACCGCGTTCATCGTGGTTGCGGTCCCGGAGCGCGACGCACTACGCGAGGCGGCGTACTTCGTCGAGCGGCTCGAAAGTGACCGGATGCCACTGGCCGGGGTCGTCCTCAACCGGGTGCACAGCAGCGCCGCACGCGGGCTGTCGGTGGAGCGGTCCCTCGCCGGTGCTGAGGCGCTCGACGACGCCGGCACGGACCCGCTCGCGGCCGGCGTCCTGCGGGTGCACGCCCAACGGCTGGCGGCCACCGCCCACGACCAGCGGCAGGCGCAGCAATTCCGGTCGGCGCATCCGCGCGCGCCGATGGTCGAGGTCGCGGCACAGGCCAGCGATATCCACGACCTCGACGGACTGCGGGCGATCGGGGCCGAGCTCGCGAACGGCCCGCACGCATCGGCGCCGGTGCACTAGCGCTCGATCACGACCCTCCGTAACGGCGTGACGCCGTTTCGCTCCACCCGTAACGGCGTGACGCCGTTTCGTCAGATCGCGACAGCGACCTCGGCACCGCTTTCGAACTCGGCCATCGCGGTCGAGAGCAGCACCTGCCAGGACTCGACCTGCGGCCGGCGGCGCAGTAGGGCCCGGCGCTCACGCTCGGTCAGACCGCCCCAGACGCCGAACTCGACCCGGTTGTCGAGCGCGTCAGCGAGACACTCGGTACGCACCGGGCACCCGCGGCACACGGACTTCGCGCGGTGCTGCGCGGCCCCGGAGACGAACAGCTCATCCGGCGATACCGTCTTACAGGCCGCGTTGAGCGTCCAGTCATCGGTCCAAGGCATGATGCAACGGTACGAAACGGACACCGCCTTAGACAGTGCCCATTCAGACCCTTTTTGGATAGTCAGAACGGACTACCATCGAGGGGACACGTTCGGCCATCCGCGCCTGTACTCCGGTGTCCGACGCCGAGGCGCGGCCCGGCTTCACCGTCACCCTCACACCCCGCACCTACGCTGAAGTGATGCCCCGCCCGTCCCTTCCCCAAAGCATCGCGCTCCTGGTCGCCGTGAGCGTGGTCGCTGGGGTCCTGATGGCCGGGATGCTCCTTCCGTTCGTCGGCGGGATCGGGCTCGCCACCCGCAGTGCCACGCACAATTACGAGAACCTTCCGGCGGATATCGAGGCCAAGCCGCTCCCGCAGGTGTCGCACCTCGTGACCGCGAAGGGCAAGCCGTTCGCGACGTTCTACGACCAGGACCGGGTGATCGAACCGCTGTCGAAGATCCCGCTCACCATGCAGCGGGCGCTGATCGACACCGAGGACGTGCGCTTCTACGAGCACGGTGGGATCGACTTCAAGGGCACCCTGCGGGCGCTGTTGCGAAACGGCGCCTCCGGTTCGGTGGCGCAGGGCGGCTCGACCCTCACCCAGCAGTACATCAAGAACCTCCTGATCGAGAACGCGCGAACCAAAAAACAGCGAGAAGCCGCGATCGCCGACACGCTGGCCCGCAAGATTCGCGAGGCGAAGCTCGCGATCGGGCTGGAAAAGCGGCTCACCCAGTCACTCGGGAGCGAGCAGGCCGCGAAGGACCAGATCCTCGACCGCTATCTCAACATCGCCTACTTCGGCGACGGCGCCTACGGAGTCGGGGCGGCCGCCCGGCACTTCTTCAGCGAACCGGTCACCTCGCTCAACCTCGACCAAAGCGCCCTGCTCGCCGGCCTCGTTCAGTCACCCGAGGCCTACAACCCGCGGTACTACCCCAAGCTCGCCCGCGAACGCAGGGACACCGTCCTCGGGCAGATGCTCAAGTACGGCGCGATCAACCAGACCGTCTATGACCGAGCGATCGCGCGGCCGATCCGGCTCCAGCTCCACCAGCAGCCGAACGACTGC
>DATJWM010000153.1:0-2698 GCA_035501255.1 Mycobacteriales bacterium | reverse complement strand
GAGAGCCAGAGCGCGATGCAGTTCCTGACCTACCTCGGCGCGGCCTACCTGCTGTGGTTAGGTGTCCGGGTCGCTCGCGGTCCGGTCGCGCTCTCGGGCGAGCACCCAGGTGCGGTATCGGCTCTCCGTGGCGCCGCGACGAGCGGTCTGAACCCGAAGGGCGTGCTGCTGTTGTTCGCCGTCCTGCCGCAGTTCGTGACTCGAACTGCACCCTGGCCCTTGACAGTGCAGCTCGCCGTGCTCGGCGCTGTTCACATCATCGCCTGCGCTGTCGTCTACTGCTGTGTTGCCATGGGCGCTCGTCGGCTGTTGCGGTCGAGACCGCGAGCCGCCCGTATCGTCGCTCATGCGTCCGGGATCGCGATGGTCGCGGTCGCGGTCGCGCTTGTGATCGAGCGTACGGTGGCGACATTATCGACCGCCGGTTATGGTCGAGATTCGGGTCGGTCCGAACGGAGGGATGAGCATGAGCTGGACGATCGAGCGGCGCGGTCGCGTTGCCGTGGTGACGATGAACACCAACAAGGTCAACGCGCAGGGCCGTCCGTTCTTCGCGGATTTGCATGAGGCGTTCGATGTGCTCGAGCGTGATCACGCTGAGTCGCCGGTGGTGCTGACCGGTCATGACGGCCGGTTCTCGGCGGGGCTTGACCTCGACGAGCACTTCCGGTTGTTCGCCGGGGACCGTGATCCGGTGGCGTCGTGGTTCGCGGACTACCGCGAGACGAATATGAGGCTGTTCACGTACCCGCGGCCAGTCGTCGCGGCGGTCAACGGGCACGCGTTCGCCGGTGGGCTAATCACAGCCGCGGTGTGTGACTACCGGGTGTGCGTCGACGACGGCGCGAGGTTCGGGCTCAACGAGGTCCCGATCGGGATCCCGATGCCGGCGGTGTACGTCCGGATGTTGGCCTACGCCTGGGGCGACCCGGTCGCGGCGCGCGCGTGTCTGTTCGGTGAGATCTTCTCGCCCGAACAGGCGCACGCGCTGGGAATGGTCAACGAGCTGGTGCCGGCCGGCGAGGTTCTTGACCGGGCGGTCGCGGTCGCCGCGATGACGCCGGAGGACTGCCTGCAGACGTACGCGTCCACCAAGCGTGCGTGTCAGGCAAGCGCGCTGCGGGACATCGTCGAGCTGGCTGATCGGCTCGATCAGGAGCTCCCCGACGGGATGACCCACGAGCAGTCTCGGCTCGCGCACCGGCGCTACTGGCAGCAGCTCAAAGGCACCCCGGCCACATGGTGAGACCCACGGTCCGGCGGATCGGCCGGACCGCGCCGACCGGCGATCGATGACGGTCGAGCCCGAGCTGCTGCCCGCGTGGGTGACGTTCCAGCCCCGGCCGTTCCCCGATGCCAACCTGCTCCTCCTCCAGGGCCGGCAGCCCGCTCTCGTCGACAGTGGCTTCGTCGGCCACGCGCAGCAGACCGTCGCGTGGGTCCGCCGACACACCGCGCGCGCGATGCTGGTCGTGAACACGCACTGGCATTCCGACCACGTCGGCGGTAACGCGCTGCTGCAGGCGATGGGCGCCGGGATCGCGGCCAGTGCTCCGGACGCGCAGGCGATCAACCGGCGAGACCCCGGCTGCTGCGTCGCGGAATACCTCGACCAGCCCGTCGCCCCCTACACCGTCGATGAGCCGCTCCACGACGGGCAGGTCCTGCGGCTCGGCGACGCCGACTGGGAAGTCCTCTCCACTCCCGGTCACGCCGCCGGCCACCTATCGCTATGGCAGCCCGACGAGCGGATCCTGGTAGCCGGGGACGCGCTCTCGGACTACGACGTCGGTTGGGTCAACCGCGCGCTCGACGGACCCGACGCGGCCACCACCGCGCTCGCCTCCCTACAGCGACTGGCCCACCTCGCCCCGCGGGTGCTGCTCCCCTCCCACGGCCCGATCCCCATCAACCCCGACGCCGCGTTCGCCAACGCACTAGCCCGCGCCCAGCGCCTCGTCGACGACCCGGCCGGGCTCCTCTGGCACGGCGCACGCCGGATCTTCGCCTTCGCGCTCATGATCCGCGACGGGATCCCCACCAACGAGGTCGAGCGCTACCTGCACACCCAAGCGTGGCTGACCGACGCAGCGCGCCTGCTCGACACGACCCCCGAAGCACTCGCCGCCGAACTGATCGACACGATGCTCCGCACCGGCGCCATCACCCTTCGCGACAAACGACTCCACGCCTCCGCCCAGCACACCAACGTCACGGCCGAATCTCTCAAGATGCCATTCCCTCGCGCATGGCCGCCAGCCACGCCAAACACCACCCAAGCTGCCAAACCGCAATAAGACCCCGGGACGCTGCGCAGAGGTCGCTGCTCGGCGCGGGAATGCGGCCACGAGTACCGCGCCAGCCGCGTGACCCGCTTCGGGGCGGGGCGGTCATGATCACGGCTCTATCGCACCTGGCAACCGCGACCGCTGACGGACACAACCAGCCACGGCACCGCGCTCGTCATGCCCTTGCGGCGGTGAAAGCGCGTCTCGGGCCGTCCGGTGGCGTGCACCTCCTATTCGCCACACGCAAGGCGCGCAACGATCGGGAAGGCGCACCCGCTCGGAGACGAAAGCCGGGGCGGTCGAAGCGAGTCGGAAGCCCGCCGGACGCAGCAACGCAGCTACCGCCCCTTCCCGCGCCGTCGACGGAACGGGTCAGTCAACCGCTTGACCTCGTCGACGTCGAGCGGGCC
>DATJWM010000152.1:0-4317 GCA_035501255.1 Mycobacteriales bacterium | reverse complement strand
GGGCGGCGCTCGCCCGTGCGGCGAGGCAACCGGACTTTTCGGTTCGGGTCGGGAACTCTGGTGGCCCGACCGCGTCACCAGAGAGAGGACCACCGTGCCCGGCTTGTGTCTTCCCTCGCACCGGTGCCTCAAGCCCGTCCGTCCGGCACCCGATTTCTGACACGTGGTTCAGAGCCCGGTCGCCCTCGCGGCGACGGATGCCCTCGAGGAGGGTGCCGGCTTCTACGGTGAGCGGGTGAGGTTGGTGCCCGGGCTGCTGTGGGCGGCGTTGCGGGGTGCGTGGCGTGACCGGGTACTCGGGCTCGCCGCGGAGGCCGGCTTCTGGCAGTTGCTATCGCTCCCGTCGGCGATCCTCGCGATCCTCGGCACGATCGGCTTCTTCAACGAGCCGCTCGGCGCGGACAACCTCGACCATCTCCAGCGCTCGATCGACAACGGATTGACCCACGTGATCGTTCCGAGCGCCGTTCAGTCGACCATTGCGCCCGCCCTGCACCGCATCCTGTTCGGCGGCCGGATCGACGTGGTGTCGATCAGCTTCATCGTGGCGCTGTGGACCGGGTCGTCAGCGATGGCGACGTACGTGAACACCATCACCATCGCCTACGGGATGCGGCATGCCCGCGGTGCGGTCAGCAGCCGTTTGCTTGCCTTGCGGCTCTACGTCGGGTTCGTGCTCGCCTCCATCGTCTTGATCCCGTTGCTCGTGCTCGGGCCGGACGACCTGGTGGACGTGGTGCCGGATCGGTGGCACGGCGGTGTGAAGCTCGCGACGTCGATCGCGTACTGGCCGTTGGTGGTGGTCATCTCCCTCGCGTTGCTCGCGACGCTGTACCACCTGGCGGTGCCGGTCCGAACGCCGTGGCGCCGCGCCCTTCCGGGGGCGCTGGTCGCGTTGAGCATCTGGTTGGTCGGCTCGGTCGTGCTGCGGGAGTGGCTGGAGTGGGCCTTTCGGCGGACCGCGACCTACGGGCCGTTGTCGGCCCCGATCGCTGTCCTGCTGTTCCTCTACCTCACCGCGGTCGCGATCTTGTACGGCGCGGAGCTCAACGCGGAGATCGACCGATCGTGGCCGCGCCCTGAGACCGAGGCCCTGCGCGCGGCTGAGCTGGCCGGGCCGTAGGCTGCTCGTGACAACGACGACCTGACGCGGCAGGAGGACCGATGGCGGGCGAGTCCGGCGGGGAACACGGCGCCACGACGAGTGTGTGGATCGCCACGGCGGTCATCATCGCCGGCACGATCATCGGTGCGATCGCGTTGATCGAGTGGATCTGGCCGCTGTTCTGGGTGGGCGTCGGTCTGATGGTGGCCGGGTGCATCGGGGGCTACTTCGCCAACATCATGGACATGGTGACCGAGTTCAACCCCGCTCCGGTGGCGGAGATCGAAAGCTCGTAGTCGCCTGAAGCGGTCGGTACATCACGTGCAGGCCGACCAAGCCCAGGCTCTTGTGGTCGAACGCCTCCGGCACCGTTCCGACGATCTCGAACCCGAGGTCCTGCCAGAGCCGGACCGCGGAGGTATTGGTCTCGACGACCGCGTTGAACTGCATGCCGTGATAGCCGGCCGCACGCCCCCAGGCGATGGCGTACTCGCCCATTGCCCGACCGGCACCGCGGCTACGCCGGGCGGGGTCGACCATGAAGCTCGCGGTGGCGATGTGGGCGCCGCGACCGGGCCGGTTGGGCCCGATCTTCGCTGAGCCCACGATCGTTGCGTCCTCGACGGCGACCACACAGTGCCCAGGGGGTGGCTCCATCCAGAGCGCGCGCGCCTGCTCCGAGCTCAGACCCTCCGGATATGCGTAGGTGTCGCCGGCGTCGACGATCGCCGAGAAGAACGGATGGATCCGGGACCAGTCGTCGGGCGTCGCGGTGCGAATCTCCACGCCGCGACCCTATGCGGCGAGCGGCCCTCCCGCCGGGTCCGTTCCCGCCGTAGGGTGACCCATGACCCAGTGGGCCACGGTTCGGACGCATCCGAACACCCCGGCCGCGTTCGGCAACCTCCTGGCCAACCTTGTCCTCGCCGCGCTCGCGGTGTGGTTCTGCGAGGCGATCGGCGCGCTCGACCGGGGCGTGGACGGGCTGGTGGCGGTCGGCGTCATGTTCCTCGCCGTCCTCAGCTGGCTCCAGCTGGCCTTCTGGCGCAGTCTCGTGGTGGGGGAGACTCCGCGGAGCCGGATCAACCCCGGCTACGTCACGCTGTCGCTGTTGTTGTCGGTGCTCGTCCTTGGTGGCCTGCTCGCGGCATTCGCGATTGGCTGGGGTCTGCACCTGCTGGTATGAGGGCGGCTCTCAGTCGAGGCGGTCGAGGAACTGCCGCGAACGATGCAGCACGAGCGCCGTCGCTGGCTCGTCGTAGGACGGCAGCGAGGAGTCGGTGAACAGATGCGCGTCGCCGGGGTAGACGAACAGCTCGGCGAGCTCGCGACCGACCGTCCGGACCAACTCGCGCGCTGAGTCGAGATCTCCCTCCTCGGCGAAGTACGGATCGTGATCCATCCCGTGGATCTGGATCGGTACGCCGGCGGGCCACGGCCCGACGCCCCAGTCGCCGGTGAGGGGAAGGCACGCCTCGTACAGCAGGGCACCCCGTGCACCCGTCCGGGACTGGGCGAGTTGCTGGGCGAGCCCGGCGCCGAGCGAGAAGCCGGCGAAAACCAGCCCGCGAGGCAGGGTGTTCGCGACGTCGGTGGCCCGTTGGCGCAGCACGTCGTCCCCGATCTCGCGGGTGAGGGCGACACCGGCGTCGATCGTCGCCGGTCGCTGGCCGTCGATGAGGTCAGGGGTGTGAACCGTGTGGCCGCCCGCGCGGAGCGCGTCGGCGAACGCCACCACTCCGTCGGTGACTCCCTGGACGTGATGAAGCAACAGCACCTCGGCCATCTGGCGACCCTCCTCGCCTCGCTGTGCCCTACGGTAAGGCGCCGCGGCCGCGCTCGCGATTGGACGCTCGACGCGGCGCCGGGATAGAAGTGGCAGGTGGCAATCGATCCGGACATCGTGAACCGTTACTCGCAGGCGCGGCACACGCGTGACCAGGCTGCGGCAGCGGCCCCCGACTCCGCGACCGACCCGGCGTTCCTCGAGGCCCAGGAAGACTTTCGGGAGGCGTTGTCGGCGTACCTTCTCGACCTCGAGATCAACGGCATGAGCGTGCCCGCGGACCTTCAGAGTGAGCTCGACGCCCTCACCGACGTCTCCGAACCTCCGGCGAACGGCTGAGTTAAGCGAGCGCGTAGAGGCTCTGGCCGATCAGCCAGAACCCGAGGACCAGTGAGGCGATGATGATGACCTGGTCGGTGTGGGTGTCGATCCACGTTCGCAGCCGTCCCAGCATGACCTGGGTTTCCTCGGGTTTGAACCCGGCGTAGAGCTCAAGTCCGATGTAGGTCGCGGACGCGAACACGCAGAAGGCCACGATCGCGACCGCGCTCGCCGGCGTGCTGATTTTTGCGTCGACGATGACCGCGACGCCCGCGGCGACGAGGCCCCACGGCTGCAGCGCCGGTCCCAGGGCCATCGCGAACCACACCGACATGTGATCGACGCTCGTCTGCCACTTCGGCGGATCCTTCGGGGGTTTCGGTCGTCCCATCCGACGCCACCGGTAGGCCGCGATCCCCACCAGCACCGCACCGATGAGGAGCTTCACGCACAAAGCCGCCAACGATGGCGCGGTATTGGGGCGCGGCGGATTGTTGCCGGTGATCGTCAGCGTGATCGCGATCACGATCGCGAGGGAGGCGAGCCAGCCGAAGATGAACGCGGCGCCTTTTCGGACGCCGTTGGCCGAGGCGAGGACCAGGATGAACCCGAGCAGCGGAATCGGCTCGAGGGTGATCACCAGCCCGATCAACAGCAACGTCAGGACCAACATCCGCGCGCGTCCCCTCGCTCGGTCGAGTTGTCAGACTCTCGTCCGGCTCTGGGCGGGTCACGGTCTGACAACTCGCTGCACTGGAGCGCAAGTTCTAGCACTGTTGTCGGTGGGCGGTACAGGACTTGAACCTGTGACCTCTTCCGTGTCAGGGAAAAGTATGCGAACGCGGATCCTGCGAGATCTCCCATATTTGATGGGTAAACAAGCCATTTCCGTCCTGACATACACCGCACTGTACTGTATCGTTGGCTAGCAATTGGCTAGCACACGGTGAGGGCCAGATGGCGAGGACCGCGAGACGGGGACACGGTGAAGGCTCCGTGTTCTTCGACGACAAGCGCCAACGCTGGATCGCGCTTGTCGACCTTGGCCGCGACGGTGCCGGTCGCCGGCGCCGGGTCTGGCGGTCCGCGAAGACCAAAGCCGAAG
>DATJWM010000151.1:0-10576 GCA_035501255.1 Mycobacteriales bacterium | reverse complement strand
CAGACCCTCGCCGAACAGAAGGCGTCCCGCACCGGCAAGGCGATCGAGAACGCGATCTTCAAGCCGGGTCAGGAGGACCTGCGCTGGTCACGGTTCAAGGACTTCGAGCCCGGTGTCATGCACAAGGTGATCGGCGAGCAGGGCTTTCCGTTCCTGCGCCACATCGCAAGGTGACGCGGCCGCCGGTCGAGCATCGGCACGTCGTACCGCTGCCACTCGACGGCGTTCGCTCAAGACGACGTCGTCGCGTCGGGTCGTGCCGCTGCCGACCTTCGTCGTCGACGCGCTCGCCGCGCACATGGCCGCGTATCCGCCGCGCCGAGACGGATTGATCTTCAGCGGCAAGGACGGCCAGCCGGTCGCCCGCGCCTGGCTGCATCGGACGTGGCGGAAGGCGATCACGGAGGCGGGACTGCCCGCGGATACAACGTGGCACCTCCTACGGCACAGCTATGCCGGCATCCTCATCGACGGCGGCGAGTCAGTCACCGTCGTCGCCCGACGGCTCGGCCACGCAAACCCGTCCGAGACGCTCCGGACTTACTCGCACCTATGGCCCGACTCCGACGACCGCACACGCCAGTCACACCACGACATCGTGCGGGCGATGATTCGCCGCCTCTTCCCCGCTGCGCTGCGCCATATCGAATACAACAGTTACGGCTCGGACTGGTTGAAAGATTGGCTACGAAACCGCCTGGTTGCGCACCCCGACATCCTCCAGTTCTATCTGCAGCGTGTTGCCGGGGCTGGTCTCCGGTCATTCCTTAGGGCCGAGCAAGCGTTCGCTGTGCTCGGCAACCAAGAACTTCTCAGCGAATTCCTCGATTCCCTTCCCGAGACGGACGTCGAGGATGTCATCGCACGGTTGGAGGTCTACGAGGGGGAGTTTCCAGAGGCGGCAGTTGCTCCCGCCTGTGCCGTACTTCTCAACCGTCTCGAACGAATGCCGGAGCAAGACCGTGGCATGTTCAGCCTGGGACCGCGCATGGTCGTCGCCCGCGTCGTGCTCCGAATGTTGCGTCAGATCGAAGACGAGGGGCAACGCGAGGCCGTGGTTCGCGAGGTTCTACCTCAGCTGACGTCGCTGTCGGCGCTCGCATCCGAAGGGGAGCTGCTCCGTTTGCTGTGGTGGGTCCGAAAGACGTCGGACGACGACGAACCGGCTTTCGAACTACCCGTAGGTGACGGACTCGCGATCGCACTTCTGCGAGGTGCCGTGACGGAAACGAAGAGCCAGCCTGTGGGAAGCCGCGCCGTGTCGCGCGCCCAGCGGCTTGCTTGGGATTCGCTGGTGTCGATCGTTGGCGGTGACGAAGCCGTTGCGCCACTCCCAGCCGTGGTGGAGGCCGGAGCTGGCGCGGATCCAGAGTTGTCTGCGACCGTCCACTTAGCCAAGCGTTACGCCAACGGTTGGCGTCCACCCGAGTTCGGTTAGCGGCGCGCTCCCTCCAGGATTCTGCGGACTATTTGCGGACCGCCGAAGATCAACAGGGCCCTGAACTGGGCAAACGCTGGGAATCGACGAGGCGAACGGCTTCCTCTACCTCGGCGAGTCCGCGGAGGGGTAGGCCGCAGCGAACGCGGTTGCCACCTCGTGGAGTCCGTCGTACACCGCATCGTGACCGATCACCTCGACCAGCCCGTAGCGCTGGAGCATGCCACGCACCAGGTCCATCGGGCTTGCGATCACCAGCCGGATACCGCGCTCGGTGAGCGATGCATACAACTGGCGGAGGACTTCGCCGCCGGAGTAGTCGACGTCGGGCACAGCGACCGCGTCGAGGCAGATCCAGTGCGGCGGGTCCTCGGAGTCAGCGAACGCGGTGATCTGCGCGGCGAACAGGCTGGCGTTCGCGTAGTACAGGGGCCCGGCGAAGCTGTAGATGACCAGACCGGGAAGCGATCGGGCATCGGGCGTGACCGGCACGGAGGTCCAGCCGGGGCGGTCCGGGCGGGGCTGGAGTACCGCCGTGGGTGGACGGTAGGAGCGGCGAAGGTGGTCGATCATCGACGCCACGATCGCGAGCACGATTCCTTGCTCGACCCCCAACACGATCACGGTCAGACCGACGAGGGTCGCGACGACGAACTCGTCCCGGCGTCGGTTCAGGACCTTGCGCAGTCCCGGGATGTCGACCAGCTCGATCCCGATGAGAAAAACGACCGAGGCGAGGACCGCGGTGGGCATGTACTGGATCGGCCCGGTCAAGAAGAGCAGGACGATGATGACGATCACGCCGGTGGTCAGCTGAGCGAGTTGGCTGCGGCCACCGGCACCGTCGACCATTTGGGTCTTGGTGGGGCTGCCGTTCACCACGAAGGTGCCGGACAAGCCGGCGGCAGCGCTTGCTGCCGCGAGGCCGACGAGATCGACGTTCTCGTCGAACTGGTCGTCGTACTTCGCGGCGTAGGCCCGGGAGGTCGCCGCGCTCTGGGCGAGGATCAACACGAAGATCGACACGGCCGTGCCGAGCAGGCCGGGGATGTCCGACCAGCTCACGTTCGGTAATCCGATGCTGGGCAGCCCACCCGGCAGCTTGCCCAGCGTGCGGACGCCGTGGGTGTCGAGGTCGGCCGACCAGCTGATCAGGATCGAACCGACGACCGCGATCAACGCTCCGGGGATCCGGCGGTTGATCCTTTTCAGCCCGATCATGACCACGAGAACCCCGACGGTGACTGCCACCGTTGCCCAGCTCACGACGGAGACATGTTTGAGGGTGGAGGCGAGCTTCGCGATGCTGCCGGTGAACTCGTGGTGACCGATGGTGACGCCGGCGCCTTCCGGGATGCCGAGCATGCCCCCGACCTGGCCGAACGCGACCTGGACGCCGACCCCGGTCAGGAACCCGATGAGCACGGTTCGGGAGAGGAAGTCGGCAAGGAACCCGAGGCCGATCAGCCGCGCGATGAGCAGCAGGGCCGCGGCCATCAACGCCATCAGCCCGGCGAGCGCGACGTACTTCGACGAGCCGGCTGTGGCGATGCCCGCGAGTCCGGCGGCCATGACGGCCGCGGTGGCGGAGTCCGCTCCGACCACCAGGTGGCGCGACGAACCGAGAAGTGCGAAGGCGAAGACCGGAAGCAGGATGGTGTACAGGCCGGTCACGACCGGCATTCCCGCGATCGAGGTGTAGCCCATGACTTCGGGGATCGCGAGTGCCGCGAGGGTGACGCCCGCGATGACGTCGAGGGAGACTTTGTCCGGCTCGATCGGCAACACTCCGTTGAGCAGCGGTATTCGTCCCCGTGTCTTGTCGGCCATCTGCCGTTCACCTCCGGGCGTGGAGTATGCCGCGAATTCGCCGGATCCCGCCCGGCGCCGGCGGTTGGTGGCCCCGGAAGAACTAATCCGCGGCGAGATGGCCGGCGAGGTGGTCGATGACCTCGCGGGCGTCGTCGTCGATGCCGTAGATGAACGTCGACTTGCGGCGTCGCAACACCGGGAGGGCAAGCGCGTAGAGGCCCGGGCTGTCCACGACGCCTCCGGTGTGACGCAACCGGCCCTTGTCGGTCACCACCGCAACGTCGAGCCAGTCGTAGTCGGGACGGAATCCGGTCGCCCATAGCACCGAGCGGAACTCGCCGCGCTCGAGATCGATCGTCAACCGCGACGCCCCCGGGGCCCGGGTCGGATCCGGCCGGGCAGGGTCCCCGTCCACCTGACCCGAAGTGCGTGCCCACTCGTCGAAGGAGTCGAGCAGGCGCATCATCTTCAGATCGGCAAGGGAGAACAGGTTGCGCAACCCGCCCGAGAACAGGGCGGTGCCGTCGCGTTGGGCGGCCCAACGCCCGACCAGCTCGACGCCGAGGTCGGTGAGGGCGTTGAGGTCCAGCGACGATCGTTCGGGAGTGCCGACGAGCTGCGGTGAGGGCAGCTTGCGGGCCCGGTCGAGGTCGTCGACCTCGTCGTGACGCTGATCCCAGACCCCGGCCGCGTCCATCCACCAGAGCACGTCACGGTTGCGGTAGGTGCGGGGCAGGCGGACGTGCTCGCCGACCGAGAGGGTGACCGGACGGCCGGAGCGCCGGATCTCCGCGGCGAGTTGGACCCCCGTGGCTGACGCCCCCACGACGAGCACTCCGCCGTCGGGCAGTGCGGACGGATCTCGGTAGTCGAACGGGGTGAGTTGGGTCAGCGAGCTCGGGAGGGCCGGCGCGAACGCCGGCACGACCGGTCGGTTGCAGGCGCCGCTGGCGATGACCACGGTCCGGCAGTGGATCGGGGTGCCATTGGCGTCGACGACGTATCCGTTGTCGGCACGGCGTACCGATCGGACGGTGACTCCAGTACGAACCGGCGCTCGGGTGCGGACCGCGAACCGCTCGATCAGGTCGACCACGTCGGGCATCGTCATGTAGCCGTCGGGGTCGTCTCCGTCGTACCCGCCGTCGGCGGGCAGGCGGCTTTGCCAGTTCGGGGTCAGCAGGCGCAGCGAGTCCCACCGCTCACAACGCCAGGAGTTTGCGATCTCGCCGCGTTCAAGGACGACGTGGTCGATCGAGCGCGCACTGAGGAAGTGGCTCGCGGCGAGGCCGGCGTGGCCCGCGCCGATGACGACCGTCGTGGTGCGCTCGATGGTTCGGTCCTCAGACGACGGCGACGGTGACGTCCGTGGGGTTGGTGAGCGCGTCGAACACCGCCGACCGCTTCTGCGACTGCGCGACCAGCGCCTCGATGTCCTGCTTGGAGGCGTCCGCGTCGATGTCGAAGGTCACCTTCACGTCGTTGAACCCGTTCCGGACGTCGCTGTCGACGCCGAGGATCCCGCGGATGTCGTGATTGCCTTCGACGGTCGCCTTGACCGACCGCAGCTGGATCCCGCGGTTCTGCGCCACCGAGGCAACGCCGGCGGTCAGGCAGCTCGCGAGCCCGACGAGCAGATACTCGACGGGGGTGATGCCGTTGTCGGCCGCGGCGAAGATCTCCGGGTGGTCGGCGTCGAAGGTTGCCTCGGTCTTGTGCGCTTGCTCGGTGCCGAGCCCGAAGAAGTTCTGGATCTTCGTCTCGCTGTGGACGCCGTTCTGCCAGGTGGAGGAGGCTCGCCAGGTGAATTGGGCCGCCTCGGGTGCGCCCTTCAGTATTTCCCGTGCCTCCAGCAGTGCGTCGACGTTCACACCGTTGTCGATGGTCGTCATGTCGGGACCCTTCCTGCCTGCTTTGACTATCTCGGAATTGCTTCTACATCGTTCTGATTCGGTTAGTCATGAATGGTAGGGGCACCTGCCCGGACTGGCTACGATCGCCCCCATGGAGCTCGCCTCGGCTGCCGCGGCCGGCTCGGTTGGCCTTGTGGAGACTCAATATCTCGAACTGCAACGGCCGTTGCAACTGGACTGCGGTCGCCGATTGGACGCGGTCCGGGTGGCGTATGAGACATATGGCACTCTGTCCGACCAACGCGACAACGCGATTCTGGTCTGCCACGCGCTGAGTGGCGACGCCCATGCCGCCGGGATCGCGCGTGAGCAGCCCGAGTTCGGCACCCGCGACGGGTTTGCCGCCGACGACCGTGACGGTGCGGCCGGCAAGGCGCTCGGCTGGTGGGACGGGATGATCGGGCCAGGAAAGGCCTTCGACACCGACCGGTTCTTCGTGATCTCGACCAATCTGCTCGGCGGCTGCCGCGGCACGACCGGACCAGGCTCGATCGACCCGGGCACCGGTGAGCCATACGGTCCGGACTTTCCGGTGATCACCGTGGCGGACATGGTGCGCGCCGAGCGGGCGTTCCTCGATGCGCTCGGCGTGCAGCGGCTGGCCGCCGTCGCCGGTGGATCGCTGGGCGGGATGCAGGCCCTGGAGTGGGCGGTGCGGCACCCAGGCGATGTCGACGCCGTCGTCGTGATCGCCAGCACGCACGCCCTGCATCCGCAAGGTGTGGCGTGGAATGCCATCGCCCGCGAGTCGATCATGGGAGACCCGGCGTGGCAGGGCGGCCGCTACTACGGGAGCGGGACCGAGCCGGCCGCCGGCATGGGGGTGGCCCGAATGGTCGGTCACGTGACCTACCTGTCGGCGATCGCGCTGGAGGAGAAGTTCGGGCGCCGGCTCCAGTTCGCGGACCACATCCGGTACACGATCACCGAACCGGAGTACGAGGTCGAGAACTACCTTCGTCACCAAGCGAGTTCGTTCGTACGGCGCTTCGACGCGAATACCTATCTCTACACCTCGCGCGCGCTCACCTACTTCGATCTCGCGCGGCAATACGGCGACGGGTCGCTGGAGGCTGCGGTCGCGCCGGTGCAGGCCCGGACGCTGCTGATCGCGTTCAGCTCGGACTGGCTGTACCCACCGTCGGGTTCCCAGGAGATCGAGGCCGCGCTCAGCGCACTCGGCAAGTCGGTCGAGCTCCACGTGATCGACGCACCGTACGGTCATGACTGCTTCCTGCTCGAGGAGTCTCGTCAGACGCCGATCATTCGCGCGTTCCTGACCGGCGAGGCTCACGGCTGAGAAGGACGAGGGAGACATGAGCGAGGAGACAGGTTGGGTCGAGGAGGACCGGACGTTCGGCTTCGACACCCGTCAGATCCATGCCGGCCAGCGACCCGATCCGAACACGGGAGCGCGCGCGGTGCCGATCTTCCAGACCGCCAGTTACGTGTTCGAAGACGCCGAGGCGGCATCGGCGTACTTCAACCTTCAGGAGTACGGCAACACCTACTCGCGGATCATGAACCCGACCGTGGCGGTGTTCGAAGAGCGGGTGGCGAACCTTGAAGGCGGCGCGGGCGGGGTCGCCTTCGCGAGCGGGATCGCTGCGCAAGCGGCGGCGCTGTTCACGATGCTCCAGCCCGGTGACCACGTCGTCTCGTCAGCGGCGCTGTACGGCGGCACGGTCAACCAGTTCAAGCACCTGCTTCGTAAGATGAACGTCGACCTGACCTGGGTCGACCCCGACGACCACAATGCGTGGCGTGCGGCGCTGCGGACGAACACGAAGGCGTTTTTCGCCGAGACGATCGGTAACCCGGGTGGCAACACGCTCGACATCGAGACGGTCGCAGGCATTGCGCACGAGCATCACCTTCCGCTGATCGTGGACAACACGTTTGCGACCCCATACCTCTGCCGCCCGATCGAGTGGGGGGCGGACATCGTCGTTCACTCGGCGACGAAGTTCATCGGCGGCCACGGGACAAGCATCGGCGGGGTCGTGGTCGAGGCCGGCACCTTCGACTGGTCGAACGGCAGGTTCCCGGTCGTCGCCGACCCGTCGCCCGCCTACCACGGCCTTCAGTTCCACGAGACGTTCGGGATCTACGGCTATCTCATGAAACTGCGCGCCGAAACGCTTCGCGACCTCGGTGGCGCGCTTTCGCCGTTCAACGCCTTCCTGTTCCTTCAGGGGCTCGAGACGCTGTCGCTGCGGATGGAGCGTCACGTCGACAACGCGCGTCGCGTCGCGGAGTTCCTCGACGGGCACGAACTCGCGTCCAACGTGACCTACCCGGGGCTCGCGTCGAGCAAGTATCGCCCGCTGGTCGAGAAATACCTGCCGCGCGGACCGGGTGCGGTCTTCTCCTTCGACTGCGCCGGTGGCCGCGCGGGAGGGCAGGCACTGATCGGCGCGGTGCAACTGTGGTCGCACCTCGCCAACGTCGGAGACGCCAAGAGCCTGATCATCCATCCGGCGAGCACGACGCACCGCCAGCTCGGTGACGAGGAGCTGGCCGCGGCCGGTGTCGGGCCGGGCACGGTGCGACTGTCGGTCGGGACCGAATCGGTCGAGGACCTGATCTGGGATCTCAACCAGGCCCTCGCGCACGTCGCGGGGCTCGTCTGTCCGGTCGGGAGCGGCGCGTGACGGACCTCGCGCGCTACCAGGACCCGCTCGCAATCCAGCGGATTCTTCACAACGCCAAGACCGTTGCGGTCGTCGGGCTGTCGAGCAACGAGCTTCGAGCCAGCAACTTCGTGGGCTACTACCTCAAGCGGCACGGATACCGCGTGATCCCGGTCAACCCGCGCGAGCGGGAGATCCTCGGCCAGACCTGCTACCCGAGCCTGTTCGACGTCCCTGCGCCGGTCGACATCGTGAACGTCTTCCGGGCGCCCGCGGCGTTGCCCGACATCGCCCGGGACGCCGTCGCGATCAAAGCCGGATCGCTGTGGGCGCAGTTCGGCGTGATCAACGACAAGGCCGCCGCGATCGCCGAACAGGGTGGGGTGCCGGTCGTCATGGACCGTTGCATCAAGGTCGAGCACGCCCGCTACGTCGGTCGGATGCACTGGCTCGGGTTCAACACCGGACGCATCACCTCGGTCCGGACCGGCGTCCAGTAGCGGCCAGAACGAGGGCATGACAGGTCGGACGATCCGGCCGTATTCGGCAAAAGAGTGACGGGCGCCACACTGCTGATCTAGTGTCCCAGCAGAAGTTGACGAAGGTGTCAGAAAGCCAGGTGGCCCGTGCTGCAGTACGTCCTGGCCGGCCTTGCCCTTGGCGCGATCTATGCGATCGCGTCGGCGAGTCTGGTCGTGACCTACGTGTCGGCAGGCATTCTCAATTTCGCCTTCGGGTCGATGGCCTACGTCGTCGCCCGGTTCTACTACTGGTTGAACTCCCAGCATGGGTGGGGGACCGACACAGCAGGCGCCCTGTCGCTTTTGGTGTTTGCGCCGGTGATGGGCGTCGTGCTCTACCTGCTGCTGTTTCGTCATCTGCGGGATAAGGCCACGGTCACCAAGGTGGTGGCGACGATCGGCGTCTCGGTGGCGCTGCCGCCCCTGGCGGACCTGGTCTTCGGGACGCAGACCATCACCAGCGCTCCCGGCCTGGCGGCTCTGAGCGACCGGCCGTTCCACGTTTTCGGGACGCCGATCACGACCGACCAAGTGATCACGTACGGCTTTTTGATCGCCGTTCTCGTCGCCGGCATGATCGTCCTGCGGTACACGAGTGCGGGTCTTCAGGTGCAAGCGGTCGTGGACTCGCAGGCGATGGCGTCGCTGTCCGGAACGAACCCACAGCGAGTCGCACTCGGAGTGTGGGCCACGAGTGGTGCGCTCGCCGGACTTGCCGGCATCCTCGTCGCTCCGACGAACGGGCTCGACCCGGAGGGCATGACCACGCTGATGGCCGCCGCGTTCGCCGTCCTCGTCGCCGCCCGGCTGACTTCGCTGCCCGGTGCCGTGGCGATCGCGATGCTCATGGGCGTAGTGACCGACGTGATCCAGAAGTACCTGCCGGCGAACAGCTCGTTCACGGCTGCGCTCATTCCGAGCATTCCGTTCGCGTTCATGATCGTCTCGCTGCTGATCTACGCGTTCCGGCCGGGTTCGCAGCAGGACCGCGCCGGCTCGGCCGGGCCTCTCGACGCCGCCATCAGACCGGCCAACCAAGGCGACTCTGCGTCGGCGGAGGTCGGTCGTCGTCGTACGCCGGTGACAATGGCGCTCGGGGCGGTGCCGCTCGTCGCCGTCGTTCTCATGCCGTTGTTCTTCCGCAGCTCCTCGTACTGGCTAGGCGTGCTCGCTTTGGGGCTGTGCTACTCGATCGCGTTCCTCACCTTCACCCTCGTCACGGGTGAGGGTGGGATGTTGTGGCTGTCGCAGATCACGTTTTGCGGTATAGGTGCGGTCGGATCAGCGCAGTTCGCCACCAACGGCCACCTTCCGGTCCTGCTGGCGATCCTGCTCGCCGGTCTCGTCGCGGCCGTCGTCGGAGCCATCATCGGCGTGCTGTCGATCCGGTTGGGTGACTTGTATGTCGCGTTGGCGACATTGAGTCTCGGACTGTTGGTCGAAGGGCTGGTCTTCACCCGAAACCGGTTCTCCCAGGACGGGCTCGGGGTCGAGCTCATCCGCCCCAGCTTCATCACGAGCGATTTCCGCTTCGCCTACTTCGCAATCGCAGTCTTCCTCGTGCTCGCGCTCTTGACGATGAACCTGCGCCGCTCGACCAGCGGTCTGGCGTTGCGGGCGGTACGCGACAGCGAGCCGGCGGCCCGCACTCTCGGTCTGAGCATCATCGAGGTGAAAGTGCTCGTCGGAGCGATTGCGGCGTTCGTTGCTGCGGTCGGTGGCGCCTTCATCGC
Source organism: Mycobacteriales bacterium (assembly GCA_035501255.1). Taxonomy (GTDB): domain Bacteria; phylum Actinomycetota; class Actinomycetes; order JAFAQI01; family JAFAQI01; genus JAFAZI01. Next base: position 526 of record DATJWM010000151.1, on the reverse strand, counting down.
GCTGGATGGTGAGATCGCCCAGCCCCAGGAGTTCGCGGTGTTTGCCGGCCTCGCCTGGCTCGCGGTCGTCGCCACCCTTGGCTTGCGGTCGATCAGCGCGGCCGCGCTTGCCGGCGTCTCGTTCTCCTTGCTTCCGGCCATCTTCGCGACGTACGTCCCTACCCGCTGGGCCGAGGTACCAGCGATCCTGTTCGGTCTCGGTGCGATCTCGGTCGCACGCCATCCCGAGGGTCTGGTTGCCTTCTACGGCCGCACGGTGACCACGTTCATCGGCAATCTCGTTGGCGGGCGACGTCCCGCGGTGCCCAGCAAGCCACGCGAGCGGGCGGCCGCCCCGTGACCGCCGACCAGCCGCGCCTGGCGTGCGAGGGGATCAGCGTTCGCTTCGGCGGACTGCTGGCGCTCGACTCGGTCGACCTGGTGGTGCCGGCCGGCGAGATCGTCGGGCTCGTCGGCCCCAACGGTGCGGGCAAGAGCACGCTGTTCGGCGTTGTCTCCGGTCTGGTCCGCCCTGTCTCGGGCCGCG
>DATJWM010000150.1:0-2696 GCA_035501255.1 Mycobacteriales bacterium | reverse complement strand
GATCACGTGCAGCCCGCGGCGCACAAGTGCGTCGCAGAACCCGTCCGGCCAGCCCAGCATCTGCGTCCCCAGGCCCATGAGCAGCAGCACCGTCGGCAAGCCGGGATCGCCGAAGCGCTCGTACGCGATGTCGATGCGGGCGGGACCGACGCCGCGCGCGATCTCGACGCTCATCGACGCCTCCGGAGGACCCAGAAGGTCAAGCGGTTGTCGAACCGGTAGCCGCCGTCGGCGCGACGGTAGGGCGCCGCGGCGGCGGTGATCGCTGCCGCCGCGTGAGCGGGCTCGATTCCGGCGCGCGACAGCGACTCCGCGAGCGCCTCATCACCGGTCATCTCGATCGGCGCCGCGACGTCACCGGTGAGGACGACGTCGAGATGAGCCGCAGAGATCGCGTCGTGGACCGGATCGCTCGCCCGGCCTGGATCGCCACGGACTCCGCCGGCACCGATCGCCGTCAGAAAGGCGAAGAACTCGTTGCCGGCGGGTGGGCCCCACTTGCAGACGGCGATCCGCCCGCCCGGGCGAACGACCCGGGCCGCTTCGACGAGGGCCAACGCAGGGTCCAAGGCGTACTGAACGGCGTTGAACGCCGTGACGACGTCAAACGTGTCCTCGGCCCACGGCAGGCTCTCCATCATCCCCAGGCGGAAATCGCCTGACGGCACCGCCTCGAGCGCTGCAGCGATCGCGTCCGGCTCGCAGTCCACGCCGGAGACGATCGCACCGCGACGCGTGGCGAAGGCGCAGAACGCGCCGTCCCCGCACCCGAGGTCGAGCACCGACGTCGCGTAATCGACTCGGGCGGCGTCGGCGACCGCCTCCCAGGCCGGCGTGCTCACGCCTGGGGCGCGGTCTCCTCGATGCTGGCGAGCGGACGGTGGATGTGCACCGTGCCGAACCCGGCCATCTGGGCCTCCTCCTCGGGAGTCGGGTCGCCGTAGTAGTGCAACGGCGAGAGCTCCACAAGCGAGACCAGCCGGCCCGCCGACTCGAGGTCCAGGTTGGCGTAATGGTCGAGCATCGCCTGGGGGCTCTCGTACCACTCGATCACATGGATGGTGAGCGGATCCTCGTCGATGAAGTAGTGGTAGGCGAGGACGCCGTAGTCCTTCTCCTCGACGTCCTTGATGAACTTGTTGAAGATGCCGACGACCTCGTCGAGGTCCTTCCGATCGAGGGTCATCGTGCAGGCTGTGCGAACGATCGCCATGGTTGGTCTCCTCCGTTTCAGCTGCGCTGCCAGATCTTGGGACCGCGACCGCCGAGCCCGGCCAGGAAGCCGTCGTCGGCCTTGGACTCGCCCCACAGGAGCTCCATCACCCGCCGGCTGATCTTCCAGCCGTCGGGCGTGCGCCGCAGCTCGTCGTGGTAACGCGCCACGAGGATGACCGCAGCGGCCGGGTTCTCCTCGAACACCTGATAGGACGTGAGGTACGTGAGTGCCTTGGCCTGATCGCCGTCGAGGGTGATGTGGTAGACGTTGGCCAGGTGGTGCTGCCAGATCACGGTCGCGGTGGCGCCTGCAATCCACTCCGTCAGCTTGTCGCCACCCTCGACGGGGTCGCCGTTCCCGTACTGGGCCCAGATGTCGTCGGCGAGAGTGCTCCGTATCCCGTCGGTGTCGAATGAGTCGATCGACGAGGAGTACCGGTACAGCACGTCGGCGATGTCAGTTCGATCCTGGAGCGCCTGGAGGCTCGCGGTGCCGGCGGTTACGTCATTCGTAGTGCTCATTGATTCCCTCTTGAGTTGACTTCGATTCAGTTTATCGGTGCGCGGGCCGCGCCGTCAAGCTGGACCGCTCAACCGCGAGGTGTAGCCGGCGTCGACGCTCACCGCGACGTGTAGCCGGCATCGACGTTGAGGATCGCGCCGGTCACGTACGAGGCGGCGTCCGAGCACAGCCACAGGCTCGCCTGGGCAACCTCCTCGGGCCGACCGAAGCGTCCGAACAGACTGAGCACCGGCGCGAATTCGGCTTCGGTCAACCCGACCGTCTCGAGCGCGCCTCGGATCATCGGGGTGTCGATCGCCCCAGGGCAGACCGTGTTGACGCGGATCCCGAGCGGAGCGTTCTCGAGCGACGCCACCTTGGTGAGGCCGAGCACGCCGTGCTTGGCCGCGACGTACGCCGCGTTCGCCGGCTGGGGCCGGTGCGCGCTCACCGAGCCGATGTTCACGATCGCGCCGCCGCCGCCCTGGGCGAGCATCTGCGCCACCTCGTACTTCAGACACAGCGCGACCCCCTTGAGGTCGACCGCGATGATCCGGTCCCATTCGGACTCGTCGAGCTCGGCGATCGGATGCGTGTCGGGCGTGACCGCGGCGTTGTTGACCGCGCAGTCGAGCCGCCCGTAGCGCTCGACCGCGGTGGCGACCATGGCCTGCACGTCCGCGGCGCGCGAGACGTCGACGCGGCAGAACGAGGCGGTCCCGCCATCCTGCTCGATCCGCTCCACCGTGGCCTGGCCGACGTCCTGGTTGACATCGCTGACCAGGACGCTGGCTCCTGCGGCGGCGAACACCCACGCGGTCGCCTCGCCCATCCCCATGGCAGCGCCGGTGACGATCGCGACCTTCCCTTCGAGCGGTCCTGCGGCCATGGTGGGGCACCTTCCTCTCTGGAGCCGGCGTCGGCGCGCGACGCCGCAAATCAAATTGAACTCAGCTCGAAGTCGTATGTTGACAGGTCC
>DATJWM010000149.1:0-52730 GCA_035501255.1 Mycobacteriales bacterium | reverse complement strand
GCCAGGGCGTCAAGGTCTTCGGTCGAGCGGATCGGTGCGGCGCCGCATCGCAATCCGATCTCCTCGGTCGGCAGGTCATCGCCCGGCCATGCGTGATCATTGCTCGTTGGCGTTATCGCCATGGGTGCCTCCGCCCGTCGTGCCTCGTAGTCGGCGACTGAGCCGCACTTCACTGCAACCAAAACTGCAACTGAAAAATGTGGCTCGGTCGATTTCTCGAGCGAATCGCACCACTTAAACACGTAAAAGCCCAGGTCAGAGCCGGGGCAGCAGCGGAGGCTCCGGGATTTGAACCCGGGATGGGGGGTTACCCCAAACCGCATTAGCAGTGCGGCGCCATAGACCGGACTAGGCGAAGCCTCCTCGCGACCCGCGACCGGGACCTGACGAGGCCCCGATGCGCGCCGCCCGACGAGGTTATCTCAGGCCGGCGCCGGTTCGTCGGGCGCGATGACCGTGAGGTCCCCGTCGGCGTACGCCCGGCGCAAGACCTTCTTGTCGAACTTCCCCACCGACGTCTTCGGCACCGCGTCGATGATGGTCCAGCGCTCGGGCACCCACCACTTCACGACCCGGTCGCCCAGCCAGGCCTTGATCTCCGCCGGATCCAGCGTCGCACCGTCCTTCACCACCACGCAGGCGAGGGGCCGCTCCTGCCACTTCTCGTCAGGCACGCCAATGACCGCCGCCTCGAGCACGGCAGGGTGCGCCATGAGCTCCCCCTCGAGGTCCACGCTGGAGATCCACTCGCCACCGGACTTGATCACGTCCTTCGAGCGGTCGGTCAAGGTGATGTAACCCTGCGGATCGAGCGTTCCGACGTCGCCGGTCCGCAGCCAGCCGTGGTCGAACTTCTCTGGATCGTCATCGCGGTAGTACGACGCGGTCACCCACGGTCCGCGGACCTGCACCTCACCGACCGCCTTGCCATCCCGCGGCTGAACGGCGCCGGTGTCGTCGACGATCCGTCCCTCGACCCCGAACAGCAGTCGGCCGGCTTTCGCTCGGTAGTCCCAGGCCCGTTCCCCAACGGCCCCTGCAGGCGCCTTCGCCACCGCGGCCACCGGCGAGGTCTCGGTCATCCCCCACCCTTGCACGATGGTGATGCCGAACTCCTCGTCGAACGCCTGGATCAACGCCCGCGGAACGGCCGAGCCGCCGCACATGATCGCGCGTAGCGAGGAGAGGTCTCGCCCCGGACTCGCGCGCAGGAAGTGCAGGATGTCGTTCCAGATCGTCGGCACCGCAGCGGACAGTGTCGGGCGTTCGGTTTCGATCAGGCCGACCAGCGGTTCGGCTTGAAGGAACCGGTCGGGCATGACGAGATCGGCGCCGGACATCAACGCCGCGTACGGCTGCCCCCACGCGTTGGCGTGGAACATCGGCACGATCGGGAGGGCGCGATCTCCCTCGCCGAGGCCGATGTTGTTGGTCGTGCACACCGCCATCGAGTGCAGCCAGCACGAGCGGTGGGAGTACGCCACCCCTTTCGGGTGTCCCGTCGTCCCGCTCGTGTAACACATTGCCGCGGTCGAGCGCTCGTCCACGTCGACCGGCCAGCGGTACGACGGTGAGCTGCCGGCGAGAACGTCTTCGTAGGCAAGGATCTGCTTGCCCGTACCTGCGAGTGCGGACAGGTCACCCGAGCCTGTGACCAGCACGGTGTGCACGGTCGCCATGTCGGGCAACAGCGGACCCAGCACAGGGACGAGTGAGCCGTCGACGACGATCACGCTGTCTTCGGCGTGGTTCGCGATGTAGGTGATCTGCTCGGCAAACAGCCGGATGTTGAGCGTGTGCAGGACCGCACCCATCGAAGGAGCCGCGAGGTAGACCTCAACGTGCTCGGCGTTGTTCCACATGAAGGTGGCGACGCGCTGATCGCCGTCGACGCCGAGCCGGCGCAAACCATTGGCCAGCCGGGCGGCGCGCTCGCCGAGGTCGAGGTAGGTCCGTCGCCGTCGAGAACCACCGTCAACGAGGGTGACAACCTCGTGGTCGCCGAACACATCGACCCCGTGGCGCATGATCGAGCCGACGGTGAGCGGGAAGTCCTGCATCGAACTGCGCATGACAGATCTCCTCACGACGGGCGCGGGACACGCCTATTGAACTACCAGCGTCGAAAGGCGTCAGCCGACCGTGAGTGTCTGGGTTGGGGAGTGCCCCCGGCCGTGGGTAGGAGTGGCCGGCGCGACGACCCGGAAGGAGTGGACCGTCGACGCGTGCGGCGTGATGAGGAAGTGGAACCCTCCGTGCCGTCCGACTCTCGCGGTGGCGCGTGACTGCCAGACCCCGCCCAGCTTCCGTTCAAGAACGACCTTCTGATGCACCGTGAAAGGTGTGACCTGCCCGGAGAGCACGCTGTGGTGGTTCAGCAACACCGTGGCTCGGGACAGCTCCGCCCCAACGGTTGGGCGCACCACGACGTTGGCGTAGCGCGAGGCACGCGCCACCCCCGTCACACCCGGGAAGACCGCCTCGAGCCGGGCGTTGCGACTCGGATGCAGGGTCGTTTGCGCGCGTCCGGTGCGGTCGGTCACCAACGCACGCACCTGGCGCCATGATGATCGCGTCGACCCCCGCCGGTAGATCAACACGGTCTGACCAGACAGCGCGTCGTGGGTGTCCTTGCGCGACAGGGTCGTCTGTACGCCGACACCGGCTCCATACGTCACCGCGGGGGGGACCTTGGTTGCAAGCCTCGTCGGGATCGTCGGAACGACCGGCGCGGTCGGCTTCGACACGGTTCCGGCGCCCACGCCGTTCGTCGCTGAGACGGTGAAGGTGTACGACACGGACGGGGTGAGATTCGGCACCACCACGCTGAAGGTGGTCGGACCGACGTGGACCTGCTCGCCTCCGGGCTTGGCGGTGACGGTGTAGCCGGTGATCCGCTCGGTGCCCGCGTCACCCGGCCGCCAGGACACGGTGACCGCCCCGCCGCTCGCGGACGCTCGGATCGCCACCGGCGCGCCGGGGGTCGCCGCGGTCCAGTTCGTGGCGACCGTGCCGTCGGACAGCGTCGCCCACGGCAGCCCGCTCGTACCGGTGAACACGGACTGATCGACCGCGCCGGGGATGCCCTTGATCGAGGCGTGGTCGGTGTATTGCCAGAGGTTGGAGATTGGCGCGGTCTTGACGCCGTACCACGCCATCCACAGCGGGTAGCGCGCCAGCGCCGTTGCGTCGTCGAGGTCGTTGTCCCAAAAACTCGGATAGGTGTAGAGCATGGGCGTCCGCCCGGTGAGACCGCGCAGGTCGAGCAGGAAGTCCTGCGCCCAGGTGACGAGCTGGCCGGGGCCCAACCCGCCCGTGACCTCGAGATCGAGCGCCGGCGGGAGGGTCTTCGGGGTGGTGACGTCACCGATCACCGCCGCGTAGTGTCGCGCCTGCGCCTTGGCCGTGCTCGCGATCGGAAACGCCGGCCGGGCGAAGTGATAGCTGCCGTGCACGAGCCCGGCGGCGAGCGAGCGGGCGTAGTCCCGGGCGAACCACGGGTCGGTGTAGGACGTGCCTTCGGTCGCCTTGGCGATCGCGAACGCCTTACCGGCCTTGGCCACCTTCACCCAGTTGATGGCCTTGCCGCCCACGTGCTGATAGTGCGAGGTGTCCGGACCCTTGATCGGCTTGGCCGCAGCCGCTCCTCCTGAGGAGTAGCCGACCACCGCCGCCGCCAGCACGATCGCACCCACGATCGCCACCGCGGGAGCGGTACGGACACGCGCTGGGCGACGATTCATGAAGCCTCTCACTCCGGCCGGGCAGATCGAGGAAGCGGGCTGGAGCGCGCCAATCTAACGCACTCCCCACTGACTACGGCGCACAACGCCGCCGCCTTTACCGCTTCAGCGGTCGAGTTCCTCGGCCGATTTTTGTTGTTGATCTTGTGATTCCCGTCACATCGTTCGCTCAACCTAACTGTTGGCACTTCAAAATAGTTTTGTTGTACAAAGCAAATGAGATACCGTAGTGACCATGACCACCGCCGTCTCGACGCCCGCCGGCACCTCCGCTGCGACCGCCGCCGAACTGCTCGCCTCACTGCGCACGATCTTCAAGCGGATGGAGCGCACACCGGTGTCCTCCGAGCCCCGATCCGGTGGCAAGTGGAGCGCCGGTGCGCCGGCGCCGCGCCACATCGCCGCCCTGATGCAGATCGTGGCCGACGAGCGAATGAGCGTCACGACCCTGTCGGCCCGGCTCGGGGTTTCGCTCGCGACCGCGAGCCAGGTGGTCACCGATCTCGAGGACGCCGAACTGGTCGAGCGGGTCGAGGACCCGTCCGACCGCCGCCGGACGCTGGTGCAGATCGCCGAGTCCCGGCGCGCTTTCGCGGATGCAGTCCTCGACACCCGTCTGCGCCCCGTGCAGCGTGCTCTCGACCGGATGCGTCCGGCTGAACGACGCGCGCTGGTTCGGGGCCTCGAGCTCGTTGCCGAAGAACTGGGGCACCCCACCGATGTCTGAACACGCCGACCTGACCGGGGCGAGGATCGCCAGCGGCCACCGACTCTCCCACCGCCAGATCATGCTGGTCTTCAGCGGCCTGATGATGGGCATGCTGCTGGCGTCCCTCGACCAAACCGTCGTCTCCACGGCCCTGCCGACGATCGTCGGCGACCTCGGCGGCCTGAACCACCTGTCCTGGGTGGTCACCTCCTACCTGTTGGCCTCGACCGTCTCGACCCCACTGTGGGGCAAGCTCGGCGACCTCTACGGCCGCAAGCGCCTGTTCCAAGCCGCGATCGCGATCTTCCTGGTGGGTTCGGCTCTCGCCGGGCTGTCGCAGAATCTCAACGAGCTGATCGTCTTCCGGGCGATTCAGGGTCTCGGTGGCGGCGGGCTGCTCGTCGGCGCCCAGGCGATCATCGGCGACGTCGTCCCGCCCCGTGACCGCGGTCGTTATTCCGGGTTGCTCGGCGCGGTCTTTGCCGTTTCCAGCGTCGCAGGTCCGCTCATCGGTGGATTCTTCACCGACAACCTCAGCTGGCGCTGGATCTTCTACATCAACCTCCCCGTCGGGATCGCCGCGTTGGTGGTCGTCGCGATCGTCCTCCCGTCGTCACTGACGCGCCTCCAACACCAGATCGACTACGCCGGGACGGCCGTGCTCTCGGTGTCCGTCGTCGCACTCATCCTCCTGCTGACGTGGGGCGGCACGACATATGCGTGGGGGTCGCCCACGATCATCGCGCTCGCGCTCGTCTCGATCGCTGGTCTGATCGCATTCGTCGGGGTCGAACGACGCGCGGAGGAGCCGATCGTTCCGCTGCACTTCCTGTCCAATCCGGTCTTCCGGCGCCCGGTGATCGCAGCCGGGCTGCTCGGCCTGATGATGTTCGGCGTCCTCACCTTCCTGCCTCTGTACCTCCAGATCGTCCGGGGTGTCTCGCCGACCGCATCCGGCCTGCTACTGGCCCCGATCATGGCCTCGATCCTGGTCATGGCGGTCATCAGCGGACGTCGGGTCACGGCGACCGGCACCTACAAGCGCTTTCCGGTCGCCGGAACGTTCCTCGCCACGGTCGGCGTCCTGCTGTTCTCGACGCTCGGCCTCGATACGCCGTACTGGAAGCTCGCGATCTACATGGTCATCTTCGGGCTCGGGCTCGGGATGACGATGCAGATCCTGCTGATCGCCGCCCAAAACGCGGTGCCCTACTCCGACCTCGGCATGGCGACCTCGCTGTCCTCGTTCTCCCGCTCGATCGGCGCCTCGATCGGGGTGGCGATCTTCGGCACGATCTTCAACAACCGACTCGCGGCAAATCTGACCAAGCACCTGCCGACCGAGGCCCTGCACCAGCTCCACGGCTCGTCGGTCACGGCGAACCCGGCGCAGGTCAAGCACCTTCCGGCGGCCGTGCGTGACGGACTGCTGGTCTCCTTCAGCGATGCGTTGCACGTGGTCTTCCTCGTCGGCGTACCGTTCGCGTTGCTGAGCTTCGCGATGACGCTGATCCTCAAGGAGATCCCCCTTCGCGCCGTTACCGGAGCCGGTTCGACCGACGGGACGCCTGAGGGTGACGAGGTCGCCGAGGCGCTCGGCATGCCGCCCGCAGCCGACGACCAGCCGGGACCGTGGGTGACTCCTGCGCACGAGCAACTCGAGCCCGCCCCGGCGAGCGGATCGGCGAGCGGCGGCTCGCCCGGCTGAGCACCTCAGCGGTCGAGCGCGTCCCGAACCTTCGCGCGCGCTTCGCTCGGACCGTCCGCGGACAGTGCGAGCGAGGCGAGGTTGACGCACTCGTCGAAGGTGTGCCGCGCGATCGTCATCCGGACGTCCGGCAGGGCGCGCGGGGTCATCGACAACCCGGCCGCGCCGAGCCCGACGAAGACGAGTGCGAGCAGGGGATCGCTCGGCGCCTCCCCGCAGACCGTCACCGGCCGACCGGCGATCCCACCTGCTCGCAGTACCGTCGCCACCAGGTCGAGAAATGCCGGCTGCCAGGGATCGAGCAGGTCGGAGAGCTCACCGTCGGCGCGGTCGGAGGCGAAGGCGTACTGGGCGAGATCGTTGCTGCCGACCGACACGAAGTCGACCACCCGCAGCAGATCACCTGCCCGCAAGGCGGCGGCCGGGATCTCGACCATCACTCCGGTCGTCGCGACCCCCGCCTGATGTGCCTGGGCGGCAAACCAGGCGGCTTCGGCTGCGGTCGCGACCATCGGGGCCATCACCCGTACCGCGGCCCGGCTGCCGCGGGTGGCGCCGGCGATCGCGGTGAGCTGGTCGGTGAGCAGGTCCGGGTGACGGCGCGCCACCCGGAGGCCGCGCACGCCGAGCGCCGGGTTCGGCTGATCGCCGAGGCGCACGTACGCCGCCGGCTTGTCCGCGCCGATGTCCAGCGTGCGGACGGTGACGGGCTGATCAGGAAAGGCGTCGAACACCTCCCGGTAGGCGGCCGCCTGATCGGTCACGCTCGGCGGTTCCATCCGGTCGAGGAAGGCGAACTCGGTCCGGAACACTCCGATCCCCTCGGCTCCCGCTTCGATCGCCTCCGCGACGTCGGCGGTCCCGCCGACCGCTGCAAGCATCTGGACCGGCCGACCGTCTTTGGTCCGTCCGGGTCCACGATCGTCAGGGGTCACGGCCGCACCGCTGCCTCCGGAGGTCACCGCTGCGACGGTCTGAGGATCCGGGTCGGCGGTGACATGACCGCCGGCGCCGTCAACGAGCACGCGCTGACCGCTGCGAAGGGAGGCGACCCCAGGACACGCAACGACGGCCGGAATGCCGAGCGCCTTCGCGAGCACGGCGGTGTGACTCGTCGGACCGCCGCGTTCAGTGACGATCGCCAGCACGCGGTGGGGGTCGAGCCCGGCCGTCACCGCGGGTGAGAGGTCACGCGCCACCAGAACGAACGGAGTGCCGGGATCGGGGATCCCGGGAGGCGGCTCGCCCAGCAACCGGGCCACCACCCGGTCGCGAATGTCGTCGAGCTCCACCCGGTCCGGGACGGCACGCATCGGGTCGGCGGCTCGCATGTCGCGGTAGGCGCCGAATGCCTCCCAGGCGGCCCGCGGTGCGGCTCGGCCGTTGCCGACCAGCTGCGCCACGAGCGCGGCCAGCGACGGATCACGAGCGATCCTGGCCTGCCGCACCAGCACCGCACCCGACGCGCCGGCGCGCTGCGCGAGCGCCGCCAACTCACCGGCGACCTGGTCGAGTGCGTCGTGCGCCCGGTCCGCCTCGGCGACCGTGTCGATCGGTGCGGCATCGCGCGGTGGCAGGACCGGGCCGTGCACCCGAGCTACCGGTCCGACGGCACTGCCGTTGCTGACCCCGATCCCGGAGTACGTCGAAGGCATCCGCCGCGGCTCAGGCAGGAGCGGGCGGGCCGGACGCCGAGGACGACGGTCTGTTGCGCCCGCCGACGGTGGTGGTGATCAACCAGCCGCCCAGCGCGCCGAGACCGACAACGGCGACCCCTGCGAAGACGTCGATGAGGTAGTGGTTACCGGTGGCCACGACCACCACGGCGGTGAGGATCGGGTAAGCGATCCCGGCGAGTCGGGTGAGGCGATGCTGGCCATGGCGGTAGAGCTGCCAGCCGGCCCACAACGCCCACCCGACGTGCAGGGACGGGAATGCGGCGTACTGGTTGGTGTCGCTGCCCAGCCCGCGCGGTGCGCTGCCGGCGGTGCTCCACCAGCCGTAGTGCGAGAACTTCGCCATCGTGTCGATGTAGCCGCCGAACAGTCGCGGCGGCGCGACCGGGAAGGTGCTGAACCCGACCAGCCCGATCACGGTCGTCACGATGAGGACCGTTCGTGCCGGACCGTAGGACTCCGGATAGCGGCGCCAGAGCCAGATCAGCACCGCCGGAGTGATGATGTAGTGCATCGTGGCGTAGATGTAGTCAGCGGGCAGCCCAAGCACGACGTGCGCCGAGAACACCGTGTTGAGGTAGTGCTCGGGGTCGAGGTGCCAGGAGCTTTCCCAGGCGATCAGGCTTCGCGCATTGACCACGGCGCGGTAATGGTCACCGGCGATGACGTAGCGGGTGAGGTCGTAGAGCACGTAGACCGCGCCGATCACGACGATCTCGCGCAGCCCGCGGATCGCCAACCAGGTCTTGCGTCGGGCGCGCAACCGGTCGAGGACGCTCGGGCTCGCGCGATAGTGCGGCGCTTCGTCCATCAGGTGCGCGGCGAGTTCGAGGTCGTGTGACATCGCGCGCTCCTCTCGCAGCCCAGCGCCGGACAGGCATCCCATCTTGTCATGACGCACAGACCCCGTCCGCTATTCCTTGCAGCGCGAAACTACCGCGATGACCCGACGGTTTCGCTCCGCCACCTGGCCGCCAGATCGGACGAAATGCCGGAATTATCCGGTCGCGTCAGGAGCGGCCGCGGCGGGCGAGCGAGTCGACGGTGACGGCGGCGAGAAGGACGAGCGCGATCACCATGCTCTGACCGGCCGGCCCGATCTGGATCAGACCCATGCCGTTGTAGATCGTGGTGATGACGAAGCCCCCGATGACGGCGTGGCTCATCTTGCCGCGACCGCCGAACAGGCTCGTCCCGCCGATGACCGCGGCGGCGACGGCGTACAGGACGAGGTTGCCACCGGCGATCCCGGAGGAGATCGAGCCGAGTTGGGAGAGATAGATCATCCCGGCGAGACCAGCGGTAAAGCTGCACAGCATGAAGGCAAGCAGCCGCACCCGGTTGAGGCTGATGCCCGCCCGGCGCGCGGCCTCGGCATTGCCGCCGATGGCGTAGAGGTGCCGGCCGAACGGCATCCGCCCGAGCAGGATGGAGTAGATCACGAGAACCACGAGCAGGATCGGAACGATCCACGGCACGCCCAACAGTTGGGTGCCGTTGAAACCGCGGTTGGCGTTGCAGACCAGCACGAGGATGATCCCGGCGCCCGCAAGACCGGCGATCTTGAGCAGCACCAGTGCGAGCGGTGGCGTCACCAGACCGCTTCGTCGACGGCGCTGGGTCTGATAGATGCTGACTGCGCCGTACAAGCCCACCGCGACGATCATCGTGATCCAGCCCGCAGCAGCGGACATCGAACCGTTGACGAGATCGTTGAGGACGTTGTTCGTCACTGCGATCGTTCCGCCGGTCGCGTTCTTGTCCTTCTCGATGAGCCAGAGCAGGAAGCCGGACCAGCCGAGCAGGCCGGCAAGGGTCACGATGAAGGAGGGCAGTCCGAGCCGGGTGATCAACAAGCCCTGAATGACGCCGATCACCGCGCAGGTCGCAAGCCCGGCGAGGACCGCGAGGAACCAGTTGACGTTGTGCGGTGTCGTGGCCAGCTCGCCGGTCACCACTGCACCAACACCGGCGACGAAGCCGGTCGACAGGTCGATCTCCCCGAGCAACAGCACGAAGACCTCGGCCATGCCGAGCAGGACGAACACGCCGGCCTGCTCGATCAGGTTGGTGAGGTTCCCGGTCGAGAGGAACTTCGAATTCTGGACCTGGAAGATGATGACGATGATCAGGAGGCCGACGACGACCGGAAGCGCACCGCTTTCGCCGGCCTTCATCCGCTTCCACTGGCCGGAGAGGTACTCGCCGAGGGAGTCCGCGACAAGTTCGTTGCCGGCCGGCAGCTGATCGCTCGCGGGCTCCTCCGCCTCGGCGGCTTCCCCGACAGTCGGAGGAGGCTCCGTCGTCGACATCGCTTTCAGCCCTTCCCGGACGGCGTGACGGGAGGCCCGGACATCGCCCCCGTTGTGATCAACTCGACGGCGCGTTGGGTGTCGAGGGAGGACGCGGGATAGGTGCCCGCCACCCGGCCTAGATACAGGGCGGCGATCCGGTCGGCCACCGAGAACACGTCGACGAGGTTGTGGGAGATGAGCAGGACGGCGACGCCTTGGTCGCTCAGCGTCTTCACGAGATTGAGCACCATCGCGGTCTGCGAGACGCCGAGGGCGGCGGTCGGCTCGTCCATGATCACGAGCTTGGCCTCCTCGAGGACCGCTCGCGCCACCGCAACCGCCTGTCGCTGACCTCCCGACAGCGAGCCGACCGGTTGGCGGATGGACCTCACGGTCGTCACCGACAGATCGCTTAGCGTCTTTTTGGCCGCGAGCTCCATCGCCGTCTCGTCCAGGAATCCGTGCGGCGCACGCTCGCGACCGAGGAACATGTTCTGGACGATGTCGAGGTTGTCGCACAGGGCCAGGTCCTGATACATCGTCGCGACACCCAAGGCGGCGGCGTCGCGAGGACCCTTGACGTGGACCTCCTCGCCCTCCCAGAAAATCTGGCCGTGGTCCGCCGGTCCGATGCCCGAGATCGCCTTGATCATGGTCGACTTGCCTGCTCCGTTGTCGCCTACGAGTGCGAGAACCTCGCCGGCATAGAGCTCGAGATCGACGTCGATCAGTGCCTGGACCGGACCGAAGTTCTTGCCGATCTTCGACAGCCGAAGCAAGGGTGTAGCAGAGGCCCGGTCGAACGACCGGGCCTCTGCTGTGACAACGTCACCAGCCATCTGTTAGCCGTTGATCCCTGCTGCCTTACAGTTCTGCAGGTTGCTCGATCCGTTCAACGCTTTCGCGTTGGTGCAGAGGACCGAGAACGGCACGAATCCATCCTTGACCACCGTGTTGTCCATGTTGGTCGAGGTGACCCACTCCGGCGTCAAGAGCACTGACGGCATCTTCTGGCCACCGGCGTTCGGGTTGGCCGTCTGACCGTTAATCAGCGCGGAGGGCGGCGACTGACCCGCCCGGAGGAACATGGCGACCGCGGCGGCCGCCTGCGCCTCGAGGTAGATCGGCTTGTAGACCGTGCCGCACTGGTACCCGGCGAGGATGTTCTGCAGGCCGACCGAGGTCGCGTCCTGTCCGGTCGTCGGGAACGTATGCGGCTTGATCCCGTGGTTCGCGAGGTACTTCAGGATCGGCGCGTTGTTCTCGTCGTTCGGGATGATCGCCGAGTTGGCGTTCGGCTGAGCGGTGTACGCCTGCTCGAACTCGGTGAGCGCGGTCGGCGGGTCCCAGGTGCCCTTCGGAGAGGCGACGACCTTCCACGACGGGTTCGCCGAGATGACCGAGTCGTAGCCCTGTGCGAACAGGGTCGCGTTGTTGTCCGTCGGGTCGCCGACCATCTTGATGATCTGCGGGCTGCTGACGCCCCACTTCGACGCGCAGGCAGCGAATCCCTGACCGATCAACTTGCCGACCTGAACGTTGTCGAAGCTGATGTAGTAGGAACCGGCAGTGATCCGGTCGTAGTCGATGACCTTGACGCCGTGCTGGGAGGCGTACTGCTCAACCTGCTTGCCCGTGCCCGCGTTCTCCGGGTCGATCAGCAGCACGGACGCGCCGTTCGTCACCATCGCCTGAGCGTCGGTGATGAACGTGCTGTCGCTGCCTTGGGCGTTCTTGATGCTGATCTGGGAGGGCGACAGGCCCGCCTGGGTGAAGGCTTTCTGCAGGTACGGCGCATCGAACTCGGTGTAACGGGCCGACGACGTGGTGTCCGGAAGGATCACGCCGACAGAGCCCTTCCCGGCAGAGGCGAGCGAAGCCAGTTTCGCCATCGCCGAGAATGAGCGGTCGAATGACGTCGGGGTAATGACGATCGTCGTGGTCGTGCTGCCCGATGACGGCGTGGACCCGCCCGACGAGCCGCTGCCGCATGCTGCGGCCGCCAGCCCGACGACGGCGAGCGTGACCGTCATCGCGCGCTTGTTCATTACCGGCAAGGTGTCCTCCCGAGGCGGGGCTGCTCGTGACGGGCGCGGGGCGCTATCTCGACGCAGCATTCAAGCGGTCCTGCGGACAATAAGGCCCGACTCCATGAATAGATCATGAATATCCGGCCCCCGGCAGAAACAAACTGTTAACAAGGTTTCGAAACGGTAACGGGCTACTCGCCGACCAGTCGGTATCCCGCGCGCGGCTGGGTGATGATCAGGCGAGGCGCGCCGTCGACTTCGAGTTTTGCCCGTAATCTGCGGATGTAGACCCTTACGTACTCGGTTTCGGTTTGGTACCCGGCTCCCCACACCCGACGCAGCAGATCGGCGTGGGTGAGCAACTTTCCCCGATCGAGGGCCAACTCCCGGAGCAGGGCGAACTCCGTCGTGGTGAGGTGGACGTCCTCACCGTTGCGGGTCACCCGCTGGCCGACAAGATCGATCTCCACGTCGCCGACAACCACCGCGGTCGGTGCCGGTCCGGAGTCGGCCGCGGGCCGGCTTCGACGCAACGTCGCCGCTATCCGCGCCAGCAACTCTTCGATGCTGAAGGGTTTGGTCATGTAGTCGTCGGCGCCGACGTTCAACGCCGTCACCTTGTCGCGCTCACCGCGCCGGGCCGACACGACGATGATCCCGACCGATGATCGCTCCCGTATTTCGCGACACAGGTCGATGCCGTCGACCCCGGGCAGCATGAGGTCGAGCAGCACGACGTCGGGACGTCCGGTCTCGAGCAGGTGCAGCGCTCGCAACCCGTCGGTGGACACCATCGTGTCGAAGCCGCGAACGGTGAGGTTCGAGCGGATCAGATCGACGATGTTCGGATCGTCCTCGATCAGCAAGACCTTGGTGAGCTCAGCCATCCGGAGCCCCCGACACCGCGAACTCGCTCTCGGCGTCGCCGACGACGGGAAGCTCGATCCGCCAGCGGGTGCCGAGTGAGAGCGAGTCCAGCGTGATCGTCCCGTGGTGGGCCGCGACGATTGCCTTCGCGATCGAGAGCCCGAGGCCGGCACCCGCGGTCGGTGCGCGCACCGGTAGGCCGACCGACTGCCCCGGGTCGGGCATTCCGGCGCCGTCGTCGGAGACGGTGATCGTGATCGCGTGCGGCCCATTCATCCGGGCGACGACGTGCACGGTCGTCTCGGGTTCGTTGTGACGCACCGCGTTGTCGATGAGGTTGACGAGGACCTGCTCGAGCCGATCGTGATCGGCCCACACCGCGGGCAGCTCCTCGCACTCGATCTTGACCCGGCCGATGTCCTGCATCGGAAGGCACGCCCTGGCGGCATCGAGGATCAGGGCGACGTCGCACCAGTCCGGATGCAAGCGGAGCAGGTTCGAGTCGATCGCGGAAAGGTCGAGCAGGTCACCCACCAGCCGGCTCAGCCGCGCGGACTCGGCGGCGATCCGGGCGAGGAACCGGGACTGCGAGGCGGCGTCCCACGTCACGTCGGTCTGCATCAGGCTGTCGGCGTACCCGTGGATCGCCGTCAGCGGAGTCCGCAGCTCATGGCTGAGCTGAGCGAGAAAGTCCCGCTGTAGCTCCTGGGATCGCCGAAGAGCCGCAGCCTCCCGGTGCGCGCGTTCGGAGGTCTCGCGTTCGAGCGCGAGCTGTACCGAGCGGGCCGCGTCCTCGAGCAAGGTGGAGGTGTCGGCCCTCGCGGCGGCCGCCGCTTCCCGCACCGGCCACGACGCGAGGAGCACGAGCGGCTCGCCCGGCGCGGGGACGTGTGCAGCCACCACGATCGAGTCACGAAGATCGACCCGCCGTACCCGGCCCGGACTCTCCCCCAGGCGCCGGTCGGCCTGACCGGCGATGGTCTGGTACGCCCGCAGCAAGGGCGAGGTCGCTGCGATCGACTCACCGCCCGTCCCCGACCAGCCGCGACAGCACACCGGCTCGTCCCCGCCCGGCCCGAGCAGTCCCACCTCGTCGGCACCGAGACCAACGCGCAGCGCGTCGACTGCACGATCGAGCCCCGCGGACAGCGGCACGGAGACCGCGAGCTGCTCGAGCACGACCCGAACCGTCTCGAGCACGCGGTTGCGGGCGGTGACCTCCCCGAGCAGGCCGTCGCGCTCGGCGGTGCTCGCCGCATAGCCGGCGTACAAGCTCACGAGGTCGAGCTCGTCGTGGTGCGGAGTGCCCCGGGTACGACGAAAGACGGTGATCACGCCGAGAAGGCCCCCGCCGGCATTGACCGGAACCGCCCACGAGCTGCGAATCGCGGCGCGCTCGGCAATCTCGCGATACCGCGACCAGGTCGGGGCACCGCGGACGTCGGCGTCGATGACGATCTCGGCGGACTGCGCGCACTGCCCGGCCGGCCCACCGAACGCTCCGATCGGCAGATCCGACCACGCCGAGAGCAGGTCGTCGGGAAGCCCCACCGCTGCGGTCAACCGGAGCCGGCCGGCGTCGAGCAGGTGGATGCACAGCCGGTCGGCGGCCAGTGCCGTGCCCAATGCCGACAGGATCACCGCGAGGCTCGACGCCGGATCGACGTGGGTCAGCCGCCCGACCAGGCTGTGCAACCGGTCAAGTTGCCGTCGCGGCGAGGAGTCCACCGGCTGGCCGGAGATCAAGCTGACGATCTCGTCGGGGTGGGAGGTGCCGGTCGGGAGGTCGGCGACCATCTGCCCGTGCCGCAACACGGTGATCCGGTCCGCTAGCCGGAACATCTGGTCGACGTCGTGGGTCACCAGCAGGATCGTCGTCCCATCGTCGCTGAGGCGGCGCGCCAGGCTCTCGACCTGGGCGGTCTCAAAGACACCGAGCGACGCGGTCGGTTCGTCGAGCACGAGCAGTCGTGGTCGCTCCCGCATCGCCCGCGCCACCGCGACGAGCTGGCGCTGACCGCCGGACAGCGAGGCCACCGAACGGGTCGTGTCGATGAGAGGGATGCCCAGCGAGGTCAGCAGCGCGTTCGCCTCCGCGTGGAACCGCGCCTCGGAGAGCAGGGATCGCCAGCGTTCACGACCCAGCAGCAGGTTGGACGCGACATCGAGGTTGTCGCAGAGGGCGAGGTCTTGCCAGACGACGGCCACCCCACGCCGGGCGAGCTCGCCGGGCCCGAGCCGGACCCGCTCGCCATCCAGCTCGATCTCACCGGCAGACGGGGTGAGGTCACCGGCGATGCACCGGACCAGCGTCGACTTGCCGGCGCCGTTCTCGCCGGCCAGCGCAAGCACCTCTCCCGCGCGCACCTCGAGGTCGACGCCGGTGAGCACCCGGCGGGCGCCGTACTGAGCCGACACCGACCGGACCGCAAGAAGCGGCCCGGTCGGGTGCGGAGACCCGTCGGCTCCCTCGGTCATGGCCATCGACGCATTGTCCCCCTTGGCCTGGTTTCGGGGAACCGTCTCAGCGAAGCCGAGCGGACGGTCGGGACCGTCCTCAGTCCGTACGCACCAGGCCGCGGCCGGTGACCAGCGGAAGGTCGAGCGCGGTGACGAGCCCCGGCTTCGCGTCGACGACGTACTCCACGGCGTTGATGATCCGCATCGCGCTGGCCTTGAGCCCCGCGGTGTTGTGATCGCCGTCCGTGCCGAGCAGTTGCATGTCGACCGTGTAGACGGGCTCGCCGGTGATGATCACCCGGTAGCAACCCTGGCCGGCGGGCTGCGGCCACTCCGGCGCGAGGTCGTCGCGAAGCCGGGTGACGTGCTCGAGCACGATCACTGCCTTCCCGTCCTTCATGCCCCGGACCTCGAACCGCAGGGCGGCCTGCGTGCCTGTCGGGATAGTGCCGGTCGGAATGTCGAAGTCCTCAGGCGCCGGGTAGCGCTCGAAGGACTCCTCGGTCCCGTCGAGCTCGACGTCGAGGCCCTTCGCGAGCTGGTAGACAACGCTGCCCCAGGCCAACGTCAGGACGCCGGGGTTGAGGATGAACGGAAGCGTGTCCATCGGCGTCCCGAATCCCATCAGGTCTTTGAGGACCTCGGCCTGGTCGTACGTCGCGTAGTTGAGCAACTCCATGCAGCGCACCTGCTCGATCCGCTCGCAGATGCCGGTCATCACCAGCGGCAGGGCGTCGTTGCCGAATCCCGGGTCGACCCCGTTGACGAAGATCGACGCGCCGCCCTCCTCGGCCGCGGCAAGCACGTCGGCCGCCATGACGGCCGCATCGCCGTGCGGGTACTGAAGGAACACCGGGCTCGTGGACACCACGTTGATCCCTGCCCGCAGGAACGCCGCAAGATCGCCGAGCGCCTCGAACAGGCGGTCGTCGGCCCACGCCGTGTGGACGATGCAGTCCGGCTTGAGGGCGAGCAGTGCCGCTGCATCGTTCGTGGCGGCGACACCCAGCGTGCGGCCGAGGCCCGCGAGCTCACCCGCATCCTTGCCGACCTTGTCCGGGTTGGACACCCACACACCGACGAGCTCGAGGTCCGGACGGGCGTCGATGCCCGCGATCGCATGCTTGCCGACGTGCCCGGTGCTCCACTGCACGACGCGGAAAGTCCGACTCATCACGACTCCATCGCTACAACGGGGACGACGCAGGCCTGGTCGAGACCCAAGACCTGCATGAACCGCCCCTGCGAAAGGTACTTGCCGATCACGAGGGTGAGATCGACGATCTGTCCGGGGTCGAAGTGGGCGCCGAGACGTGCCAGCAGCTCGTCGTCGATCGCGGCCGAGTCCCCGCAAAACTGCTCGGTGAACTCCAGTGCCACCCGCTCCGAGTCGCGGTAGAGCGCGCTCGTCCGCCAGTCCGCGACCCCGGCGAGCAGCTCCTCGGTGACGCCCGCGTCGATCGCCTCCGGCGTCCGCCAGGTCAGGCAGGTCTGGCAGCCGTTGATCACGGCGACCCGCATCCGGACGAGCTCGTGCAGGCGCCAGTCCAGCGTCGAGGAGTTGACTGCGTCGTTCATGGCCGCCACGCCGACCGCGAGACCCGGTCGCAGCATCAACGCCTTGACGACGTCGGGCTGGTCACCGGCGGGCAGTGCGATCCGAGCCATCAGGACCTCCCGATCTGACGCGTCGTCAGATTAGCGCGTCCGTCGGACCCGCGGGTGCGGTAGACAGACGTCATGGCGTACCGGGTGATCCAGTGGGCGACGGGCGCGCAAGGGGTTGAGTCGATCCGAGCCGTGATCGACCGCGAGGACCTCGAGCTCGTCGGCGGGTGGGTGCACAGCGCGGACAAGGACGGCGCCGACCTGGGCACGCTGGCCGGCCGGGATCCGATCGGCGTGTTCGCCACCCGCGACCTCGACGCGCTCCTGGCCCTGGACGCGGACTGCGTCGCCTACATGCCGCGCAACACCTCGCTCGATCAGGTCTGCGCGCTCCTGGCAAGCGGCAAGAACGTCGTGACCACGGCGTTCCTGTTCTACCCGAGGGCGTTGCCGCCCACGGACCTCGATCGGCTCCTGGCCGCCTGCGAGCAGGGCGGTACGTCGATCCACGGCACCGGTTTGAACCCCGGCAACCTCAGCGGCGTCCTGCCGCTTGCCCTGTCGGGGATGAGCCGGACGATCGAGCGGATCACGCTGCAGGAACGGGCCGACTGGACGTTCTACGAGAGCACCCACATCACCTTCGACAACATGCGCTTCGGCCGGCCCGCGGCCGAGGTCAACGAGCACGACAGCGAGTTCCTGCGCTTCAACAGCGGAATCTTCAAAGAAGAGATCGCGCTGATCGCCGACTCCCTCGGCGCAGGCATCGACGAGATCACGACGAAGGTCGAACTGGTGCTCGCCGAGCAAGACCACGAGATCTTCGGCATCACCCTCGCGGCCGGCACGGTGTCGGGACAGCGCTGGCACTGGGAAGGCAAGCGTGCCGGACGCACGCTCGTCGACATCGAGACGCTGTGGACGGTCGGCGGCGAGTATCCGGCGCACTGGCCGACGCCGCAGGACGGCTGGACGCTCACGATCGAAGGCGACCCCTCGATGCGCGCGCACTTCCTCAGCCTGGCGAGCTGGACCAGGAACCTGCCGATGGCCGAGCACGTGCGGGCGGCGAGCGTGGCGACCGCGATGCAGGCGGTCAACGCGATCCCCGCCGTGTGCGCCGCCCCACCGGGGATCGCGACGATGGCCGACCTCCCACTTGTTCGCAGCGGGGTCGGCTTCGGCTACGCCCCCGTCGGGGTGACCCCGTGAGCGGCACCGACGGTTTTCATCAGAAGCTGCACCGGATCGCGTCCGGCACGTTGTCGGCAGACACCGGCCAGACCCCCGGGATGCGGCGCCTTGGCGCAATCTCCGGCGATTCAGTCGGATCCGTCGCGCTCTGGATGGGCCAGACCCACGTGGCCGCCTCGACTGCGTCCGCGAACCATCACCACGGCGAATCCGAGACCGGCATCTACGTGGTCACGGGTCACCCGGAGTTCGTGTTCTTCGCCGACGGCGACGAACAGCGGCTCCGGACCGCGCCCGGTGACTACGTCTACGTTCCGCCGTGGCTGCCGCATCGCGAGGAGAATCCGGATCCTGACGAGGAGGCCGTCGTCGTCATCGCCCGCACTACCCAAGAGGCGATCGTCGTCAACCTGCCCAGCCTGAGCGGGGCAGCGCGACCGTAGCCGGGCGGGCTCACGTCCGACACATTCGTCGGCAAGGATGGACGGCACCGAATCCGCCGCGGATGGGACCGATCAATGTCACTGTCACTGAAACCGGGTACATCGTGGGACGACGCGTACGCACGTGCCGCCGCCGCGGCACCGGAAGCCTTCGATGCCGACCGGATCCTCAACCTGATCGGCGGCGAGTGGCAACGGATCGGCGATCCCGGTGAGCATTCGACTCCGCTCGACGGCTCGCCGATCCAAGGCCCGCCGCGGATCGGGCACGACGAGGCCGTCACCGCCATCACCCAGGCCGCCGACGAACACAAAGCGTGGGGTGCGGTCGACCTCGACGAGCGCAAGGCGCGGGTGACGGCAGCGGTCGAGGAGATGCGGGAGCACCGGGAGACCCTCGCGTTGTTGCTCGTCTGGGAGATCGGCAAGCCCTGGCGGCTCGCGTGCGCCGACGTCGACCGAGCGCTGGACGGCATCGTCTGGTACGTCGACCAGATCGAGCGCCAGATCGCCGGACGCACGCCGTTGCCGGGACCGGTCAGCAACATCGCGAGCTGGAACTACCCGATGAGCGTCCAGGTCCACGCCGAGCTCGTGCAAACCCTCGCCGGAAACGCGGTCGTCGCGAAGACGCCGAGTCAGGGCGGCTTTCACACCCTGACCCTCGCGCACGCGATCATGCGCCGCCACGACCTGCCCGTCACCCTGCTGTCCGGCGTGGGCGCGAGCCTCGGGACCGCACTGATCAGCGCGCCCGAGATCGGCGCGCTTGCCTTCGTCGGCGGTCGGGCCAACGGCCGCAAGGCCGCTACCACCCTCGCGGACACGGGCAAGCGGCACTTCCTCGAGCAGGAGGGCCTCAACACCTGGGGGATCTGGGACTTCACCGGCTGGTCGGACCTGGCCACGCACCTGAAGAAGGGATTCGAGTACGCCAAGCAGAGGTGTACGGCGTACCCGCGCTATGTCGTGCAACGAGCGCTGTTCCCCGAGTTCCTCGAGATGTACCTGCCGGTCGTGCAATCGGTGACCTTCGGTCATCCGCTCGCGGTCGAGACCAGCTTCGATCCGCTCCCGGACCTTGACTTCGGGCCGGTGATCCACGCGAGCAAGGCGAGCGAGTTGCGGGACCAGTACGCCGCAGCCGTCTCGGGCGGTGCGGTTCCGCTCTACCACGGCAAGCTCGACAGCGGTCGATTCCTCGCCGGCCAGAACACCGACGCCTACGTCGCGCCGTCGGCGGTGCTGGCGCCGCCGACGAACTGGGCGCTGCACCACGCCGAGCCGTTCGGACCGATCGACAGCGTGATCGTGGTCGACACCGAGAACGAGTTGCTGGCTGGCATGAACGCCTCCAACGGATCGCTGGTCGCCTCGATCGCCACCGACAACGCCGACTTCGGTGCGCGGGTCGCCGAGCAGCTCCAGGCGTTCAAGGTAGGCATCAACAAGCCACGTAGCCGGGGCGACCGCGACGAGGTCTTCGGCGGTCGCGGCGCGTCGTGGAAAGGCGCCTTCGTCGGCGGGGACCTGCTGGTTCAGGCGGTGACCCTCGGTGAGCCCGGCGAGCAGCTCTACGGGAACTTCCCGACGTACTCGCGCTACCCCCACCCGGCGTGAACCCGGGTAGCTGGGCGGGCTACCCGGTCGCGGTCGCGCCGCGATCGGTCCGAAAACCACTCAGCAGCGCAGTGACGAGCGCCTCGACCTCGGCGCGGGCCTCGGCCTTGTCGCTCGCCTCGCCCAGGTAGAGGCACGCTTCGCTCAGGGCGCCGATAAGCATGAACGACAGCGGGCGTAGTGGGCGGCGTTCGATCACCCCGCCGTGCATCGCCTTGCGAAGTGCGCCGCGCAGCGCGGTCGTGGACAGGCGGCTCTCGATATCGCGCGCGGCTTCCCAGCCGAGGACCCCGCGGGCGTCGACGAGGACGATCTGGCGCACCCAGGGATCGGCGTGCAGCTCAACCCACAGCAGGCACCCCGACACGAGTGCGCTCCAGTGGTCCGCTTCGAGGAAGTGCACGACCGCCCGGTCGCTGACCTCGCGTTCGAGCTGCTCGTAGACCGCGCGGAACAAATGCTCCTTATCGGAGAAATGGTGATACAGCGCGCCTTTGGTGACACCGGCGCGCTCCGCGACGTCATCGATGGTGGTCGCGGCGAATCCGTGTTCACCGAAGCATTCCCGGGCGGATCGCAGTAGCACCTCGCGCGTGGACAGACCCCGCTCGACCCGTCGATCGACTGTCACTCTTGACTCCATACTGACGGTATGGTTCTCTCATACCGCCGGAATGTTAGTTCCGTACCAACGGTACGGTACACCAGGGAGACACTATGCCGAAGTACGTCATCGAGCGCGATCTGCCGGGCGCCGGAAAGCTGTCGGCCGAGGAGCTTCAGGCGATCAGTGCCAAGTCCAACCAGGTCCTCGCGGGGCTCGGGCCGGAGATCCGCTGGCAGCAGAGCTACGTCACGGACGACAAGATCTTCTGCGTCTACATCGCGCCGGACGAGGACATCATCTACGAGCACGCGCGGTGCGGCGGCTTCCCCGCCAACAACGTGCGGCTCGTCTCAGCTGTCATCGACCCGGCCACCGGGGACTAGCTCCGGGCGTCGAAGCCATCGGGCGGGGCGAGCTCCGCGACCAACGATCCGGGCTCGCCTCGCCCGTTTTGTTGGCCGGTTCGACGCCACCCCGGATTCATGATGTTCTTGTCCCACCATGAGCCCCTGGTACATCGTCGTCTTCTCCGGACTCGCCGTACTGTGCGTCGTCGCGGGCGTCACCGTGATGACGCGCAACAAGTCCCAGCTACAGGCTGAGGATCACCACAGCGCATCGGACAAGGAGCGCGCGAAGCGCAAGGCCAAGCGGGCTCAGTCACGCGCGGCTCGTCGCAAGCGCTAAGTGACCTTTCGCATTCGTCACAAACTGCGGAGGGCGTGGGATTCGAACCCACGATGGACATCACTGCCCATAGCGGTTTTCAAGACCGCCGCCATCGTCCACTAGGCGAGCCCTCCTGATCCAAGGAGGCTACGGGACGCCCCACTGTCCTCGCCCACTTGCAGTACCTGCCCGTTTTCGGTGCGAAAACGGGCAGGTTGCGCGAGTTGGCGAATGGGGCAGGTGGGGACGACGATCCAGCCCTCGGTTGCCGCGAGCCGGGCCTGCCCCTCGTCCGGCTGGTTGACCGCCCCGAGTGCCGCGGCCCGGGCGATCAGTGCACAGATCACCGCATCGAACGCGTGGTCCGATTCGCGGCAGGTCTCCTCGGCGGATCCCCACTCCAGCGCCGGAAAGGCGGCGGACACCGAGTCGATCAACGCAGCGCGCGCGGCCGCTCCTCCACTGCCCTTGTACGACCGGTGCGGCAGCCCCCACTGCTTGAGCGCCCCGGACGGATAGGACTCGACCACGAACCCGCGACCATCGCGGCGTACGTCGTGGCCGTCGGCCCCGAGCCGCGCCATCAAACCGGCCGCGCGCATCGCCGCGTGCCCGATCCGATCAGCCGCGACGCTGAGAGGTCGCAGTCCCGTCAGCCCGGTGATCGCGCGGTCGGTCTCCCGATAGGCAAGCAGTCGCCGGCCTGCGAGATCCGTCGCCGGCGGCGTGCGACCGTCCCGATGACCCACGACGAATTCGACGAACGCCTCAGGCCAGCCCAGCGGGCTGTCGAGCCCCATTCGTTCGGCGGTCGCCGCCAGCTCCGCGACCTGACCGTCGGTCTGCCCGATCCGAACGGCGACGACCTCGGCGCGGGACCCGGACCAGTCGATGGCAGCGGTGGCCGTCCCGGCCGGTTCGGCCGCGAGATCGACCCCGAGCGTCCGCATCGGCTCATGCTGCCAGGTCGCCGAAGTAACCAATCCGCTCCCACATCCGCTGCAACCTTCAGGGGAAGACGCCCAGACCACATCGGCGTGGCTGATTCGGAGGACCCATGCGCATCAACAAAGGACTTGCAGTGGCAGTCAGCGGCCTGTCCCTCGCGGCGGCCGCGACCGTACCCGCCTCGGCCGGGAGCAACGGCACGTTCCACTCGACGCTGACACCGAAGACCGCGCACAAGGGCACGAAGCTCACGATCAAGGGCACGCATGCGCGCAAGAAGGCGACGTTCGACTGCCTGTTCGTCGTCATCAAAGGCAAGACGCACTATGGGCCGGACCTGGGTTCACTGAAGAAGGTCAAGTCCACCAAGAAGGGCAAGGTCAGCTGCACGCTGACGTTCAAACCCTTCGAGGAGACCGTCAGCGGAAAGGCTCGACACTGCCCGCTGTCCAAGGCGGACAAGAAGGCGCACTACAAGTGCGCGATCGCGATGTCGACGTCGGACCAGAAGTCGAACACGATCCAGTACTTCACCGCAAAGAAGTAAACGCCCGACGCGCGGTCTCACGCCAAGTATCGTTCGGGAAATTACTTCCCCAACGCCGTTGCGGCGTGGCCGAGCCGGAGGGTCCAGCCCGTGAACTCATCCATGCGCGTCAACAGGACACTGGTGGTAGCGGTCAGTGGCCTGGCCGTCGTGGTCAGCGTCGCGCTGCCGGCGTCAGCGGGTGCGAGCCATTCCGCAACGGGCAAGAACGGGATGTTCCCGTCCACGCTGTCTCCGACGACTGCGCACGTGGGCACCAAGATGACGCTCAAGGCCCACGGGGCGGAGAAGACGACGAACTACATCTGTGTGTTCGCGATGGTCAAAGGCAAGAGGCAGCGGCAGGACCTGGACAACGCGACGACGATCGCTTCCTCGTCCAAGGGGACGTTCAAGTGCACCCTCACGTTCAAGGCGTTCAAAGCCAAGATCGCAGGCAAGACCTACCACTGCCCACCCACCAAGGCGGATAAGAAGGCCCGGGTGAAGTGCGCATTCTCCGCAGCGGATCCGTCGAACCCCAAGAAGTCCCACACGATCCAGTACTTCACCGCGCAGAAGTAGCCCGCCGCGCATCCGGCCCCGCGGCGAGACACCGTCGCGCGGTCGTTCGCGTGCGGATGTCGTTGCGCAGTGAAAAGATGTATCCGACGTGACGACGACAAACCCTTCCCCGGCGCAACCCGCAACCGACACCGCTGTGCGCTCCACCGGCTGGCTGCGGCTGCTGTGGGGGTTCGTTGGACCGGCCAAGCGCACGCTCGTGGTCAGCGTTGCGGCCGCGATGGTCACCACCGCGATCATCACCGTCACCCCGCTGATCGCCCGCGTGATCGTGGACGACGCCCTCGATCCCTCGCAGCCGTCGGTCGCCGGCTGGATCGCGTTGCTGTTCGTGCTGGGAGTCCTACGGTTCTTCGCCACTCGGGCGCGCCGGTGGCGCGCCGGCCTGGTCAGCTACGACGTGCAGTATCGGCTCCGCAACGATCTCTACGACCACCTGCTCGGGCTCGACGCGACTGCGCTCGACCGGCTCCGGACCGGACAACTCGTCTCGCGAGCCAGCGGCGACCTGACCCTCATCCAGCAGTTCCTCGCCTGGGGACCGCAGGTGCTCGCCAACGTGCTCCAACTGGCGGCGAGCATCGTCGCGATGCTCATCCTGAGCTGGCAACTCGGGCTCGTAGCGATGATCACGATCCCGCTGACCGTGGTCGTCGGCGCGCGCTCACGCGGCGATGTGTTCGCCTCCAGCTGGGACGCGCAGCAACGCGAAGCTGAGCTGACCAACTCGGTGGAAGAGGCCGTCACCGGCGTACGGGTGGTCAAGGGCTTCGGTCAAGAAGAAGCGGAGACCCAGCGGGTGGTCCGGGCCACCCGCAGCATGTACGCCGGACGGATGCGGGCCACTCGGCGCCGCGCGGTGTTCACCGCCAGGCTGCAGAGCATTCCGGCGCTCGGCCAGTTCGGCGTCCTGCTGGTCGGCGGCTACCTCGCCCTGCACGGGCAGATGACCCTCGGCACGTTCCTCGCCTGCACGACCTACCTGGTGCAGCTGGCCGCACCGGCGCGGATGATCGGCGCGGTGCTCGCGCTCGGACAGCAAGCGCATGCCGCGGTCGAGCGCGTGGTATCCGTGCTGTCCACCCGCCCGACGATCAACGAGTCGCCGACCGCGACCGACCTGCCCGATCACGCCGGCGAGGTGCGCTTCGACCATGTCGACTTCCGGCACACCCCGGACGGCCCGTTGGTCCTCGACGACATCGACCTCACGATCGCCGGGGGCGAGGTCATCGCCATCGTCGGCCCGTCCGGGTCGGGCAAGTCCGCGCTGGCGATGCTGCTGCCCCGCTTCTACGACCCGACCGCTGGACGGGTCCTGATCGACGGCGGCGACATCCACGACGCGACGTACGCCTCGGTTCGGTCCCGCGTCGGTATCGCCTTCGAGGAAGCGTTCCTGTTCTCCGACACAATCCGCGCCAACATCGCCTACGGCCGTCCGGACGCAACCGAGGACGACGTACGCCGGGCCGCCGACGCCGCTCAAGCCGCGGAGTTCATCGACGAGCTCCCCGACCGTTACGACACGATCGTCGGGGAACGTGGCCTGACGCTCTCCGGCGGCCAGCGGCAGCGGATCGCGCTCGCGCGTCTGCTGCTTGCCGACCCGGACGTCGTGGTGCTCGACGACGCGACCAGCGCGATCGACGCGGAGGTTGAGGCCGACCTGCACTCGGCGCTGCGGCGCTGGCACACGGATCGGACGATGGTGCTGATCGCTCACCGAGAGTCGACCGCCCGGCTTGCCGATCGGGTCGTTCTCCTCGATCAGGGACGGATCGTCGCGCAGGGAACCCACGACGAGCTGACCGCGACGAACCCGCGCTACCGGGAGTTGATGGACTCGGTGCCAACCGCCACCTCGCTGCTGAGCCCGGTGACCACCCGGGCCGACGCACCGCAGCGTGCCGTTGCCGTCGCGGCTCGGGCCCGTCCGCCGATGGTCGCCGGTCAGGTCGCCGGCGGCCGGATCCAGGCAGGCGGCGGTGCGCGCTGGATGGGCATGCTCTCGCCGAGCCCTCAGCTACTCGCCGACCTCGAGGCCCTCCCGCCGGCCGACGACGTCCTGCCCGACGCGATCGCCGAGGACGCGGCGGACGACCGCACCCCGGTCACCGTGCGCCGGTTGCTTCACCAGCAACGGCTGGTCCTCGCGATGAGCCTCGCCCTCGTGGTCGCGGACACCCTCGCCACGCTGGCCCAGCCGACGTTGATCCGGGCCGGGGTCGACCGGGGCGTCGCCCAGGACTCGATGAGCGCGTTGCTTGCCGTCGCCGCGGTGTTCGCCGCGGTCTCGCTGGCCGACTGGTGGGTCATGTGGGCCGCGGCGATCACCACCGGCAAGGCGAGCGAGCGCGTGCTCGCGGGGCTGCGAGTGCGAGTGTTCGCGCATCTTCAGCGTCTGGGCATGGACTTCTACGAGTCCGAGCTCACCGGTCGCATCCTGACCCGGGTCACGAGCGACGTCGACACCCTGTCCAACCTCGTGCAAAACGGTCTGCTCAACGCGGTGGTATCGGTCCTGACCTTGATCGGGATCGCGATCGTTCTGCTCCTGACGGACCTTCGCCTCGCACTGGTGGCGTTGTCGGTGCTCCCCGCAATGGCGATCGCCACGGTCTGGTATCAGAAGCGCTCGACCGTCGCCTACGACCGCCAGCGCGACACGATCGCCACGGTCAACGCCGCGTTCGCCGAGTCGCTCGCCGGCGTGCGGGTGACCCAGGCCCACACCCGCGAGGAGACCGACCGGCGCAACTACCGGGTGCTCGGTGCCGCCAACCGCGACGCCGGGATGCAGGCCCTGTCGATTCAAATCTGGTACGTCGCCTCCACCGAACTGATGCAGCAGATCGCCACCGCGCTCGTCCTTGCCCTCGGTGTCGGCGAGCTGCGCGAGGACCCGGCGTTCGCCGGCGTACTCATCGCCTTCGTCCTCTATCTGACCCAGTTCTTCGCGCCGATCCAGCAGCTGTCGCAGGTCTTCGACTCCTACCAACAGGCCCGGGCCGGGATTCGAAAGCTCCGGACGCTGTTGCACGAGGTGCCGTCGACCCCCGCGCCCGCGGTACCGATCCCGGTCACTCGCCTGGCCGGCGAGATTCGCCTGGTCGACGTGCACTACCGCTACCGCCGGGCCGCGCACGACGCGTTGCGCGGGATCGATCTGGTCATCCCGGCCGGGCAGCGGGTGGCGCTCGTCGGACGAACCGGGGCCGGCAAGAGCACGATGATGAAACTCGCGGCGCGGTTCTACGACCCCACCGCCGGACAGGTCACGGTCGACGGCCGGGACCTGCGTGATCTCGATCCGGCCGCCTACCGAACCCGGCTCGGCTACGTTCCGCAGGAGCCGTTCCTGTTCTCGACCACGATCCGGGACAACGTCGCCTACGGCCGGCCCGAGGCGTCCGAGGAGGAGGTCGCCGAGGTCTGCCGCCAGGTCGGCCTCGCGTCCTGGGTCGAGACGCTCGCTGACGGGTACGACACCGCGCTGAGCGAGCGCGGCCGGTCCCTGTCCGCAGGCCAACGGCAACTCGTCTGCCTCGCTCGGGCGTTGCTGGTCGACCCGGCCATCCTGCTCCTCGACGAGGCCACTGCGACGCTGGACATGGCTGCGGAGGCGGTCGTCACGCGGGCGATCGATGTCGTCGCCGCCGGGCGGACCTCGATCGTCATCGCCCACCGCCTGCAAACCGCGCGGACCGCCAACCGGATCCTGGTCGTGGACGGCGGGCGGGTGGTCGAGGATGGGAGCCACGAAGACCTGCTCGCACAGGGCGGGCTCTACGGCAGAATGTGGGACGCCTTCACCACGCCCTCGCGCGTCGCCTGACGAGGTGCGCCCGACTCGAAAGGCACCCTGATGCCGCTCGACCCCAAGCTCGGCGACCTGATCGCCGCCTTCGCTCAACTCGGGGGCGGCGGACTCGCCTCAGGCACCGCCGAGCAGTTCCGCGACATGTTTACCGCCGCGACCGTCTCGATGCGCGATCCGTCCACCCTCGCGCCGGTGCGCGCGGTGGAGGACTCGACGATCCCGGGACCGGCCGGGCCGATCCCGATCAGGATCTACCGGCCGGACGTCGACGGACCGACGCCGACACTGGCGTTCTTCCACGGTGGCGGCTTTGTCGTCGGCACGATCGAGACCCACGACGACCAGGCGCGACTGATCTGCCGCGATGGCGAGGTGACGGTCGTGAGTGTGGAGTACCGCCTCGCGCCCGAGCATCCCTACCCCGCGGCGTTCGACGACTGCCTGGCCGCCACCCGCTGGGCCGCCGACCGGATCCACGGTCTGGGTGGAGATCCGCAACGGCTGGCCGTCGGAGGGGACAGCGCCGGGGGCAACCTGGCGGCGGCGGTCGCGCTCGCCATGCGCGGCAGCGACCCTGCCCTCGCCGGCCAGTTCCTGATCTATCCCGTGGTCGACTTTGCCACCGACGCGGCGTACCCATCGCGGGTCGACAACGCCAGCGGCTACCTCCTGACCGCCGATGACATGGCCTGGTTCGACGAGCAGTACGTCCCGGCCGACGCGGACCGGTCCGACCCGACCGTGTCCCCGATCCGGGCCGCCTCCCTCGCCGGTGCGCCGCCGGCCATCATCGGCACCGCGGAGTTCGACCCCCTTCGCGACGAGGGTGAGGCCTACGCTCGCGCGCTCGCCGACGCCGGCGTCGATGTCCGCTACGCCCGCTACGACGGAATGATCCACGGGTTCTTCGGCCTGGGCCTGCTCAGCCCCGCGGCCGCTGACGCCGTCGCGGACATGACGGCCGCGCTTCGCGATCTGCTGCACTGACCTAAGATGCGAGCGGTCATCTGTGCGGGTCCCGGCGATGTCGACGTGCTGCGCTGGGCGGAGGTCGAGGATCCGGCGCCCGCTGCCGGCGAGGTCCTGATCGAGGTCGTCGCGGCCGGGGTGAACCGCGCCGACCTCCTCCAACGGATGGGGCTCTACCCGCCACCGGACGGGATCTGCGACGTCCTCGGGCTGGAGTGCAGCGGCCGGGTCGCCGCGCTCGGCGAGGGCGCCGCCGGATGGGCGGTGGGGGACGAGGTGTGCGCGCTCCTCGCGGGCGGCGGGCAGGCCGAGTACGCCGTGGCGCCGGCCGGCCAGGTCATGCCGGTGCCCACCGGTGTCGACCTGTGCACCGCCGGCGGCATCGCTGAGGTCGCCTGCACGGTGTGGTCGAACATGGTCGGGATCGCGAAGCTCACCGCGGGCGAGACCGTTCTCATCCACGGGGGCGCGAGCGGGATCGGCACGATCGCGATCCAGGTGGCGAAGGCGCTCGGCGCCACCGTCGTCACCACCGCCGGCACCGAGGACAAGCTCAAGGTCTGCCGCGACCTCGGCGCGGACGCCGCGATCAACTACCGCAGCGAGGACTACCTCGACGCCACCCGCACGGCGACCGACGGGCGCGGAGCCGACGTCATCCTCGACATCATCGGAGCGGCGTACCTCGAACGAAACGTGAAGGCGCTCGCGGTGAACGGCCGCCTGGTCTGTATCGGGATGCAAGGCGGGACCCGGGCCGAGCTGGACCTCGGCCTCGTGCTGTCGAAGCGGGCAGCGATCCACGCGACGTCGCTGCGCGCCCGGCCGGTCGAAGAGAAGGCCGCGATCTGCCGCGGCGTCGAGGCGGAGCTCTGGCCCCTGATGTCGAGCGGGCGGGTTCGGCCCGTCATCGGGGCACGGTTCGCGATGCCGGACGTGGCCGCCGCGCACGCCCTCGTCGCCGGCAGCGGTCACGTCGGAAAGGTGCTCCTCACCCGAGCAGACCCTGCCCCCAACCAACCGACGCCTTCCAGCGTCTGACGTGTTGTGGACGTCGCTGTGGTGGGTGCCTGGGAGGCGGAAGAGGTGGACACGGCGCAGCCTGCCGAGGCGCTGTTCCGCCTGCACTACGCCCCCCTCGCCGGGTGGTGTCGCCGGATGGTCAGCGACGACGAGGCAGCTCACGACATCGCCGCGGAGGCGTTCACCCGGCTGCTCGGCCGTTGGACGCACGTCGCCGACCCGCGCGCGTACCTCTACACGACGGCGTTGAACCTCGTCCGCGACCGGTGGCGGCGCGGAGAGCGGGAACGGGTGGCGATTCGCAAGACGGTCACGACCATCGCCACCGCGCCGGCGCCGGCGCCCGAGATCCGCCTGCTCGTCGAGAGCCTGCCCAAGCGACTTCAACAAGTCGTCGTCCTGCACTACTTCGCCGACCTGCCGGTCGACGCCGTGGCCCGCGCCTTGGGGATCGCGCCCGGGACCGTCAAGCGCGACCTGTACGACGCTCGCGCAAAACTCCACGCCCTCCTGGCGGACACGTGACCAGCCCCGAACACGACCTCGACGAGCTGCTCCGCAGCGTCGACGACGACCGGCTGATGCCGCCCGACGGTGCCTTCGAACGCATCGTCGGACGAGCCCAACGGCGCAAGGCCGCAAAGGCGGCGCTGGCGGTTCTGGCCGTCGCGGTCGTCGTCGCGGGCGCCGTGCCGGCGGTCCTCGCGGTCCGTGACACCAGCAGCGACCAGACGGTCGCGATCGCGACCAACGGCTCCGACTCGCCGCATCCGCGGAGCAGCACGCTCACCGCACCCCCGGTCACGCGCCCCATCCCCGGCCTCGTCGGCTACTTCCCGCGATCGGTGTCCTTCGTCAGCCAGCGCGACGGGTTCCTGTGGGGAACGGTCGCGGGGAGCCGGCCCGCGACCACCGCCGCACACGGCGTGGTCGCCGTGACCCACGATGGCGGTGCGACCTGGACGCCCGCGGGCGGGCCGCCGGTATCAGCGGTGGCGGAGCCCCAGATCCGGTTCGCCTCCCCCGCCGTCGGGGTCGTCTTCGGGGGCAGCCAACCGTACGTGACGACCGACGGCGGTTCGACCTGGCACCGGTACGCCGTCCCGGGTCACCTGAGCGAACTCGAGGCCATGAACCAGCGGATCTGGGCACTGGTCCGGCCCTCGGCCGGCGCGAGCGTGGTCCGCCTGTACGGAGCGAGCGTGGCGGCCCCGAAGCTTCGACGGGTGGGCGCCGTCCCCGCGATGACCGGACGGCGGGGTGGGACCGACGGCGCGACCGGCGCAGCGGCGATCGCGCTCAGCGGCCGAAGCGTGAGCGTGCTCGTCGGCGACGACGCTTTCTGGACCTCGCCGAACGCAAAGCGCTGGACTCGCGGCCACAACCCCTGCCCGAAGACCCTCGGGGGTCGGCCGGTCGTGCCCGCGAGCACCCTGCTCGCGGCCGGAAGCAGCTCCAGCCTGGTCGCTGCCTGCGGCTACGGCGCACGCAACGGCGTCCAGACCAAGCTCGTCTACGAGTCGAGCAGCGCCGGGAAACGGTGGAGCCCGGCGTCGCGACCGCCGACCGGCGGTTACCTCGAGACCATCACCGCGGGCAGCCGGACGATCATCATCGGCAACAGCCGGGGTGGCGCGGTGCTCACCCGCAACAACGGCCACACCTGGCAGCCTGATCCCGCCAACCACGTCGACCTGAGCTTCGTCGGCTTCATCGACACCTCTCATGTCGTCGCCGTCGCCGATCGGGCCGACGAGGAAGTCGGCGCCTTTGCCTCGAGCACGGACGGTGCCCGGCAGTGGAGCGTCGTACCGTTCCCGTGCGCGAAGAGCTGCCCGAACTGACGGTCGCCCCGGGCGGCTGAGACGATGGCAGCATGACGACCAACCCAGCCGAACCCTCGCGAGTCGTCACCGTCGGGCCTGACGGTGAGCCGATCGACGACCACACGCCGGCTGACACCCTCGACGAGGACAGCGAGGGCCTCGCGGAGATGGTCGAGCAACCCGCGAAGGTGATGCGGATCGGCTCGATGATCAAGCAGCTTCTCGAGGAGGTTCGCGCTGCACCGCTCGACGAAGCCAGCCGGGTCCGCCTGCGCGAGATCCACCGCAGCTCGATCGAAGAGCTTTCCACCGGGCTCGCGCCGGAGTTGCGGGCGGAGCTCGAACGCCTCAGCCTGCCGTTCACCTCCGACGAGATTCCCTCCGACGCCGAGCTGCGGATCGCTCAAGCTCAGCTCGTCGGCTGGCTGGAGGGGTTGTTCCACGGGATCCAGGCGACGCTATTCGCGCAGCAGATGGCCGCCCGCGCGCAGCTCGAGGAGATGCGCAGTCGTGCACTGCCGCCCGGTGTCGGGCCGCAGCAGCCGGGCTCGGGCTCGGGGCTCTACCTCTGAGCACCGCCGCTTCGACTCACACCGAACCGCGATGAACTACGGCAGACTGTAGTAGTGAGCCTCGCCCCCCAACTCGTCAACGTCGCCGCCACGACGACCCAACACAGCACCCATGACCTGACCTTCCTCCAGGCGATCGTGATCGGCGCGATCCAAGGGGTGACTGAGCTCTTCCCGGTGTCCAGCCTCGGTCACGCCGTCCTCATCCCGAACTGGATCGGAGGCACGTGGGCGTCGGTGGTCGGCGACGAGTCGACCGGGGAGTCGCCGTACCTCGCGTTCATCGTCGTCCTTCATGTCGCCACCGCGCTCGCCCTGCTGGTCTTCTTCTGGCGCGAGTGGGTCAAGATCGTGTCCGGGTTGCTGCGCTCGATCCGCCGGCGACGGATCGAGACGGTGCATGAGCGGCTCGGGTGGCTGCTCGTCATCGCCACCATCCCTGCCGGCCTCACCGGGCTGCTGCTCGAACACACGCTGCGGGTGATCTTCGCCAAGCCGCTGGCCGCGGCCATCTTCCTGACGATCAACGGCCTGATCCTGTTCACCGGTGAATACCTGCGGCAACGATCGCTGGCCCGCGGCGGGCGGGAAGCCTCGGTCAACGACCAAAGCGACGTCGAACTCGACACCACGGTCGTCCGGCGGGTTCGGCCGCTCGATGCGATCTGGATCGGAATCGCCCAGGTCGCCGCACTGTTCGCCGGCATCAGCCGATCCGGGGTCACGATGGTGGCCGGACTCGCCCGGGGCCTCGATCACGAGCAGGCGGTGCGATTCGCGTTCCTGCTCGCGACCCCGATCATCCTCGCCGCGGGGCTGCTGAAGATCCCGGACTTCACCGGGCACCTCGGTAACGGCATCCGCGCACAGGCGTTCGCCGGAGCGGTAGCCGCCTTCATCGGCGCGCTGCTGTCCACCCGCTTCCTCACCCGCTACTTCCGATCCAACAGCTTGACGCCGTTCGCGTGGTACTGCGTGATCTTCGGCGTCGCCAGCATCTTCCGCTTCGCCTGACCAGCGCCGCTAGCCAAAGAGGCGCTCGAGGACCAAGGCGACGCCGTCCTCGTCGTTGCTCGCGGTGACTTCGTCAACGACCGCGAGCAAGGCGGGATGCGCGTTCGCCACGGCCACGCCGTGCCCGGCCCAGGCCAGCATCGCGAGGTCGTTCGGCATGTCCCCGAAGGCGACCACCTCACCCGGGCCGAAATGTCGTTCGGCGAGCACCCGTTCCAGCGTCGTGGCCTTGGTCACCCCCGAGGCGCTGATCTCGAGCAAGCCGTCGGCGCAGGAGTGCGTCATGTCGACGACCTCCTCACCCAGGGCGGCGCGCCCGCGGGCGAGCAGCTCGTCGGATCCGGCACCTTCCAGCCGGGCAAGTACCTTCGCGACCGGGCCGGTCAGCACGCCATCCAAATTGCCGACGATCGTCTGCGGTTCTGGGGTCCAGCGCGGCCGGTAGTCCGGCTCGTGCGCGAACTGACCGTCGACCCGCTCGACGGCAAACCCGATTCCGGGAACGGCCGCGCGAAGCTCGACCATCAGGCGGCGTACCTGCTCGGGGTCCAGCGGGCGGGAGTCGATCACCCGCTCGGTGGTGAGGTCGTAGACCAGCGCGCCGTTCGCGCAGATCGCGAGGCCGTGATGCCCCAGCGCGTCGGCGATGCCGTCGAGCCAGCGCGGGGGGCGCCCCGTGACGACGACGACGAGGGCGCCCGCCTCGGCCGCGCGAACAAGCGCGGCACGGGTCCGGGGTGAGATGGTCCCATCGCTGCGTACGACGGTGCCATCGAGATCGGTTGCGATGACAGCCGGCCTCATCGTGGCTCGAGCACCTCGCGGTTTCCCAGGTGCGGGCGCAACGCAACCGGCACCCGCACCGACCCGTCGGCCTGCTGGTGCACCTCGAGGAGGCAGGCGATCGTGCGCGCGATCGCGCACAGCGTGCCGTTCAAGGTGGCGACCGGTGCCGGGCCGGCGTCGCTGCGATAGCGGATCGCCAACCGGCGGGCCTGAAAGGTGGCGCAGTTCGACGTCGAAGTGAGCTCTCGATACCGGCCCTGCGAAGGGAACCAGGCCTCGCAGTCGTACTTGCGCGCGGCACTCGCACCCAGGTCTGCAGTGGCGATGTCGAGGACCTGGAACGGCAACTCCAGCTTGCCGAGGAACTCCTTCTCCCACTCGAGGAGCCGGAGGTGCTCGGCGGTCGCCTGCTCCGGAGGCGCGAAGGAGAACATCTCGACCTTGTCGAACCAGTGAACCCGGATGATCCCCTTCGTATCCTGGCCGTAGGAGCCGGCTTCCCGGCGAAAGCACGAGGAGAAACCGGCATAGCGCAGCGGCAGCGCGGTGGCGTCGAGCACCTCGTCGGAATGCATCGCGGCCAACGCAACCTCGCTGGTCCCGACGAGGTAGAGGTCGTCGGCCTCCAACCGGTAGACCTCGGGGGCGTGCGCGCCGAGGAAGCCGGTGCCTTCCATCGCCTCGGGTCGGACCAACGCCGGCGCGACCACGGGCGTGAAACCCGCCGCAACCGCCTGCTCCATCGCCAGATTGACCAGCCCGAACTCCAGCAACGCGCCCACGCCGGTCAGGAAGTAGAACCGGGCCCCGCTGACCTTCGCGCCGCGCTCGAGGTCGATCGCGCCGAGCGCGGTGCCGATCTCGACATGGTCGCGGGGGGTGAAGTCGTAGGCCGGGACCTCACCGACGGTCTCGATGACGACGCAGTCGGCCTCCCCGCCGATCGGAGCCTGCGGCTCGACGAGGTTGTGAACGGCGTACGCCGCGGCGCGCAGGTCGGCATCGGCCGCAACCTGGGCGGCTTCCGCCACCTTGACGTCCTCCTTGAGTCTTTTGGCGCGTTCGATCATCGCCGGACGCTCGTCGGTGGAGGCCGACTGGATCGCCTTGCTCGCAGAGTTCGACTCCGCCCGCAACGCGTCGGCGCGGGAGACCGCGGCCCGTCGACGCTCGTCGGCGTCCAGCACTCGGTCGACGGCGCCCGGGTCCTCGCCGCGGGCGCGCTGACTCGCGCGAAAGTCTTCGGGCGCGTCCCGCAGCGCGCGAAGGTCGATCACGGTGAGCCAGGTTAGTGCCTCGTGAACGAAGGCACGGGAGGCCGACCGGCTACCGGGAGCCGCCCCGCCGGATCCGGTCGATCCAGGCCTGCGCGTCGACGAAGTCGGCGTCGGCCGTGCCGCGCCGCTCGTTCGGCACGCTTCCATCTGCCGTGGGATAGGACCCGAGATAGCGCACGTCGGCGCAGATCCGGCGGAGCGCGGCGAGCGCCTCGGCCACCCGAGCCAGCGAGATATGGCCCTCCGCGTCGATCGAGAAGCAGTAGCGGCCGAGCCCGACACCGGTTGGCCGGGACTCGATCCGGGTGAGGTTGACCCCCCGCACGGCGAGCTCGGTGAGCAGCTCGAGCAGCGCGCCGGGATGGTCGTCGGCGATGTAGGCGACCAGGCTGGTCCGGTCGGCCCCGGTCGGAGGCGGCGGCGGTCCGGGCGGTGCGACCAGCACAAACCTGGTGACGGCGCCGGTATGGTCGGCGATGTCGTCGGCGAGGATCTCGAGGTCGTACTGCTCGGCGGCGAGCGGCGCGGCGACGGCCGCGTCCGCGTGACCGGCCGCGACCGCATGCGCGCCCTCGGCCGTGCTCGACGCCGCGATGAAGCGGGCATCCGGCAGGGTGCTGCGCAACCAGCCGCGCACCTGCGCCTCGGCGTGCGGGATGGTCGTGATCGTGGCGATGTCAGCGAGGGTCGTTCCCGTCCTGACCAGCAAGGAGAAGGACACGCTCAGCTGGACCTCCTGCACGATCTGCAGCGGGGTGCCGCCGGCGAGCTCGTCGAGGGTCTCCGACACCGACCCCTCGACCGAATTCTCCAAGGGCACGAGCGCCGCGGTCACTTCGTCGCGGCGTACCGAGTCCAACGCGTCCGCCACCGACACGCAGGGGACGAGCTCGGCCCCCGCGGCGGCGGGAAGCGAACGCAACGCCTGCTCGGAGAAGGTGCCCCGCGGACCGAGATAGGCGTAGCGGGGGGAGTCGGCAGCCATGGTTCTACGCCCGCACCTTGCGGCCGAGGGCGAGCGCGATCGCTTCGGTCTCCTCCGGCGACAGCGACTGTTCGCTGGTGCCCTGCTTGACCCCCTTGGCATAGGCGCGGGCCTCGGTGCGGCCGTTGATCGACGTGATGACCAACCCGTCGCCCGAATCGTCGAGCAGGGCGGCGGTGAACGACATCCGGCCGCCCATGTCGCCGAACGCGTCGTACCGCACAACCGCGACGTGGCGCAGCGCGTCGGCAAGGTCGGAGCGGGCGATGTCCAGCTCGCCCTTGGCGCGCGCGAGCTCGGCGCGAAGAGCCTGAGTCTCGGCGTGCCCGCGGGTCAGCGCCTCGAGGACGGTTTCCTGGCCCTCCGGACCGTCGAGGTGGGACAAGCCCTTACGCAACCGCCCGACCCGCAGGTTCGCGACCACGCCCACCACCAACGCCACGAACGCGCCGGCCGCCGCTGCGAGCGTGATCTCATCGAGCAGCGGTCGGTCCAGGGGCAGCACGAAACCGAAGCGTAGTGGCCCGGGCAAAGAAATGGGCGGCCACCGGGTAGGCCCGGATGCGCGAGCGACGGGCACTACTGTCGGGGGCGTGGACGACCAGGAGCTCGCCCGCCTGCTGGAGGCGGTCGCCAGCGGCGCGACCAGCGCCGCCGAGGCCGCCCGGACGCTGTCCGGCGCTCCGTTGTCCGGCTACACCGACCTCGGTTTCGCCCGGCTTGACCACCATCGCGGGATCCGCACCGGCGATCCCGAGGTGATCTACGCCGAGGGCAAGACCGACGAGCAGGTGCTGACCCTGATCGAGGCGTTACGGGCGACCCCGGGCGGGCGGGCCGCGGTCGCCACCCGCCTGACCCCCTCAATGCTGGCCGGCGTCCGGGAACGGTTTCCCACCGCGACGATCGAGGACGCCGCGCGCTGTGCGGTGATCGGGGACCTGCCCGACCCGCGCGGCACGGTCCTGGTCGTGTCCGCCGGCACGAGTGACGACCCGGTCGCGGCCGAAGCGGCCCTCGTCGCCCGGGCGTTCGGGACGAATGTGTCCCGCATCTGCGACGCCGGGGTCGCGGGACTGCATCGGGTCCTCGGTGAGCGCAGCCGCCTGGCCGATGCCGACTGCCTCGTGGTCGTCGCGGGGATGGAAGGCGCGCTCCCCAGCGTGGTGGGCGGGCTGGTCGGGACGCCGATCGTCGCGGTGCCGACGAGCGTCGGTTACGGGGCATCGTTCGGCGGCCTGGCCGCGCTTTTGGGAATGCTCAACTCGTGCGCGCCGGGCGTGACCGTCGTCAACATCGACAACGGATTCGGTGCCGGGGTGTTCGCGGCTCGGGTGGCCCGGCGGG
Source organism: Mycobacteriales bacterium (assembly GCA_035501255.1). GTDB lineage: Bacteria > Actinomycetota > Actinomycetes > JAFAQI01 > JAFAQI01 > JAFAZI01. The sequence continues at coordinate 15,418 of DATJWM010000149.1, read as the reverse complement.
TCGGCGCCCGACGGTGAGCCGGATCGGCTGGCTGGACTGCTCGTCCGGGGTGAGTGGCGACATGCTGCTCGGCGCTTTGCACCAGATCGGCGCTCTCGCTGCACTGCCCGACTTGCTGGCCGATCTCGCGGACCTCGGTGTCGCGGTGACCCCGACGGCGGTGACGCGTCAGGGGCTCGCGGCGACCGCCGTCACCGTGTTCGCACCGGACCACCAACCGCGCCGCGACCTCACCGATGTGCTCGCGATCGTCGCCCGGTGCGGCCTTCCGGAGCGAGCGCGTGAGCGCGCCGAAGCGATCTTCCGGCGGCTCGCGGCAGTCGAGGCCGCGGTGCACGGCACCACCGTCAGCGAGGTTCACTTTCACGAGGTCGGAGCGCTCGACTCGATCGTCGACGTGCTCGGCGCTTGCCTCGGGTTCGACGAGCTCGCGCTCGACGTGCTGACCGTGTCGCCGATCGCGCTCGGTGGCGGCACCGTCACCAACGATCACGGCCCGCTTCCGGTACCGACCCCAGCGGCCATCGGATTGCTCGCCGACACCCCGCTTCGCGCCCTCGGCACCTCGATCGACGCGGAGCTTGCCACCCCGACAGGGATCGCCGTCCTCGCCGAATGGGCGACCTCGAGCGGGCCGATGCCGGACATGGCGATCTCCGGGGTCGGCGTGGGCGCGGGACAACGCGATCTCGACGACCGGCCGAACATCGTCCGTCTGGTCATCGGGTCCGACGCCCGCACCGCGGACGACGATGCGAGCGGTCAGGGTTGGCACACGATCGAGGCCAACGTCGATGACCTCGACCCGCGACTATGGCCGGCCATCCTCGATCGCGTGCTCGAGGCCGGTGCGGTGGACGTCTGGCTGACGCCGATCACCATGAAGAAGGGCCGGCCGGCACACACGGTCTCCGCGCTCGTCGATCGGAGCGCAACGGACGCGGTCCGATCGGTGCTCCTGCGTGAGACGTCCACCATCGGCGTACGGATGACGCCGGTCGACAAGCACGCGCTGACGCGATCGTGGATCACGGTCGTGATCGACGGACAGTCGGTGCGGGTGAAACTCGCTTACGACGGCCACGATCTGGTCAACATCTCGCCGGAGTTCGACGACGTTGCCAGCGCGGCACACTCGCTTGGCCTTCCCGCCAAGACCGTCCTCGCGAGGGCGAACGCCGCGGCGCATCAGGAGCTCGGCTGACGTGGACCTCGCCGTCGTCGCCACCGTCTTCGTCCTGATCGTCCCGGCAGAACTACCCGACAAGACGTTCTTCGCGACCCTCGTGCTGTCGACCCGATTCGCGGCGGTGCCGGTGCTGGTCGGGGCGAGCGCCGGCCTGGCCGTCCAGGCGGCGATCGCGGTACTCGCCGGCGGTCTCGTCTCGTTGCTCCCGGGCACCCTGGTCAAGTCGATCAGCGCGGCGATCTTCGCCGTCGGGGCAGTACTGATGTACCGCGTTGGTCGGGACCCGGCGCGGACCGACGCCGAGGAGGCCGAGGAGATCGAGGCCGTCGACAAGGCGGCCGAGCGCGTCCGCGGCCAGCTGTCGCCGGTCCGGGTGATGCTCACCAGCTTTCTCGTACTCTTCGCCGCCGAATGGGGCGATCTCACCCAACTTCTGACCGTGTCGCTCAGCGCGAAGTACCACGAGCCGCTGTCGGTCTTCCTCGGGGCATTTCTCGGGCTCACGGCTGTCGCGATCCTCGCGGTGACGAGCGGCAAGGCGCTACTGAGGGTGGTCCCCCTCGCCTGGGTCCGCCGGGTGGCGTCGGCGGCACTCGCCATCCTCGCGCTCATCACCGCGCTTCAAGCCGCGGACGTGCTGTAAGGACGAAGTCAGCGGGAGGGGATCGGAGCGAGAAACGTCACCGATCCGATCAGGCTCCCGGTCACGTCGTGGATCGGGGCCGAGGAGGTGTCCAGCGTCACGACCGATCCGTCGTCGTGGCGCACCCGCAGGATGCTGCGCGCCAGCCCGGGCGCGTCGAGCACCGCAAGCGGGGTGATCCGATCGGCGTACTCCGGATCGGTGGCGCCGGTCTCGAAGTCGATGAGCGTGATCGCCCCGAGGAGGTGATGACCGATCACGGCGCGGTCGCCGCAGCCGAGTAACTCCACCGCCGCGACCGCGACGCTCACCACGATGCCGCTGCCGTCGAGCACCAGACACGCGTCGTGCGCGGCGGCGACCGCCGCGCTCCACCGACTGAGTGGGCCGGCCGTGGCGAGCCGTTCAGCGGCGGCCAGGTCAAAGATGCGGCGCGAGGCGGCGGGCTCGGTGGTCGGCTCGGTGGCCGGCTCGCCCGACGTCGCGGCCGACGCCGCGACCGCCTCCCGGACGGCCGTGGACGTCGACTGCCACCCCCCGGAATCCGCCGGCTCTTCGGAGACGTCCTCCTGCTCCGCGGCGTCCCCCTCTCGCGCAAGGGGTTCGAGTCGCAGGATCAGCCTGGGCACGACCGATGTCCCCCGAATGCGCTAGCCGGGATCACGTCATCCCCCTCGTGCAGACTCCGGTCGCCTGCCTGTCGTCATGATGCCGACCGCAGGCGTCAACTGCTAGCGACGGACGGTCGCACTTCTGTACCGCCAAACGCGCGCGGCAGGTGCTCCGATCGGGCCAACCCGAGGTCAGCTCGGAGGCGAAACTAGGCTGCACCGGTGGCCACTCCCGCCCCCACACCCGCGGTCCGCAGCGAGGTCGGCCGACTGCGTACGGTCCTTCTGCATCGACCCGGCCCCGAACTCGCCCGCATCACGCCGCGCAACTCCGCCGACCTGCTCTTCGACGCGATCCCCTGGGTGGAACTGGCGCAGGAGGAGCACGACCAATTCGCCGATGCCTTGCGCTCGCACGGAGTCGAAGTCCTGCTCCTCAGGGATCTACTCGCGCAAGCCCTCACCCGGCCGGAAGCCACCGAGGCCGTCACGCAACGGATGCTCGCCGACCAGCGCCTCGGCGACCAGTTACGGCGGATCGTCGCCTCCCACCTGCGTGACCTCACCGCCCACGAGCTCGCCGATCTCGCGATCGCCGGGTTGACCAAGGACGAGCTACAGGCGGGTGACGGTGTCGTCTCCCGCCTGATGGGTCCGCACGAGTTCGTCGTTCCGCCGCTTCCGAACCTGCTGTTCACCCGCGACTCCTCCGTGTGGGTCGGCGACCACGTCGCGGTGACCAGTCCGAGCATGCCGGCGCGCCGGCGCGAAACCTGGTTGACCGACGTGATCTACCGTCATCACCCACGGTTCGAGGGCACTCCGTTCATCTACTCACACACGGACGAGTGGCTGGAGGGCGGGGACGTGCTCGCGCTCGCGCCGGGCGTGCTCGCCGTGGGCGTCGGCCAACGCACCCGAGGAGCCGGCGTCGAGACCCTCGCCGCGCGCGCGTTCGCCTCCGGGGTCGCCCACACCGTACTCGTCGTACCAATCGCTCAGGAGCGGGCGACGATGCACCTCGACACCGTGTGCACGATGGTCGACGTCGACGCGGTCGTCATGTATCCCGCGGTCGCCGACTCGCTCACCGCGCTCGTCGTCACCGAACGCGAGGGCGGGGGCACGGTCGCGAGTGAACCCAAGCCGTTCCTCGCTGCGGCCGCTGAGGCGATGGGCATCGGCGTACTGAAGGCGATCGACACGGGACTGGACCCGGTCACGGCCGAACGCGAGCAATGGGACGACGGCAACAACACCCTCGCGATCGCGCCTCGGGTCGCGGTCGCCTATGAGCGCAACGTCAACACGAACGCCCGGCTCGAAGCCGCCGGCATCGAGGTCGTCGCCATCCGCGGAAGCGAGCTCGGGAGCGGTCGAGGCGGACCTCGGTGCATGTCCTGCCCGATCAGCCGCGACCCGATCTGAGGCCACCCGAGCCGACCCGAGGCATCAGCTCGTCAAGACGGGCCAACACGGTCACCGGCGTATTCGTGATGAGCACATCGACACCCAGCGCACACATCGCGTCGACGTCCGCGGTGGTGTCGACGGTCCAGACGTGGACCTCGTGCCCGCGCGCATGCGCGCGCTCGACGTAGGACGGGAACGCTTTCACCGCCTCGAGCGACGGTCCGGCGATGGTGGCGCTGACCGACACCGACCCGTCCCGGCAGCGCAACGGCACCCGGCGCATCAAATGCACCGTCGGAAGCCCCGGCGCGAGCAGGCGGATCCGGCGCAGTCCGGAGGGCGCGAAGCTCATCACCTGAACCCGGTCCTTGCCGTTGCCCGCCGCGCTCGCCATGCCGAAGCGCTCCAGCAGTCCGACGAGCGTCGCTTCGACCAGTCCGGCGTACCGGGTCGGATGCTTGGTCTCGATCGCCAGCCGCACCGGACGCGGATGCGAGGCGACCACGTCCAACAACCGCTCCAGGGTTAACACCGCGGTGCGGTCGAGGTCCGGCGCCTCGTCGGGGTGGTCCGGCCTGGAGTGCCACGACCCGAAGTCGAGCTCGGCGAGCTCGGCGAGCTCGAGGGTCGACACCACGCCGCGACCGTTCGAGGTCCGGTTGACCCGACGGTCGTGCACGCAGACGAGGACCCCGTCACGGGTCAGCCGGACGTCACACTCCAGGCCGTCGGCACCGTCGTCGAGAGCCCTGCGGTACGCCGCGAGCGTGTGTTCGGCCACTTCCGCCGATGCGCCGCGATGGGCAACCACGTCCGGGCGCGCACGCACGGGTTCACTGTGACATGGCTGCGTGAACGCGCGGTGGATCTGCGATGGCGTCGGCGTACCTTCCTCAACCCGCCTCGGCTGACGCCTCGTCCGGCTCGAGCGAACGGCCCGCCACGCCGGCACGGCGAGCGAGCGGCAGCAACAGCGCGGTGGCCAGCGCGGCGACCGCAAACGACAGGACCGAGGCGCTCATCCACGGCCGGGGCGTGACGTGCACCCAGGTGTCGATCCGAGCCCACCCCCGCGCCCACCAGCCGACCTGCCCCGGGTTGATCAGCTGGTAGGCGAGGAAACCGAGCGCCCACGGGAGGAGCATGATCGCGCGGGTCGGCGCGTCGGCGCTGACGTCCCAGTCGCGCCGGCGCCTCGTGGCGAAGTAGTCGACGAGAAACACTGCGACCAGTGGCACCAACACCGACGCCAGCAGCGTCAGAAAGTCCAGGTAGTCGTTGATGTTCAGCGCCAACGCTCCCCCGGTCGCAAGGCCGCACACCGCCACCGCAAAGAGTCGGCGGTCCACCCTCGGCCAGACGTTTTGGAGGGACACGACCGCCGAGTAGCCGTCGGCGAAGGACTCGTCGAGCTCGCGCAGGACCAGGATCGCGAACGCCAGCCAGCCTACGGGTACGGCGAGGAACGCCGCGAACATGTCGTGCTGAAGATTCGCGTCGGTCGCGCGAACCACCGTCGCGAGCGCGGTCAGGCCGAGCAGGTAGCCCACAGTCTGCGTGAAGGAGTACCCGACGAACACCCCAGCGAACGCACCACGGGCCGACCTGGAGTGCCGGGTGTAGTCGCTCGCGAGCGGCGCCCACGACACCGCGACTGCGATGGTGACGTCGGCTGCCAGCCAGAAGCCCGACCACGACCCTTCGGTCAGGGACGGAGTGGGCTGACGCAACAGCTCGATGAACAGGTACGTCGCGGCGATCGCCACGGCGACGAGGGCGTAGCGGCGCAGGATGCGCACGACGCCGAGCGGACGGATCGTCATGGCGGTTGTCAGCACTCCGGCCGCAATGACGTAGGGCCAGCGATGCGCGTGCCACGGCAGAAGTTGCTGCGCAGCCGAGGCGATGACGACGATCTCGAACACCGTCCACCCGAAGAGCTGGACGACATTGATCGTGGTGGGCAGGTAGGACAGCTCCCGGCCGAACAACCCACGCATCAACACCATCGACGGCGCACCGGTCTGGGCGCCCGGCACGGCAGCGGCGGCGATCAACAGTGACCCGATGAGCGTCCCCACGAGCACCGCGACACCGGCCGCCAGGAAGGAGAGTCGCTCGCCGGTGGGCGAGGCCAGAAGGACATACGCCGCGCCGACCGGCGCCAGGATCGTGACCCCGAGGTTGCCCCACAGCCCAACCTGATCGAGCCACCCGAGCACCCTCGGCGCGGGCTCTTCCAGGGTGAGCGGCACATCGCGGCCCCGCGCGGCCTGGCCGTCGAGATCGATCGTTGTCGCCGTCATGATCCACTCCCTACGCCGGCATGACCCGGTTCAGGTTCGGCGGTCGGCGGCCTGTGCCGCCCTCTCAGCCCGGTGCGCCGGACTCCCGCGTGTACGCCCACCGTAGCGCTGACGAACACAACGGCGTCACGCCGTACCTGCCTCAGCGAAACGGCGTCACGCCGTACCTGCCCCAGCGAAACGGCGTCACGCCGTTATTTCAGGAGGCGGGACATGCGGCGGTCGGCCAGCGGCTTGCCGCCGGTTTGGCAGGTCGGGCAATAGTCCAGCGCCGAGGTGGCGAAGGAGACCTGCCGGACGATGTCACCGCAGACCGGGCAAGCTTGCCCACTACGTCCGTGCACACGCATGCTCATCTTCTTCTCGGCCTTGAGGTCGCCGGCAGCGAGACCACCTGCGCGGTCGACCGCGCTCGCCATCGTTTCGCGCAGCGCGTTGTACAACGTCACCACCTCGTCGTTGGTGAGCGACGACGCCAACTTGAACGGAGACATCCGGGCGACGTGCAAGATCTCGTCGGAGTAGGCGTTACCGATCCCCGCGATCAGGGTTTGATCCCGCAGCACTCCTTTGATCTGGGCGCGGTTGTCACGAACGATGCCCGCGAACACCTCGAGGGTGAAGTCGTCGGAGAGCGGGTCCGGACCCAACCGGGCAATCCCCGGTACGTCGAGGGGGTCACGGACGACGTACACCGCAAGCCGCTTTTGGGTTCCGGCCTCGGTGAGGTCGAAACCACTGCCGGTGTCGAGATGGACCCGTAGCGCGATCGGACCCTTCCCCGGCTTGGGTGGTGCCGGCGGAAGAGCATCCCGCCAGTGCAACCAGCCCGCCCTCGACAGGTGCGTGATCAGGTGCAGCCCGTCGACGTCGAGGTCGAGAAACTTCCCGTGTCGGTCGACGCCGGTGACGCTCAGTCCGGCGAGCGACGAGATCGGCGGATCGAAGGTCTTGACCACCGCGATCGAGGCCACGTCGACCCGAGCGATGGCGTGGCCGACCGCGCGCTCGGACAGGAAGTCGACCAGCGCCTGCACCTCGGGAAGCTCGGGCACCCGCACTCCTCAGTCGCGGCGTACCGGCCAGTGTGCCGGAACCACGCGCGAGGGAACGAGTCTCGTTCACCCAATCGGGTGAACGACGAGATCGCCGTCGGCGTCGATGGGTACTACGTCGAAGCAGCTCTCGAACCCGAAGGACGCCCAACATGACCGTTCACCGGCGCCTGGCGGCGACAACCGCCGCGGTTGCTGCGCTCGGTCTCGCCTTTGCGCCCTTGGCCGCGAGCGCTTCGACCGCTACACCCGCGCGGACCGGCGTCAACCGGCACCCCGCGGCGCACGTGCGGGCCTACGACCAGACCATGCTCACCGACGCCAACAACGCCCGAGCCGCCAATCAGGTTCACCGGTTCTCGATGAATCACAAATTGTGGAAGATCGCGCATGCGTGGGCGAAGCACCTGTCCAAGACCGGCACGCTCGAACATAACGCCGCTCTCGTGCAGGACGTCACCGCGGCGTGCCCGCACTGGACGGCGGTCGGGGAGAACGTCGGTGTGACCTACGGCGAGAACGAACACCACATGTTCGAGGCGTACATGCACTCGCCACCGCACCGGGCGAACATCCTCGACAAGCACTACCGCCAGGTCGGGATCGCGACGGTTCGGGTCGTCCGGCACGGGCAGACCGAGCAGTGGAACGTCATGGACTTCGGGAACCGCTGCTGAGTCGGCCGGTCACATCGTTGGCGCCGAGAGCTCCTTCGGGGAGGGTCCGTAGTCGTTCGGGCCGGGCGTGCTGTCGAGGCACATGAATACCAGCAGGATGATGCCGCCGACGAACGGTACGAGCGCGATCAGCAACCACCAGCCGCTCCGGCTGGTGTCGTGCAGCCGGCGAACGCCGACGGCGAGGTCAGGAACGATCGTGCCGATCAACAGGACGAGGTAGAGGATCCAACCGAGCGGCCGCGAGATCGCCCAGAAGATCTCCACCACGATCCACCCAAGAGCCAACGCCAGCACCCAGTACCAGTACTCGGAGCGCCGAGCGCGACCACTGAAGTCGGCGTACTTGTTGAGGACTGTGCTGACGGCCTCGGTGAAGGACACGGCTGACCTCTTTCCCCGGTGACGCCCAAGCGCGCCGTCTCGATCATGACAGGCCGCGGGCTAATCCTCGCTGAGGATGCGGGCGCGTTGCGGGTCGTAAAGCGGGGCGATCTGCAACCGAGCTGGCACCGGACCGTTCGCGGTGGCCACGCTGAATCCGCCGGTCGCGAGGAAGGCCCCGTCGACACCGCCGTCACGGTGCACCTGAGCCAGGCCGACCGGGCCGCCCAGCGTGTGCCCGAAGGCGGCCGCCCGCACGTAGCCCACCCAGCGACCGTCTTGGAACACCGATTCGTTGCCGAACAGATCGACCTCGCGATCCTCCACGACGAGGCTGACCAGGCGATCCGCGGGCGGTCCGAGCTCCTTCGCCGCGAGCAGCGCGTCCCGACCGGTGAACCCACCGGGTTTGTCCCAGGACACGGTGAATGCGAGCCCCGCGCTCAGCGGCGTATCCGTGTTGTCGATATCGACACCCATGTCGCGATAACCCTTTTCCAGCCGCAGGCTGTTCATGGCCGACAGCCCGATCGGGCGGAAACCCAGATCACGTCCGACCTCACGGAGATCGTCGTAGAGCCCGGCGGCGTACTCGGTCGGGATGTGCAACTCCCAGCCGAGCTCCCCGACATAGGTAACGCGCGCGGCGAGCACCGGGGCGTACCCGACATGGATCTGACGCGCCGATAGGTACGGAAAGGCGTCGTTGGACAGGTCCGCATCGGTGAGCCGGCCGATCAGCTCGCGCGATCGCGGTCCTTGCACCGAGAGCAGCGTCACGGCCGAGGTGATGTCGGTCGAAACCACGACCTCACCCGGTCGAGTCGCCCGACGAATCAGTGGTTCGACCCGGCGGTGGATCACGTCGCTTGCGATGACGAGGAACTTCTCCTCCTCGATTCGGGTCACGGTGAGATCCGCCACGATTCCGCCGCGATCGTCGAGCCATTGGGTGTAGACCAGCCGGCCGGGTTCACGGTCGACGTCGCTCGTGCTCAGCCTGTTGAGCACGGCGCACGCGTTCGGGCCTTGGACCATGATTTTCGCCATCAGGCTCATGTCCAACACGCCGACGGCCTCGCGCACGGTTCGATGCTCCTCGGCCACGATCCGGAATGACTTGGACCGCGTGAAGTCCAGCTCGGCCTGCGGGTGCTCGCCGTCGACGTCGTACCACTCGGCGAACTCCCACCCCATCGACACGTTGAAGTGAGCGCCGTCGGCGACCAGGCGGTCGTGCAGCACCGACCTGCGGATATCCCGGGCAGTGGACGGTTTCCAGTCGGGCCAGACCGCGTCGCCGAAAAGGACCCCGAGCTGCTCGACCGTGCGCTCGGCGCGAAACCGGCGCGACGTCTCGTGCGGGACCGCGCGGTCTACGGCGTACCCCGTGACGTCCACGGGAGGTACGCCGTCGACGATCCACTGAGCCACCACGTTTCCCACCCCGCCGCCGAGGAGGATGCCGAGCGAGTTGAGCCCGGCCGCGACGTAGTAACCGTCGAGTTCCGGTGCCGGTCCGAGCATCGGATGCACGTCGGGAGTGAAGGACTCCGGTCCGCAGAACAACATCCGGACACCGACATCGACGAGCGAGGGAACGCGATCGAGGGCAGGTCCGAGATACGGGCCGAGCCGGTCCCAGTCCGGCGGCAGCGTGCTGAACGACGCATCGCCGGGTACGCCGTCGAGCGACCACGGGGCAGCGATCGGCTCGAACAGGCCGACCAGCATGCCGTCACCTTCGGGCCGGTAGTAGCCATAGCGGTCCGGATCCTCGATCACGGCGAGGTCGCGGTCCATGCCGGGGACCTCGTCGGTGAGCAGGTAGTAGTGTTCGGCGGCCTGAAGCGGGATCGTCACACCATTGCGCGCGCCGAGTTCTCGGGCCCACATTCCGGCGGCGTTGACCACGATCTCGGCCTCGATCCGGCCGCGGTCGGTGAGGACACCGGTGACCCTCGTGCCGCGGGTCTCCACCCGCTCGACACTCACGCCTTGCACGATCCGTACGCCAAGTGCCGTTGCCCCCTTCGACAACGAGGTCGCCACGCCGACCGGATCGGCGCGGCCTTCGTCGGCGACCAGAAATCCCGCGAGTACGTCGGACACGTCGAGAAGCGGCCACATCCCGGCGAGTTCCGCCGCGGAGATCTCCACATCGTCAACGCCGAACCCGCGCACGAACTCGGACTCGCGGCGCAATGCCTCAAGCCGCCGCGGGTTGGTCGCGATGCTCACGTGCCCGACCGGCCGGAAGCCGGTCGAGTGTCCGGTCTCCTGCTCGAGGCGGGCATACAGATCGCGGGAGTAGCGGCTCATGAACAACGCCGTCTCGTCGGTCATCCCGGCGCAAGTGATCAAACCCGCTGCGTGCCAGGTGGTCCCCGACGTCAGCGCGTCGCGCTCGACCAGGACGACGTCTGTCCAGCCCAGATGTGCCAGGTGGTAGGCGACGCTGCACCCGATCACCCCGCCGCCGATCACCACCACTTGCGCTCTCTCGGGCAGCGCCACGGTCCTGGGCGGGCTGGGGTCCGTCACGCACGAAGGCTACCGAGCGGAATCCCGCCGTGGCGGGGCAACGCGGTTGAGTGGCCCAGGACGTGCCGAGACGGAGCTAGCTTCTGTCCCGACCGAGACGGTCAACTAACCCGGCGGGGACGGCCCGATGCGTCCGGGTTGAGCTCGTTCAGCAACGGCGCGAGCGCCGCCAACTCGTGGAGATGGGCTGCGGTCAGGCCACGGATAGCTTGAGCACCCTTGGTCGTCAGCGCCAGCCGCACCACTCGCCGGTCAGCATCGTCCGTCCGCCGGACGATGAAGCCCAGGGCCTCGGTCCGATCGATCAGCTCAACCGTGCTGTTGTGCCGGATCAGGAGATAGTCCGCGACCTCACCCACCGTTGGACCCGCAGGATCGGGATGGCCCTTAACGCTGAGCAGCAGCTGATGCTGCGCATGGGTGAGGCCGACGGCCTGGGCCTGACCCTCGCTCCAACGGTTGAACCGACGAAGCGCGATCCGGAAGCGGAGAAGCGACTCGTAGTCGAGATCCCCCGCGTTGGAGGTCATGGTCCGCCAAATCTGTGCCGAGGCGATCAATCAGTGAGAGGGCATGATCCCGAAGATCCGGAGTCGCCGCAAGTGGGACATCGACACCATCATCGCAAGCTGATTCGGTGGCACGCGGAGCGGCTCAGGGGCCGTGGGCAGAAGGATTTCGGCACGCCGGAAGGCTCCGATCAGTGCGGCGCTTTCACGGTCACCGCTACCGCCACGCTCTCCGCCCCAGCCCGGGCGTTGCGGGTTCCCGCGTAGCTCCATTCGTAGCGCGAGGTCTTCCGCGGCCTGACCGTCAGTGTGACCGTTCCACGTTTGGAGGTGACGGCGTGCCCGACAACGTCGAAGGTGTGCGAGCCGGCCGGTTCGGCCAACAGCGAAACGCGCTGCTTCGCGATCGGACGACGCTTTTTGGTCGCGTCCGTGAGCACCCCGCTCAGCTTGACCTTCGTCCGGGCCTTAACGCTGCGCTTGCTTGCCGTCATCGTCACGCGGGTGCCTGCAAGCGATACCGACTTAGATGCCTTGCCACGCCCCTTGTTGTTCTCAGCGGCCACCGAGAAGGCGTAGGTCTTGCCGCTGAGGAGTCCGGTGATCGTGGCGGTCGGCGTCGTCGCGGAAACGACGAGTCGGTGGAAGCCCCGCGGCGTCGGGGTGACGGTGACCGTATAGCCGGTGAGCGGCACTCCCCCATCATCGGACGGAGCCTTCCACGCCAACGTCGCGCTCAGGCCCGACGGTGTCACGGACAGGGCGGTCGGCGCGGTGGGGAGGTTCGCGGTCGTGGACACCGTGAAGGAATGGGGGTCGGGAAGGGTGCTCGCGTGGATCGTCGCGGTATTGCCCGACTGGTCGCTGAGGTCGACCTGGCTCACAGTCCACGTTCCCAGTTCGGACGCACTGGTGAAGGCAGCGTCCACCTGATAGACCCCGTCCACCGCGGAGCCGCCAGGCTGGTAGGAAGCCAACGGGAACGCCGACACCAGCCCGCTCGGGGCCGTGAGGATGACCGAGCCGTCCGCAAGACCTGACCGATTGTCGGTGACGTGCAGCGTCATGAGCTCGTCGGACTGGCCGACGCCGACGTCGACATTCGCCCGACTCAAGGTCAGACCGACGAGCTTCGGCGGCGTCGTATCCGCGGTGTCGTCGGTGACCGTGAAGCCGGTCGCGGCAGAACCCGGCAACGTTGCGCGGGTGTAATCCTGCTCGTGCCCGGCGTTGTCGAACAGGCTCAGACCCGTCACGGTCCACGCGCCGGCCGCAGCGAACGGCGGCAGATCCAGAGCTGCTTGGAAGGTGCCGTTCTTGGCAGTGCCAGAGTGTGGCGCAGTGGCGAACTGGCCGGTCACCGGCTTGCCGGTCGTCCCGGCAACGGTGATGGTGCCGCCGGCGAAGCCGGACGCGTCGTCGGTGACCGTGGCGGTGACACTCGCCGTACCCCCTCCGGTCGACACCGTCACCGAGGTCGGGGAGAACGCGAGACCGGTCAGCGTGGGAGGCGCGGTGTCGGTCGTTCCGGTGACCGTCAACGTGTCGGTGAGCCCCGCCGTAAGGAGATCCGCGCTGGCATAGCTCGCGACGTTTCCGGCCCCGTCGACGACCAGCAAGTTATCGATCCGCCAGGCGCCGGTGGAACTCCAGGCAGGTACGTCGATCGCGACGTCCCAGACCCCGTCCTGCGGCGTACCGCTGTCGGGGGAGGCGCCGGTCTGTTCGGGCAAGTCCGTGTCGTCCGGGCCGATCAGGTCAAAGCTCGCACCGACGACCCCCGAGGAGTCGTCGGTGAGGTGCAGCGCCGCGGTGGAGGTCCCGTCGGCGCCCGTGATGCTCGTCTGGGTCGGGGTGAACGTGATGCCGGCGACCGCCGGAGGGGTGGTATCGCTCGTGCCAGTCGCGGTCATCGAGTCGGTCAGGCCGCCTCCGTTCAACTGGCTCGGATCGTACGCCGCGGCGTTGCCGACGTTGTCGCTCACCTGTAGCGAGCTGACGAACCACGAGCCGGTCTGTCCGTACGCCGGGATGGTGAAACCGCCTTCGTAGAAGCCGTCCTGCGAGTTGCCGGCGACCAGCGTCAGGGCAACCGGCACGGTCGTCGAACCGTCCGGCTCGGTCACCACCGCGGAGGCACTCGCTACGCCCGAGCCGCTGTTGGAGCCAGTGTCGGTCAACTCCGCGGCCACCACGACGTCAGCGGACGTCCCAGTCACATCCGCGGTTGACGGGTCGAACGACAGGCCCGCGACTGTCGGCGGTTGGGTGTCCGTCGCCCCGGTGACCGCAAGCGTGTGACTCGCGCCTGCGGCGGCGAGGTCGGCGCTGCTAAGTACGCGTTGGTTTCCCTCCCCGTCGGTCATCGTCAGCGCCAGCGTCCACGATCCGGACTCGGTGAACGTCGGGAACGTGACCGACAGCGTGGTCTGCCCACTCGTCTCACACTTCGATCCGGAGTCGTAGCTCGCCTGGCGCGCGCGGGTGCCGGACGGGCTGGTGAGCACGAGTTGAGCGAGGCAAAGACCCGAGCCTGCTCCGTCGCTCCAGCCGAAGGTGTAGCTCGCCGTACCGGCCCCGGTCGCCGGGTCGAGGCTCGACGGTCCGGTCAGCGTCACCAGGGTCGGAGCGGTGCTGTCCACCGGGCCACTGACGGTGACCGACTTCGCGGCGCCCGCCGCTGACAGCTGTGCACCGGAGTAGTCGGACACGTTGCCGGCCGTGTCGGAGACGGTGACGTCGGTGATGCTCCACGACCCGTTCACGGCGAACCGCGGGATCGTCGTGACGGCGCTGAATGTGGCGTTATCGGCATTGCCGCCGGTGAGCTGCGACGCACCAAGCGTCACGAGCACGGGTGAACCGGCGCCCGGTGGGGTGATGGCGACGGTGACGGTGGACACCCCGCTCGCGGCCACGCCGCTCGGGCCGGTATCGCCCGCTTGGGCCGTGACAGTCACGCTCGCCGGGCCACTTGCCGTCGAGACACTCGTCGGGGACAACGTGACTGAGCTGAGTGTCGGTGCGATCGTGTCGCCGGACTGGTCGACGACGGTGAACCCGGTCGAAAGTTGCGCTGCGGACAGCTGGGAAGTCGAGTACGACGTGGCGTTACCGGCCACGTCATTCACGACAACCGAGGTGACGATGACGGCTCCCAACGCGAAGTCGACGGCCGGAATGGTGGTCGCGTACGTCCCCGACAGTGCCGACCCCGACACCCGGTTGGCCGAGGTCAACGAAACAGTGGTCGTCGAGGAGTTGGCGTCGGTCAAGGTGAGGTCGATCTCACTGACGCCGGAGACGTCGTCCGTGGCGTGCGCGACGATCGACACCGTCGCATCTGCGCCGTCCGCGTTCACCTTTGCCGGTCCAACCGCCAGAGAGGCAAGCGTGGGGCCTGTGCTGTCAGCGGCGTCGGTCACGGTCAGCGACGGAAGGTCGGCGAGCTTGGCGCCCGTGCCGCTGTTCCCGGCGCGGTCCACAAGCGTGAGGTCGCTGAACTTGTAGGTGCCCGCGGGCTGGCGCGCCGGCACCGACACTGCGACGTCGTACGTTCCGTCGTTGGCCGTGCCGCTGACCCGATCAGCCGCGGTGATGCTGACCGGGATCGCGTCCGACCCGTCGGTCAGGTCACCGACACCGGCGACGAATCCCGACACCGCGTCGGTGATGTGAGCGCTCAGCGTTGTGGTCTCCGCTGTTCCGGTCACCGCAACGGACGTGGGCGAGAAGGCAGGAGCGGGCGTGGCGACAACCGGCGCGACGGCGTCGCTCGTCGCCGTAACCGTCAACGTCGGCGGGCCGGCCACCGAGGTGTCGGCCGTGACGTTGCCGTAGCCGTCCGTGGCGTCCACCTCTGCGACCGTCCACGTACCCGCGTCGATCCACGTCCACGCACTCGGGGCGGTGGCCTGGAAGACGCCGTTCGTGAGCGTGCCCGACTCCAGGTCGGTCGCATCGAACGTGAGCACCTTCTCGTCATTGCTGTCGGCGGTGTTGACCAGAGTGACGCTGCCGTTCGCCACGCCGGGAACGGCGTCGGTCAACGCGACATCGACCACGGCGTCGGCGTCGGAGGTGGTGA
>DATJWM010000148.1:0-15630 GCA_035501255.1 Mycobacteriales bacterium | reverse complement strand
ACCTTGCCGGCGTGGACGATGTCGGCGAACGCCGACATCGTCTCTTCCAAGGGGGTCTCCACGTCGTACCGGTGGGCCTGATACAGGTCGATGTGGTCGGTCTGGAGCCGTCGCAGCGATCCGTCGACGCCCTCCAGGATGTGTTTGCGGGACAGGCCGGCGTCGTTCGGCCCTTTCGGACCGGTGGGGGCGAAGACCTTGGTAAAGATCTCGAGCGACTCCCGCCGCTCACCCTTGAGGGCCTTGCCGAGGACCGTCTCCGCCGCAGTGTTGGCGTATACGTCGGCCGTGTCGAAACTGGTGATGCCGACCTCGAGCGCCGCGCGGACGCACGCGAGCGCGGTGTCCTCCTCGATCTGGGAGCCGTGGGTCAGCCAGTTGCCGTAGGAGATCTCCGAGACCTTCATCCCGGCGGAGCCAAGGTGTCGATAGTGCACGCTCTCGACCCTATGCGGGATGGGTCCCTGAGTGTGCCTAGGGCTGGAATCTGGCCGTGAAGTGCCGCCGCGCGCTGCAGCCCTTCTTCTTCGCGAACGTGATCGCGATGATGCCGACCGCCTTCTTGGGCGAGGTGAATCGACCGGTGACCCGGACCGTCGGCGCCGGTTTCGGGTAGCTCGAGGAGACGCCGCTGAACTTCCCCTTCGGGCCGATCGCGAACGGGCCGTACGGGGTCTGGTAGGAGGTGATCGGGTTGGTGCACCCCGGCTTGACTTGCGCGGTGCCGTTGAACGCGGTGACCCTGGCGTGTCTGACCACGGTGAACGAGACCGCCAGGTCAGCGGTCGGCTCGGTCTCGGTGCCCGAGAAGCTGCCGTTGCGAGGGGTCGCGGTTGGCACCGCCGCAGCGGGCAGCGCCGCCATCAAGGTGAGGGCGGCGGCGAACCCGGCCGCGACGGATCGGATCACCCGATCGCGCGTGCAATGCAGTCGAGCACCTCCGGCGCGTCCGGCTCGACGAGCGGCCGGAACCGGCCGAGAACCTGGCCCTCGGCGCTGACCACGAACTTCTCGAAGTTCCACTGAATGTCCCCTGCGTTGCCTTCTGCGTCGGATGTCTCGGTAAGTACGGCGTAAATGGGGTCCCGTTCGTTACCGTTCACGTCGATTTTCGCACTGAGAGGGAACGTCACGCCGTAGGTTGCGGAGCAAAAGGTCGCGATCTCCTGTGCTGAGCCGGGCTCCTGGCCGCCGAACTGGTTGCAGGGAAATCCGATCACGGTGAACGGCCGATCGGCCATGTCCCGCTGCAACGCCTCGAGCTTGGTGTACTGCGGCGTCAGGCCGCACCTGCTCGCCACGTTGACGATGAGCGCGGCGCGACCATCGGCGACGGCCCGAAGGGTGCTCGACTCGCCGGCGAGGGTGGTCACGGGAAGGCTGAGAAAGTCGGTCATCGCGCCATCCTGCCAGGTTGAGCCGGTCAGTTCGGCGAGGGCGGGACCTCGAGCAGCCGTCCGGCGGGGACCGCTGACAACGTGGTGAGCAGCATGGTCTCGCGGGCGAGCCACTCGGCCAGCGCGCCCAGGCGGGCGGCCGCGTCGTATTCCGCCAGGAAGCGCTGGCGATCCGGCGCGTCGGCGATGACGGTCGCCGCCACGAGGTAGGAGAGCAGCCGGTCGTCGCCGGGAAGATCGGGCAGCGGAGCCTGGAGGCCGCGCACGGTTCCCAGGGCCGCTCGGTAGGCCGCGTAACGGTGGCGGACCACCTGGTCGAGCCCGTCGACCTCGCCCACCGGTTCTGGCAGCCATTCCACCGCGGCTCGCAGGTAGGGCCGCTCGTCGTCTACGGAGAGGATCCGAAACCGGGTGCTTCCCACCGTCTCGATCCCGTAGGTGCCGTCGGCCGCCTGGCGAAGGTCGGTGATGACTGCGACACAGCCGACGTCATGGAGGGCCTCCACGGCGTTCACGCCCACCTCGCGGCCGCGTCTGATCGCGACCACACCGAACCGGCGTTCGGGCTCCGGGCCGGCCAGGAGATCGGCCATCAGGACCCGGTAGCGATCCTCGAAGATCCGCAACGGAAGCGGCGCGCCGGGAAACAGTACGGTGCCGAGGGGGAACAGGGGGATCATCGACTCGGGCACGGATGCACGCTAACCCGGCCCTGTGCTCAATCCGCTGGTCGGCGATGCCGAAGGAAGAACAACCATGGCGATTGCACGGCGCGTGACGCCACCAGGCTCCGGTCGCCTTGCGACCGCGCTGGTGCTCTGCGCACTGCCGCTCGTTCCGATCGCGAGCACGGGAGCGTTAGCGGCGACGAACTCTGGCTGCCCGGCGGCGGAGTCGCTCGTCAGCGGCACGACGTTCCACCGGCACACTCTCGCCCCAGGCGTCGTGATGACCTCAGGGAACGCGAGCGACTCCCGGGGAACGGTGAACATCCACGTGCTGCACGTTGATCTCACCAGCAGCAACCTCTCGGTTCGCCCGCTGCTGCACAGCCTGGCCAACCGTCAACCCCTCAGCACGCTGGCGGCCGGCCACTCGCACCTCGTCGCGGCGGCGAACACGGGCTACTTCGACTTCCGGACCGGCGCGCCGACCGTTCCCCTCATCGTCGGCGGTTCGCCGGAGGTCCTGTCCACCACCCACAAGTCGGTCGTCGGCTTCGCCGGTTCCGGACTGGCCGAGTCCGGCAAGGTCTGGCTGGACGGCTCGGTGACGGCGGGCAGCGGTCATCGAGCCCTGGTCGGGCTCAACGAGGTGAACCCGAAGACCGGGATCGCGGTTTACACCCACAAATGGGGGAGCGTCGCAGTGCCCGCCCGGGGCGTCGTGGCTCGGCCCGTCGTGGGCGGAACCCTGGGCGCGGTGGAGCAGAGCAGCGGTAGGGGACGTTGGGGGGGTGGCAGCGACCTGACGGTGCCCTCCGGTGGTTATCTGCTGGTCGCGACCGGATCGTCCGCGACGAACTGGCTGACCTCCCGAGCGACCGGAGCGAAGACGTCGTACACAGCCAAGGTCACGACGAGCGCGGCCAAGCCGTTTGCGCAGGCCTACGGGGTGGGCGTCGAGTTGGTCGCGCGCGCCGGCGAAGCGCGCTCGGGTTTCAGTTGCAACAGTGCCGGTACGAAGACTCCCGCCCGGACCTCGATCGGCTTCGCCAAAGGCGGAAAGCGGCTTGTGATGGCGTTCGTCGCCGACCACGAGGGGACGGATCTCCACGGCCTCGACAACGATCAGATGTCCGCACTGATGGTCCAGCTGGGGGTCAGCCAGGCCTACAACTTCGACGGATCCGGCTCGACCGAGCTGCTGGCGAAGCTCAAGGGTTCGGGGGCGTTGACCCTGCAGAACTATCCCGCGGACGGGGCAGAGCGACCCATGCCACTGGGCATGGGGTTGTTCTCACATCCGGTGAAGCACACGCACAAGCACTAACGGGCGCGACTGCGGGCCGCTCGGTCCTCGCGGAGCTTGGCGAGCGCCTCTTCGAGAAGCACGTCACCCTCCGCCATCGTCCGGCGCATCATCAAGAACTCAAACGGGGTTTTCGGCGGGCCGCCGGCCATCCGCTCACGCGGAGGTGGCTGGTCCTGGATCGGCCCGGCGGGCTGCCCGCAGACCTGGCACGCCCAGGTCTGCGGCAGCTCGACGTGCAGGGCGAACGCCGGCTTGCTTTCGTGGCCGGCGTAGCACCAGTAGGAGACGGTGCGCCGTGGTTCGACGACACCACCGCGATCGACTTCCGATCCGGGCGCGCCGCCGAGGCGGCCGCCGCGGATCGTTGAGCGTCGCGATCCCATTGGCGATCCCTTCTACCGCGTCCGGACGCTAGAGCGCCCGGACGTTCTCTGCCTGCGGGCCTTTCTGGCCCTGGGTGACATCGAACTCGACGGTCTGGCCCTCGTCGAGCGAGCGGTAGCCGGAGCCCTGGATCGCGGAGAAGTGCACGAACACGTCGGCACTGCCGTCACTTGGAGCGATGAAACCGTAGCCCTTTTCGGCGTTGAACCACTTGACCGTGCCTTGTGCCATGAAATCTGTCCTTCAACATGCGCCCCGTGCCCGGGGCTTCGGCCGACGCGTTGCCCTCAGGTGAGTGCAAGACGATCGCGCATCAATTCCCGCGAGCGATGCACACGGAGAACCTCGACCTCGCGACGAGGCTAACACTGATGATCGCGGGGCGGAACCATCGAACACCGATCGCGACGCTCAGCCGCCCGAGGCGAGGCTGTCGGCTTCCGCGGGGGGCGGGGCCGGATCGAGCGCCGACTCCCGCCAGCCGGCCGGGAGCGCAACTGGGCGCGGTCCCTGAGTGTGCCCTCGCGCGACCCGAAGGTTCTCGGGTGGGAGCGGCGTGGCGGACCCCACCCGGTCGAGCATGACGTCGAGCATCGAATCCAACTCCTCGAGCGACGAGGTCTGGGCGAGATCCCGCCGGGCGAGTCCCCCGACGGGGTAGCCGGCGAGGTACCAGCTCACGTGCTTGCGAAAGTCGCGGACTCCGAGACCCTCGTCCCCTTTCGTCTCGACCAGCAGGCTGGCGTGGCGGCGCATCACGTCGACGACACCACCGAGGGTCGGTGGGGGTGACACCGGCCGACCCGCGAAGGCGTCCGCAAGATCGCGGAACAGCCATGGCTTGCCGAGGCATCCGCGGCCGACGACCACGCCGTCGCAGCCGGTCGCCGTCATCATGGCGAGCCCGTCGTGGGCGACCCAGATATCCCCGTTGCCGAGAACGGGGATCCGCTCGACCTGCTCCTTGAGCCGGGCGATCGCCGACCAGTCCGCCATTCCCGAGTACAGCTGCTCGGCGGTCCGCGCATGCAGCGCCACGGCGGCGACTCCTTCATCCGCCGCGATCCGACCGGCCGTCTGGAACGTCAGCGTGTCGGCGTCGATCCCCATCCGCATCTTGACCGTGACCGGGACGGCGGACGCCGCGGTCACCGCGGCTCGCATGATCGCGGTGAACAGGACGCTGTGCAGCGGGAGCGCGGCCCCGCCACCCAGCTTGGTGACCTTCGGAACCGGGCAGCCCATGTTCAGGTCGAGGTGATCGACTCCGACCTCCTCGACGAGGATCCGCACGGCCGCGCCGACGACGCCGGGGTCGACGCCGTAGAGCTGGATGCTGCGCACATCGTCATCGGCTCCGAAGGCCAGCATGTTCCGCGTCTTCTCGTTGCCCTCGACGAGCGCGCGCGCGGAGATCATCTCGCTGACATACAGACCCGCACCGTAGGAACGGCAGAGGGTGCGAAACGCCGCGTTCGTGACGCCGGCCATCGGGGCGAGCACGACCGGAGGGTCGACCGCGATCGGACCGATCTTCAGCGCCATAGGTCCGTGATACCGACCCCGACCTCGGCGAGCAAGGACCGCAACGTCGGCAACGACAGGCCGACGACGTTGCTGGCGTCGCCTTCGATGCCAGCGATGAACGGCGCCGCTCGCCCGTCCAGGGTGAAGGCCCCAGCTACCTCGAGTGGCTCACCGGTCGCGACGTACGCCGCGATCTCGACATCGGTCGGCGTACCGAAGTGAACGACGGTCTCGCCGACGGCATCCGCCTGCGCCCCGGTCGCGGTGTCGATGACGCAATGGCCGGTGAGCAGGCGCCCGGTGCGGCCACGCATCAGTTGCCAGCGCTGCGTCGCCGACTCCGGCGTGCCGGGCTTGCCGAGGATCTCGCCGTAGAGCTCGAGCATCGAGTCGCAGCCGATGACGAGAGCGTCGGATTCGGTCGCGGCGACAGCGGTCGCTTTGGCGACGGCGAGGCTGGTCACGAGGTCGTACGGGTCGTCGGTATCGATGCTGTCCTCGTCGACGCCGCTGACGACCACCTGGGGGTCAAGGCCGGCGTCACGAAGCAGCCGGAGCCGGGCCGGCGAGGCAGACGCGAGAACCAGGCGGCGTGACACCGCACCATGCAAGCACCCCGCGGTCCGTCATACTGCCGGGCGGAGGTCAGACCAATGGCAGAACTCGCGACTCGCGGGAGCACGATCGAAGAGTGTGATCAGGCGGTCGCTGACCTCGCCGCCAACTCCGAGGCCTGGCGGGCGGAACCGGCACTCGACGCGGTGGGCGTGCTCGAGCGGCTCAACGATGCGCTGATGGCCAGCGCCCAGGGATGGGTGGAGGTCGCCTGTCAGGCGAAACGGATCCCGGCGGACGAGCCGGTCGCGAGCGAGGAGTGGGCCAGCGTCGCGATCACCGCGCGCTACGTCCGGCTGCTCGCCAGCGCGCTCAGCGACATTGCCGCCGGAAGCCGGCCGCGGTTCCCTGGTCGGCCGCACCCCGCGCTCGGTGGTCGTACGGCCGTCCCGGCGTTTCCGTTCGACGCGATCGACAAGGTGGCGCTCTCGGGATTCACCGCGGAAGTCTGGCTCCGCAGCGGTGTCACTGCCGCACAGGCGACCGACCATCAGGCCGGCGCCTGGTTTGGAGCGGGAGCACCTGGCGTCTCGCTCGTCCTCGGTGCCGGGAACCAGTCCTCGATTCCGATCACCGACGCGCTCGATCGGTTGTTCATCGCCCGCCATCCGGTCATCCTCAAGATGAACCCGGTCAACGACTATCTCGGCCCGATCCTCGCGACGGTCGCCGCCGAGCTCGTCGACCGCGGGGTGCTGCGGATCGTCTACGGCGGCGAGGAGGTAGGCACTCACCTCGTGAATCACCCGGCGGTGACGGACGTTCACGTCACCGGGTCGGATCGGACGTTCGAAGCAATCGTGTTCGGGGGCGGTGACGAGGGCCGTCGCCGCAAGGCTGCGCACGAACCCTTGGTCACCAAGCCCGTGAGCGGCGAGCTGGCAAGCGTGACGCCGGTCATCGTCGTCCCCGGCCCCTGGGAGGACAAGGACATCTCCTTCCATGCCCAGAACATCGCCTCGATGCTCACCAACAACGCCGGCTTCAACTGTGTGGCGCTTCGGGCCGTGATCACCTCGAATACCTGGGAGCTCACGGATGCGCTGCTCGGCGGGATCCGCGACGTCCTCAACGAGGTCGACGATCGCTATCCGTACTATCCGGGTGCCCGCGACAGGTACGACGCATTCGTCGCTGCGCACCCGGACGCACGCCGACTCGGTGACGACGCGCCGGGATGCGTGCCCTGGACCGCGATTCCGGATCTGCACCCGGGCGTCGAGGACGAGATCGCCTTCACCGTCGAGGCTTTCAACGGGGTGTACGCCGAGGTCGGAATCGATGCGCCGGGAGGGACCGTCGAGTTCATCCATCGAGCGGTCGCATTCGCGAACGACGAGCTGTGGGGGACCCTCGGATGTTCGCTGATCGTGCACCCGAAGTCGTTGAAGGATCCCGAGGTCCAGCGCGCGTTCGAGCAGGCGATCGCTGACCTTCGGTACGGGACGATCGCGGTGAATCACTGGTCCGGTCTCGGCTTCCTGCTCGGTTCGACTCCGTGGGGGTCCTACCCGGGCCAGTCGATCTACGATGTGCAGTCTGGGATCGGCTTCGTGCGCAATTCGATGATGCTTGCCGACGGCGACATCGAGAAGACCGTGTGTCGCGGGCCGTTCCGGATGCCGTTGAAGCCGACCTGGTTCGTCACCAGCAAGACCGCCCACAAGGCGGGGGAGCAGTTCGCACGTCTGATGGCCAAACCGTCCTGGGGCAGGTTGCCGGGGCTTGTCACGACCGCCATGCGCGGCTAGAGGAGATGTCATGAATCGGGTCGCACTGGGACTGGCGACGCTTGTTGCGACCGCCGCTGTGGCCGGATGCGGAAGCTCGAGTTCGAGCGGAAGTGCCCCCGCCCCGGCCGGCACGGGCTCGGTTGCTGCCGCGCTGATTCCGGGCTGCACACCGGATTCGATGTCGACGCTCAAAAGTGGCGCGCTGACGATCGCGACCGACCAGCCGGTCTATTCGCCGTGGTACCTGCACAACGACCCGAGCAACGGCAAGGGATTCGAGGGTGCGCTAAACCTCGCGATCGCGAAAGAGCTCGGATACACGCCGGCCCAGATCCACTTTGTGCACGAGACGTTCGACCAGGCGATCGCGCCCGGGCCGAAGAACTTCGACTTCGAGCTTGACGAGTTCTCGATCACCCCCGCGCGCGAGAAGGTAGTGGACTTCTCGGCGCCTTACTACACGGTTACCCAGGCCGTGATCACGACCGAGGGGTCCAAGGCGAGCGGCGTCACCACGGTCGATGGCCTGAAACCACTCAAGCTCGGCGCCCAGATCGGCTCAACGAGCTACACGGCGATTACCGACCAGATCAAGCCGTCGTCCAGCCCAGCTGTCTACAACAGCAACAGCGATGCCCTCCAGGCGCTGAAGAACCACCAGATCGATGCGCTCGTCGTCGACCTTCCGACGGCCTTCTACATGACCTCGGCCCAACTCGATAACGGGGTGATCGTGGGTCAGCTCCCGGATACCGGCGCGCAACCGGAGCAGTTCGGTGCTCTGCTGAACAAGAACAGCCCACTCACGTCCTGTGTCAGCAAGGCGGTCGAGGCGCTGAGAACTGACGGCACGTTGGCACAGATCCAGGACAAGTGGCTCGCCCAGGCGGGTAAGGCGCCGGTCCTGCAGTGACCGTGACGCCCGGTACGGGCGTCACGCCCCCGCCGGCACTGAGCGCGATCGAGCTCGAGCGCAGGCGCTATCGGGCGAATCGTGCTCGACGGTCGACGGTCGTTGCGTTGATCAGCACGATCGTGTTCGCGGCCATCCTCTGGGTAGCGGTCACGCACGCCCCGGGTTGGGGGAGGGTCCGCGAGACCTACTTCAGCGGCCCGCAGTTCCGCTCGTCCTTTCCGGATGTTCTCCGGGGACTCTGGCTCAACGTGCGGATCCTCGTCGTCGCGGCGCTGCTGATCGTCCCGACGGCGTTGCTCGTCGCGACGCTGCGCACGATCGGTAGCCCGGTGTTCTTTCCGGTGCGGGTACTGATGGCGATGTACGTCGACGTTTTCCGCGGCATCCCGCTGATCGTCCTGCTTTACCTCGTGGGGTTCGGCGTACCGGCTCTTGGCATCGCCTGGCTTCCGAAGTCGGGTGCGGTTCTCGGAACCCTGTGCCTCGTGCTTTCCTACTCCGCCTACTGCGCCGAGGTCTTTCGCGCCGGCATCCTCTCGGTACATCCGAGTCAGCGCGCAGCGGCGCGCTCGCTCGGTCTGACCCAATCTCAGACGATGCGGATCGTCGTCCTGCCGCAGGCGGTGCGGGCGGTGGTGCCCCCGTTGCTGAACGACTTCGTGTCCCTGCAAAAGGATGTCGGCCTGGTGTCGATCCTGGGCATCGTGGACGCCGTCCGCGCTGCGCAGATCGACAACTACGTGACCTACAACTACACGCCGTACGTCGTCGCTGCGCTGCTGTTCGTGTTGCTTGCCATCCCGAGTGCACGGTTGGCCGATGCGATGGTCGCGAGGTCGATCCGGCGCCAGCAGGCCGGTGCGATCGTATGAGCAACGCGGTCCTCACCGTCGCCGGCGTCCGAAAGGACTTTGGGTCGACTGCGGTTCTTCGTGGGATCGATCTTGAGATCGCCGACGGCGAGGTCGTCGCGCTGATCGGAGGTTCGGGGTCGGGCAAGTCGACCTTGCTGCGATGCATCAATCTGCTGGAACGGGTGACCGACGGCGTTATCACCCTCGATGATCAGGACATCACCGATCCTCGGGTGAATGAGGACACGGTGCGTCGCCGGATCGGCGTCGTGTTCCAGTCCTACAACCTGTTCCCGCACATGACGGCACTGCAAAACGTGGCTCTCGCCCCACGGGTGGTCGGAGGCCTCGGGCGTGGTGAAGCGGAAGCTCGAGGGCGCGACCTCCTCGCCCGCGTCGGGCTGGCCGACAAGGCGGACTCCTACCCTGACCGGCTCTCGGGAGGACAGCAGCAGCGGACGGCGATCGCTCGTGCACTGTCCAACGAGCCTCGTCTGTTGCTACTGGATGAGGTGACGAGTGCGCTGGACCCCGAGCTCGTGGGCGAGGTTCTCGACCTTATCGGCGAGCTGAAGAGTCAGGGGATGACGATCCTGATGGCAACCCACGAGATGGGGTTCGCGCATCGGGTGGCCGACCGGATCTGCTTCCTCGACGCAGGGACGGTGGCGGAGTCGGGTCCGCCCGCGCGGGTGTTGGACCGTCCGACGAACCCGCGCCTCCAGCAGTTTCTTTCGCGAGTCCTGCGGCACTGATCCGCGCTCGCAGGGCCAGCTCGAGGGCGAAGCGCCGGTCGGGATCGGTGAGCGCGGTGCCGAACAGCTCGCGGAGCTGGCCGAGCCGGTAGGCGACCGTCTGCGGGTGGATGTGCAGCGTCTCGGCGATCCTGGCTCGCTCACCCCGGAGGCTGAGCCAGGCAAGAAGAGTCTCGGCAAGACGCTCGCGTGTCGCCTCGCGGAGCGGGTCGAGGGGGGCGAGCGCGTCGGCCGCGAGCGCCTCGACGAGCTGGGCGTCGCGGTGCACGACAAGTTCGACCAAGTGGTCCGACGCCAGTACCGGGTCGCCGTCGATGATGCCGGCATCGACCAACCGACCGGCAAGCGTCGCCGGTCGAAGGGCCGCCCGCGCGTCGGCCCACGGCGCGACGAGGCCGACGATCGCCTGTCGTCCGGCCAGCCGCCGGCGCAAGGCGCGCCAGGAGCTGCGGTCGGTCGGCGCGGCCACCAGCGCGACGACGCCTTCCGGTGTGGGCGCGACCAGCGCCCCGGGGCCGAGGCTTGCGGCGAGCCCGTCGGCACGGGCGGAGGCGACGAGCACAGGAACGGCGAGTTCCGGGACCGCCCAGCCGAGGGAGCCCGCGGCGTCCCGGACCGCGGCTGGGTCAGCCGTGCCGGACATGATGAGCTGCAGGAGCTCGGTGCGGAGCCGGTCGCGCGCTTCGGCGTGGGCGTACTGCTCGGCGGTGAATCCCTCGATGCTCGCCGACGACAGCTCGTCGATGTAGGCGAAGGTTGCCACGGCGAGGGGAACCAAGGCGTCCGGCTCGAGCCCTGCCGCCCGGGCCAGGTCGGCAAAGCGCCGGAAGGCAACCCGGGCACCGATCCGGTAGGCCGCCAGCAGCGCTTCGAGCGTCCGTCCGGCCCGCAGCTCGCCGCGCCCGAGGGCCGCGTAGATCTCGCGCTCGGGCCCGGTCACCGCTGGCTTGGTGGTGCCGGGAAGGTCGAGAAACTGGCCGAGAGCCGCCTCGACGCCGAAGCGCAGGCCCTTGCCGAACTCGCCTTCTAACGGGCGCCGGTACGCCGGGACCTCCCGCCCGACCGCCTCGATCACCTCATCGACGACCTCGGGGAGGTGCGGGCGGAGCTGATCGGAGACCGCTGCGGGAAGGTCGGCCCAGGGTGGGACAGAACCTATTTCCACCGTATAAGAATATGCGAGAAAGCGTATCGAGAAAGAGGAGGCGGCCCGGCGTTTTGTGGGTCAAACTTAAATATGGGGTTGTTGACGACGCTGACGACGCCGTTGCTGCCCGATGACTACCTCGGCCTGCTGAACCCGCTGTGGTCCACCCGCCAGCTGCGCGGGAGGGTGGTGGGGATCCGCCGCGAGACCGCCGACGCGACCACGCTCGTGCTCCGCGCCGGTCGCGGCTGGACCGGTCATCGTGCCGGTCAGTGGGTGCGGGTCGGCGTCCAGATCGACGGCGTCTGGCACACCCGGTGCTATTCCCTGACCAGCGCCCCCGACCCGGATTCCTCGGAGCTCTCGATCACGGTGAAGGCGATCGAGGGTGGTCGGGTCTCGCCGTACCTCGCCCATGCGACCAGGGTTGGCACGGTCGTCCGCCTTGATCCCCCGCAGGGGGACTTCTGCCTTCCGGCCGTCCCGGTCCATCCGATGCTCTTCCTGACCGCCGGATCGGGCGTCACGCCCGTCGTGAGCATGTTGCGCACCCTTGCCAGATCAGGCCCGGTGCCGGACACGTGCCATGTGCACAGCGCGCCGAGCGCGGATGAAGCGATCTTCGGCTCCGAGTTGCGTCACCTGGCACGACGGCACACCGGCTACCGGCTCTACGAGCAGCACACCGACAGCGCTGGGCTGTTCACCCTCGACCGGCTCGAGGAGATCTGCCCGGACTGGCGAGACCGCGAGGTCTGGGCATGCGGTCCGATCCAGCTGCTGGACGCGATCGAGGCCCACTGGCTGGACGCCGGCCTGCTCGAACGCCTGCACGTCGAGCGCTTCCAGCCGCCGGTCTTCGCCGCCCCGGACTGCGACGGTGGAATGGTGCGCTTCACCCGATCCGGTCGGGCCGCGTACTGTGCACCTGGCCGACCGATTCTTCAGACCGGCGAGGCGGCCGACGTCGCGATGCCGAGCGGCTGCCGGGTCGGACTCTGCTTCAGCTGTGTCGCGCCGCTTCGCTCCGGACAGGTCCGCGACCTGCGCACCGGCGACGTTCACGGCGACGAAGGCGAACTGATCCAGACCTGCGTCTCGAGCGCGGCCGGCCCCTGTGAGATCGATGTCTAGCCTGACCCCAGCCCAGATCGAAGAGTTCGGACGCGAGCTCGACGCGATCCGCGCGGAAGTGCTCGCCAATCGCGGCGAAAGCGACGCGACCTACATCCGCAAGGTCATCAAGACCCAGCGCGGACTCGAAGCAGGTGGACGCGCGGCGCTGTTGCTGGCCGTCTTCCCGCCCGCTTGGGTGGCGGGCACGGCGATGCTCTCGCTTGCGAAGATCCTGGAAAACATGGAGATCGGGCACAACGTGCTCCATGGTCAGTGGGACTGGATGCGGGACGCGCAGATCAACTCCGCGGTCTGGGAGTGGGACACCGTGATCGCCTCGAAAGGCTGGAAGCACACCCACAACGACACCCACCATCGCTGGACGAACGTCGTTGGCAAGGACCGCGACGTCGGCTACACGCTTTTTCGGATGAGCGAGGACCAGCGCTGGGAGATCGGGCACCTGTTCGGGCCGCTGATCAACGTCCTGCTCGCTCCGGTGTTCGACTGGGGCATCGCGCTTTACGACCTCGAGTTCGACGAGCTTCGCCGCCGGAAGAAGACCTTCGCGCAGGTGCGCCGCGACGCAGTTGCCTTCGGCAAGAAGGTGGCAAGGCAGTCGGCAAAGGACTTCGTGTTGTGGCCGCTGTTGTCCGGGCCGTCAGCGCTTCCCGCGCTCGCGGGCAACGTCGCAGCCAACATCGCACGAAACGTGTGGTCCCACACGATCATCTTCTGCGGTCATTTCCCGGAGGGCGTGCAGATGTTCACCGCAGAGCAGGTCGAGAACGAGACCCGCGGCGAGTGGTACCTGCGTCAAGTTCAGGGATCGGCGAACATCGAGGGCACCAAGTTGTTCCACGTGCTGACCGGGAACCTCTCCCATCAGATCGAGCACCACCTGTTCCCTGACCTGCCGAGCAACCGGTACGCCGACATCGCGCCGAGGGTGCGGGTGTTGTGTGAGAAGTACGGCCTGCACTACGAGACCGGGCGGCTCGGACGGCAGTACGCCTCGATGTGGAAGCGCCTGATCAAGTTGTCGGTGCCGTCGCGGGCGAGCCGGATCACCGAGGCGAGACCAGTGCCGCTTGCGGCCTGAGGGTTAGATGGAGGTATGAGCCTTCCTACCCGCGAGCTCGGCACCTCCGGGCTCACCGTTTCGATGCAGGGCCTTGGTTGCATGGGCATGTCCCAGTCCTACGGTCCGGCGGACCGCGGCGAGTCCCTTGCCACGATCGATCGCGCGATCGATCTCGGCATCACCTTCTTCGACACGGCGAACGTCTATGGCGACGGCCACAACGAGTCCTTGCTCGGCGAGGCGTTGAAGGGCCGTCGGGACCAGGTGATCATCGCGACAAAGTTCACGATCTCGCGCGATTCCGAGGGCCACATGCGCCTCGACGGCCGTCCCGAGAACGTTCGCCGGTGCATCGACGAGAGCCTGGCCCGGCTCCAGACCGACCACGTTGACTTGTATTACCAGCATCGGGTGGACCCGAACGTAGCAATCGAGGACACCGTCGGTGCGATGGCGGAACTCGTCCAGGCGGGGAAGGTCCGCTACCTCGGCCTGTCCGAAGCGAGCTCCCGCTCGATCGAGCGTGCCGTCTCCGTGCATCCGATCGCCGCATTGCAGTCCGAATGGTCACTGTGGTCGCGCGACCTCGAGATCGAGGTGCTGGCGACCGCCCGCCGGCTGGGGATCGGCATCGTGCCTTACAGCCCGCTCGGCAGGGGCTTTCTCACCGGCGCGATCACAAGTCCCGACGACTTCGGACCGGATGACTTCAGGCGGTTCCAGCCGCGATTCACCGGGGAGAACTTCGCGCGCAACCTCGAGTTGGTGGACGCCGTGCGGGCGATGGCGCAGGACCGGGGATGCACCGCGGGGCAGATCGCGCTCGCCTGGGTGCAGGCGCAGGGGCCTGACGTCGTACCGATCCCTGGGACCAAACGGCGGCCCTATCTCGAGGAGAACGTGGCCGCCTGCGACCTCGTCCTCAACACTGAGGATCTGGCGCGGATTGATGCTTTGATGCCGGTCGGTGCGGCTGCGGGGACCCGCTACGCCACCGCCGGTGCGACCCTGCCGTGGGGCGGGGCCTACGGCGAGAGCCCGGAGCGCCCGTAACCGTCCGAGGGCCTCGTGGCATCAGGGTCCAAGTGGGAACGGCAGAACCAGGAGTCGAGACTTTCCACGAGCAAGACTTACCGTGGGCCGGTCGACCGACGCGGTGGGCGCGCCGTCGCTGCTCCGTGAGGTCTGCGCCCGACTCTCACGTTGGTCCGGCGTGGACTTCGAGGTAGTGGCGTGGTGTCGTAGCGGGCGGCGAGTCCACGCCATTGCTTGATTTGGTTGAAGCCGCGTTCGACGACGTTGCGTCGCTTGTAGGTCTCGGTGTCGAAGTTGACGGGGCCCCCGCCGGCTTGGCCTCGTCGTTGACGGTGCCCGCTCTGGTCGCTGCGCTCGGGAATCACGGTCTTGATGCCGCAGGAACGTAGATGTGCCCGGGGCGGCCGGGCCGAGTGCGCCTTGTCCTCAGGCAGCGCGTCCGGACGGCTGCGAGCCCGACCCGAAGGATGGCCAGCAGGGCGGGGAGCATCGGGGAAGTCCGTGCCGTTACCGGTCCCAAGCAGCACCACCAGCGGTCTGCCGCGACCATCGACCAAAGCGTGGGTCTTGGTCGACAGCTCACCGCGGGATCGGCCGATGCCGTGATGGTCCGGTTCGTCCCATGCCGCCCATCCGAAGACGGCAGCAAACCCTCTATCCGGTTCCGCGCAGAATCGCTGAGCACCGCAGTTTCTCGACATCACCGAATCATCGGGCAGAAACAGGCTGCAGGACCGCAGGAGGAGCGACAAGCACGATCAGGCGACGCGTCGAGATTCGTTCGGGTAGATGATTCCTAGCGTGGCTACTTCTCACTTGGTCGCCACTACTCGGGCGTGAGCCTTCACGCTCGACGCGCTCCGATATGACGCGCTTGCTCGATGAATTGCCTGCAAGGTGACTCTCTTGCCGATGACAGATTTTGGCAGGTTTAGCCTCCAGGTGAGACGTCCCGATGATGCCAACGTGCGACCGGACCAACTCCCACCCTGCCAACGAACGATGAGCGCGACGGGAGTGCCGTTCCGAACGGCCGCGCCGTTCGTCATCGTTGCCGAACCCTTGATCACGTCCTTGCGACCGACCTTGCTCG
>DATJWM010000147.1:0-19117 GCA_035501255.1 Mycobacteriales bacterium | reverse complement strand
CGAAGAAGGCGGTGCCGGCGAAGAAGGCGGTGCCGGCGAAGAAGGCGGTGCCGGCGAAGAAGGCGGTGCCGGTCAAGAAGGCGGTGCCGGTCAAGAAGGCGGTGCCGGTCAAGAAGGCGGCGGCGGCGAAGAAGGCGGTGCCGGCGAAGAAGGCGGCGGCGGCGAAGAAGGCGGCGGCGGTCAAGAAGGCGGTGCCGGTCAAGAAGACGGCACCCGCGAAGAAGACGGCACCCGCGAAGAAGACGGCACCCGCGAAGAAGACCGTGCCCGCGAAGAAGACCGTGCCCGCGAAGAAGACGGCGCCGGTCAAGAAGGCGGCGTCGGCGAAGAAGACCGCGCCCGCCGATCAGGCCGCGCCGCCGGGGAAGGTCTCCTCGAGCAGGCGTCGCCCGACCGTCCCGCCGCTTGACCTCTTTCTCTAGTCCGAGCGTTCCACCACCGAGGGGCTGACGTGAACAACGAACTGCACCGATGCTCGCGCTGATCTACGACCTGGCCGAGGACTACCTCGAGCGGCGCGGTCCACTACGCGCCGAGCATCTGGGCCTTGCCGAGGCGGCGCGCCTTCGTGGTGATCTCCTGCTGGCCGGCGCCTTCTCCGATCCGTTCGACCACGCCTTGCTGGTGTGGGCCACCGACGATCAAGCAGTCGTGGAGGACTTCGTCGAGGCGGATCCCTACGTTCGTGACGGACTCGTCACCGGGTGGACCGTGCGCCACTGGAACGTCGTGGTCGGCGCACCGCCGCAGGGTTGAGTCGGGACCGGTGATGGCCCGAATCCGCTGGGCTGGATCCGGGCCATCACGGTGCCGGTCGGCTAGCCGACTGCCGGCGCGAGGACGGCTTCGGTCTCGGGTTCGTTGCCGCCGGCCGGTGCCACATCAGATCGGCCGGCCCTGATCAGCAGGCCGACGACGAGCGCCGCGATGAGCATGACGGCCGTGCTGAAGGCGAATGCCTTCGTAAAGCCATGCGTCATCGATTCACCCGGCGTCGCGAGGACGTGGGCTGCGGCGTAGGTAGCCGTTGCGGTCGTGGCGATCGTGTTGAGGAACGCCACGCCGAGAGATCCGCCCACCTGCTGCATCGTGTTGACCATCGCGCTGGCGACCCCGGCGTCGTGCTGGGGCACACCGATCAGCGCTGTCGAGCTCATCGACACGAACACCTGCCCCATCCCGAGGCTGATCAACAGCATCGAGGGCGCCAGGTGAGTCAGGTAGCCGGAATCGACCTGTAGTTGAGTGAGCCAGAACATGCCGGCGCTGGCGACGAGAAATCCGCCGAGGGCAAGCGGGCGCGGACCCAGCCGGGGCAGGGTCCGTGAGGCGATCGTCGCCGAGGTAATCACGCCGAGCGGGAACGGCAAGAAGGCGAAGCCGGACTTCAACGGAGTCCATCCGTGGACCAGTTGCATGTAGTAGGTGAGGAAGAGGAACACCGCGAACATACCGAGCGTCGCGAGGAAGAAGGACAGGTAGGCACCGCCCCGATTGCGGTCGAGGACGATTCGCATCGGTAGGAGCGGGTTGGCCGCGCCATAGAGCTCCCAGAGGACGAACCCGGCCAGCAGAACGACTGCCACGGTGATGCACCCGACCGTCACTGGTGCGGTCCAGGAGTGGGTTGAGGCGTTGGAGAACCCGTATACCAAGAGCGCGAGGCCGACGGTCGCCAGCGCGGCACCCACCAGGTCGTAGCGTCGGTCACCTTCCGCGCGGCTTTCGTGCAGCAGCGGGATGGCGGCGAAGAACACTGCGATCGCGATCGGGACGTTGACGAACAGGGTCCAGCGCCAGCTGAGGTATTCGGTGAGCACACCGCCGGCGATGAGTCCGATCGCACCGCCCGTACCGGAGATCGCGCCGTACACGGCGAAAGCCTTCGCCCGGTCCTTGGCGCCGGTGAACGTCGTGGTGATCAAGCTGAGTACGGCGGGAGCAAGCAGTGCCGCGATCCCGCCCTGCAAGGCCCGAGCTCCGAACAGCCAGCCCGGCGATTGCGCCATCCCGCCGAGTGCTGAGGCACTGGCGAACCCGAGGAGACCGATCAGGAACGTGCGCTTGCGGCCGAAATAGTCAGCGACCCGGCCGCCGAGGAGCAGCAGCCCGCCAAAGGTCAGGGTGTAGGCCGTCTGCACCCACTGCCGGTCGCTGTTGCTGATATGCAGCGATTCCTGCGCGTGGGGGAGGGCGATCGTGACGATGGATGCGTCGAGAACGATCATCAGCTGCGCGGTGCCGATGACACCGAGGGCGAGCCAGCGGTGGTCGATGCTGCGGGCTCGGCCGGCGATCGAGCTGCCGGTGTCGGTCAGGGTCATAGGGTTACTCCGAGTTCGCGGTTGTAGTGAGGCCGTGCCGGTGGTCGGGATGAGTGGAGCGTGTGCCGGTGTGAGCTCATGGGGTGACGCCGGGTCGTCCCAGCAGTGGTAGTGCGATGTCGTCGGCGACGTGGCTGATGAACTGCTCGTCGAAAGGCTCGCCGGCGATCAGCAGGCGGTGGTACATCACGGCGGGCACCACCTCGACAAAGGCGGTGACCCCGCGGGTCGAGTCGAGCTCGCCGCGCGCGATCGCCCGGTCGACCAAGGTCTGACACGAGCGCCGCTTGTCCTCGGTGCCCTCTCGCATCGCCGCGGCGAGCTCGGGGTCGCGGGCCTGCGCGGTCATGACGCCGCACATGAGCCGGCCCTCGTCGGTGCTGAGCTTGTCGGCCAGCTGGCGAAGTCCGGTGATCAGATCGCCACGCAGCGATCCGGTGTCCGGGAACAAGCAGGCCTCCTCCGCGCCCGCCTGCGCAGTCGGCTTGATCCTGGACATCGCGTCGACGACGAGTGCCGCCTTGTTCGGCCAGCGCCGGTAGACGGTCGCCTTGCTTGCCTGAGCTTTCGCGGCGACGGCGTCGATCGTCAGTCGGTCGTAGCCGACGTCTTGGAGAACCGCCAGGGTGGCATCGAGGATTGCGGCTTCGCGGGCGTCGTCGCGTGGCCGGCCGACGTTCTTGCTCGCCACAACGTTCATGCTGGCTGCTCCTCGGATCCCGTGAACTCACGAAACGGTACGGGTTCGTTTCGTAGAAGATAGCGAGGAGAGTTCAGAAACGCAACGGTTCCGTATCTGTGACTTGGGTCACCCACACGACGCCGGGCCCGGTGCGGTTGTCCGGCTGCGTCAGATCCGGATCCCGCGCCGGGCCCGGCGTGGTGGGGTGGGGAAGCTGGTTCGGGGGCCGCGAGGCCACAACTGCTGGGTCTAGACCGCGGCGATCGAGCGGCGGAACGGGTCGCGGACCGGGGGAGTCGGCAGTTGCACCCGGTCACCCTCGATCGACAGGCCGGTCAGGCTCAGGACGTTGGTGAGGATCGACAGCGTGGTCTCGCCGTGCTCGATTCCCGGCTGGGTCACCATCGCCCGGTAGATCAGCGCCCAGTGCTTCGCCGGCGTGTCGTAGGTCCAATCGATCGAACCGAGGTGGATCGCGGTGCCCTTGCCGCCCTCGGGGCCGTTGAACGGGCCGCTCCACACCTGGATGCCGGCCGGGCCGGCGCTGAAGCAGCCACCGTTACCGACGTCCTCGCGAGCCGCTGCGTCGAGCAGTGCGCGGGCCTGTAGTTCCGGCAGCACGAGTGCGGGCCGTACCTGGCTGGTCAGCGCAGGAACCGCCACCGCCTCTGTCTTCAGACGCAGTCCATCAGCGGACGTCTTCAGAAGGGTCAGGGACACCTCAAACCTCCCAACGGTTCTGGGACGTGCTACCCCATTCGCAGTAGCCCTGTCCGGTCAGTTAGAGCATCGGACAGTGCGGGTGCAGGAATCATTCGCCCGAACGGGTGGTTCATCAGCCGACCGCACGGAGCCAGAACCGTACGCCGAGCTCACCGATCTCGTGCGGGGCCAGCGGCGCGGCCGGCTCGCCGCGGGTCACGCTGACCGCGAGCACCTCCTCACCGAGCAGCCGGGAGGCATTCTCGAGCGCGGTGGCGACTTCACCATCGGCGTCCCACCACAGCTCGATGCGGTCGGTCACCTCGAAGCCGGCCGCCTTACGTGCCTCCTGGATCAGCCGGACGACTTCGCGAACGGTGCCGGCCGCGCGTAGCTCGTCGGTGATCTCCAGATCGAGGGCGACCGTCTCGGAACCGGCGGCGGATACCGCCCATCCGGATCGCGGGGACTCGTTGAGAACGACGTCGTCAGCACCTAGTTCGATTGTGTCGGCTGCCACTTCGACCGATGCCCGCCCGTCCTGGCGCAGCGCGGCGGCGAGGATGTCCGGGTCGGCCGCGGTGATTGCCGCGGCGACCGCGGGAGTGCGGTCGCCGAACCGCTTGCCGAGGGAGCGGAAGTTCGGCTTGACCGAGGTGTCGACCAGGTCGCCGGCAGAGGTAAGGGTGTCGAGGACCCGCACATTGAGCTCGTCGGCGATGTGCCGGCGCAGGTCGGGGGTGAGCTCCTCCCAGCCGGCCGCGGACACCAGGGCCCGTGACAGCGGTTGTCGGGTTCGGACCCCGGACTCCGCCCGGGCCGCGCGACCCAGCTCGACGAGCCGCCGAACGAGCGCCATCTGCTCGCCGAGAGCCTCGGAAACGGTGGAAGGGTCGGCTTCCGGCCAGGAGGCGAGATGCACGCTGTCCGGCACGGCCTCGGCTGCGCCGGAATCCCGAGCGGGATCCCATACCAGCCGTTCGTGAACGTCCTCGGTGATGAACGGCATGAACGGCGCCAAGAGCCGGGTGCAGACCTCGAGGCACTCATGAAGCGTCGCGAGCGCGGCCGGGTCTCCGCTCCAAAACCGCCGGCGGGAGCGGCGTACGTACCAGTTGGACAGGTCATCGACGAACTCGGTGAGGCGTTTGCCGGCCCGGGTCGGGTCGAAGTCTTCCAGCGCGTCGGTGACCTCCGCGATCGTCCGGTGCAGTTCCGAGCGAGCCCACCGGTCCAGCACCGGGCGCTCGCTCGCAGGCGGAGCAGCGTCGGCGGGCGACCAGTCGTTGGCTCGGGCGTAGAGGACGAGGAACGAGGCGGTGTTCCAGTAGGTGAGGATCGTCTTGCGGACCACTTCGTCGAGCGAGTGGTGGCCGATCCGCCGCGCCGACCACGGACTTCCGGCGGTCAGCATGAACCAGCGCAGGGCGTCGGCGCCGTGCCGCTCGAAGAGCTCGAAGGGGTCGAGCACGTTGCCGAGATGCTTGCTCATCTTGCGGCCGTCCTCGTCGAGGATGTGACCGAGGCAGAGCACGGTCCGGTACGACGACTGGTCGAAGACCAGCGTCCCGACGGCCATCAGCGTGTAGAACCACCCCCGGGTCTGGTCGATCGCCTCGCAGATGTAGTCCGCGGGGTAGGCGTTGTCGAACTCGTCCTGGTGGTCGAACGGCGCGCCCCATTGCGCGAATGGCATCGATCCGGAGTCGTACCAAGCGTCGATGACCTCGGGAACCCTACGGGCCTCCGTGGTGCACTGCGGGCAGGCGATCGCGATCTCGTCGACGAACGGTCGGTGCGGATCGAGCGTGGACAGATCGCAGCCCGCAAGAGCCGACAGCTCGGCGAGGGATTCGACCGCGGTGAGGTGGTCCTGCGCGCATCGCCAGATCGGCAGCGGCGTCCCCCAGTAGCGGTTTCGCGACAGCGCCCAGTCGATGTTGTTGTCCAGCCAATCGCCGTACCTGCCGGTCTTGATCGTCGCCGGATGCCAGTCCGTCGCGGCGTTCTCCCGGATCAGGGCATCCTTGATCGCCGTCGTTCGGATGTACCACGACGGCAGCGCGTAGTAGATGAGGGGCGTCTCGCACCGCCAGCAGTGCGGGTAGGAGTGCAGGTAGTCGGATTTGGCGAACAGCAGGCCGCGGGCGTCCAGGTCCGCGACGATGTCGGGGTCGGCCGTTTTGAAGAACTTGCCGCCGACCAACGGCAGGTCCGCCGCGAAGTGTCCGTCCGGCTGCACCGGGTTCACTACCGGCAGCCCGTATCGGCGGGCGACCGCGAGGTCGTCGGCGCCGAAGGCCGGCGCTTGATGGACCAAGCCCGTGCCGTCCTCGACCGTCACATAGTCCGCGAGCCCAACGAAGTGTGCCCCAGGGATATCGACGAGGTCGAACGGTCGGGCGTACCGCAGGTGCTCCAACGTCGAGCCGGGCAGTGATTCGACGACCTCGGCGCCCTCTCCGAGCGCCTTTGTGACGAGTGGCTCGGCCACCACTAGCAGCTCCTCGCTCCCGGCCGGGCGGGCCAGGACGTAGGTCACCGCGGGGTTGACCGCCACCGCCGTGTTGCTGACCAGGGTCCACGGGGTCGTCGTCCACACCAACAGCGCGGCGCCGCGGTCGGCAAGGGGTCCGCTCGTGATCGGGAACCGGACATAGACCGACGGGTCGGTGACGTCGAGGTAGCCCTGCGCCACCTCGTGGTCGGACAGGCCGGTACCGCACCTCGGGCAGTACGGCGTCACGCGATGGTCCTGGACGAGCAGGCCGGCATTGAAGATCTTCGCGAGCGACCACCACACGCTTTCGACGTACCGGGCGTCCATCGTCCAGTACGCGTTGTCGAAGTCGGTCCAGTAGCCCATCCGCTGCGTCATCCGCTGGAACTCCTCGACGTGCTCGAGGACCGACTCGCGGCATTGCGCGTTGAACTCGGCGATTCCGTAGGCCTCGATGTCCTTTTTGCCGGAAAAACCGAGCCGCTTTTCGATCTCGAGCTCGACCGGCAGCCCGTGACAGTCCCAACCGGCGC
Organism: Mycobacteriales bacterium; assembly: GCA_035501255.1. GTDB lineage: Bacteria > Actinomycetota > Actinomycetes > JAFAQI01 > JAFAQI01 > JAFAZI01. Next base: position 12,376 of record DATJWM010000147.1, on the reverse strand, counting down.
GGCGCGGAACGTGAAAACCGCGCATCGTCTTGTAGCGAGGGAAAAGGTCTTTGAAAACCCGGGCCTCGACGTGATGCGTCCCCGGTCGGCCGTTGGCGGTGGGTGGGCCCTCGTAGAACGTCCATTGCGGGCCGGTCGCGGTCTGGGACAGCGAACGGGCGAAGACGTCGCGTTCCCGCCAGCGCGCCAACACCTCGTGCTCCAGGGCAGGCAGATCCACCTGCGCAGGCATCGGGCGGAAGCTGCCGCTCATCGGGTGCAATCCTCTGTCGTCATGACGCCGGCGGCGTCGTGTGGCAGAGGGACGAGACGCGCGCTGGGCGGCGTCCCGCGGTACCACCCTCCTTGGTCTGCCGCGCCCGTGGATCGCAGGGGGGCAAACCCGCTCGAGTGTGCGGCCGGTTCTACCTGCGCCGGGGTGCGGCGCGCTCTTCCGGCGGCTCGGAGGTGATCTTTCGCTGCGTGCTGGACTCCGGGCTCACACCATCCCCGGATCGCTCGTGACCGCGATGCGCAGCTACTTGTCCTCGTCATCGCCTGCTCGCGCGGGTCAGCCTAGCGTTTTCTGCGGGAAAGGCCCCGGAATATCGGCGCGATTATCCGGCATTACACTGTGCGGCCGCGTACGGGGGCGTAAATCCTCCGGCGCGGCAGATTGCTCGGGGTTGACGACGGTCTTATCCTGCGCAGACTCCACGATCGGTGACTGTCGTCCCGATCGCCGAACCGGGAGGCCGACGGTGGCACGCGAGCACGGCACCACCAGGAAGGCGTCCGGCGCGAAGGTGGCGGCCGCGAAGAAGGGGTCGCCGGCGAAATCTGCGCCGGTCGCGCGCCGAATTTCGCCCGGGAAGAAAGCGGCACCGGCGAAGAAGGCGGCTCCGGCGACGAGGGCTGTGCCGGTGAAGAAGGCTCCGTCGGCGAAGAAGGCTCCGTCGGCGAAGAGGGCCGTGCCGGTGAAGAAGGCGGCTCCGGCCAAGCGGGCTCCGGCGAAGAAGGCGGCCGCGGTGAAGCGCGCCGCCTCGGCGAAGAAAGCGTCGCCGAAGAAAGCGTCGGTGAAGAAGGCGGCGCCGGCCAGCAAAGCCGTACCGGCGAAGAAAGCTGCTGCAGTGAAGCGCGCCGTTTCGGCGACCAAGCCGGGGCCGGCGAAGAGAGCACCGGCGAAGAAGGCCGCCGCGGTGAAGCGCGCTGCGGTGAACAGAGCGCCGGTGAAGAAAGCGCCGGTGAAGAAAGCGCCGGTGAAGAAGGCGGCTGCGGTGAAGCGCCCCGCTGCGGCGAAGAAGGCGGCGCCGGTCACGAAGCGTCCCCCCACCCGGGCGGTGACCACCACGGCCTCCGCGACCAAGGCTGCCGCGGTCCCGGCGGCTCGACGAGCCCCGAGTGCGCCCGCGGCGCCACGCGCCGCGAAGCCCGGCGCGACCGTGCTGCCCGGCGAGCGGCCGTGGTCGAAACCCGAGCTGGCCAAGATCAGGGCCGAACTTCAAGCGCAGGCACACGACCTTCGCGGCGAGATCGCCGAGGCGGAGGAGTCCTGGGCGGCGCTTCAGCGCGACAGCGGTGAGGGCGCGGGCGACGACCAGGCCGACGCGGGCACGAAAACCTTCGAACGCGAGCACGAGATGTCGCTCGCTGCCAACAGCCGCGACCTGCTGACTCAGGTCGAGCGCGCCCTGCAACGCCTCGACGACCGCACGTACGGAATCTGCGAGAGCTGCGGCAACCCGATCGGCAAGGCGCGGCTCCAGGCCTTCCCTCGTGCCACCCTGTGCGTGTCATGCAAACAGCGCGAGGAGCGGCGGTAACCACCGCCCCACCGCCTTGCCCGGCGTACCCGCGACGTACCCGTTGGCTGGTGGGCACCGCGGTGCTCGTGCTCCTCGCGGACGTGGTCAGCAAGCACGTCGTCGTCGCGAACCTGACCGACCACGCCCCGGTCAGGGTCATCCCGCACGTGCTCACCCTCACCCTGACCCGCAACCCCGGGGCCGCGTTCGGCGTCGGTGCAGGATCGACGGTTCTGTTCACCGCCGTCGCGGCCGCGGTGGTGGTCGTGATCGTTCGCACCGCTCGCTCGTTGGGCTCACGTGGCTGGGCGATTGCGCTCGGGTTGCTGCTCGGGGGCGCGCTAGGCAATCTCGCGGACCGACTCTTCCGCGCCCCCGCTCCGCTGCGCGGGCGGGTGGTGGACTGGCTCGAGCTTCCGCACTGGCCGGTCTTCAACCTGGCCGACGCGGCGATCGTCAGTGGGGGGGTGCTCGCGGTTCTGCTCGTCCTCTCCGGGATCGAGCTCGACGGCTCGCGGCGCCCATGACCGCCCGGCGGGTGCCGGTGCCGGACGGCCTCGACGGGGTCAGGACGGACGTCGGCCTGTCCCGGCTGTTCGGTTTGTCGAGAACCGCCGCAGCCGAACTGGTGGAAAGTGGTGCGGTCGAGGTCGACGGGCGCTGTCCGGCCAAGGCCGATCGGCTCGTCGCGGGATCCTGGCTCGACGTTGTCTTGCCCGACGCTCCGGTGTCCTCTGGGGAGTCGGCCCCGGTGCCCGGTCTTCGTGTCGTCTACGACGACGAGGACATCGTGGTGGTCGACAAGCCGGTGGGGGTGGCGGCGCATCCCAGCCCGGGCTGGTCGGGACCGACCGTGACCGCGGGGCTCGCCGCCGCCGGCTACCGGTTGGCGACCTCGGGGGCAGCCGAGCGTCAGGGAGTGGTTCATCGCCTCGACGTGGGCACCACCGGCTTGATGGTGCTGGCCAAGTCCGAGCCGGCGTACTCGGCGCTGAAAGCGGCCTTCCGTGACCGGGCCGTCGACAAGCGGTACACCGCGCTCGTGCAAGGCCATCCGGACCCCAGCCGAGGAACGATCGACGCGCCGATCGGCCGGCACCCCACCCACGACTACAAGTGGGCGGTCGTGGCGGGGGGCCGGGACAGCGTCACCCACTACGAGACGGTGGAGGCGTTCCGGGCCGCGAGCTTGCTTGATATCCGGCTCGAAACCGGGCGTACCCATCAGATTCGGGTTCACATGGCCGCGATCAGGCATCCGTGCGTCGGTGATGTGACCTATGGGGCCGATCCGAGCCTGGCCCGCAGGCTCGGGCTCGAACGGCAGTGGCTGCACGCCAGCACGCTCGCGTTTGCCCATCCGCGCGACGGCCGCCCGCTCCGGTTCGACAGCGCCCCGACGTCGGATCTTGCCCGCGCGCTGAGCGTTCTGGCCGACTCGGATTAGGGGTCGATGGCCGCGTCGAGCGGGTCAGCGCGGGGATCAACGCCACGATGAGAGGACTCGCCGACGCGACACGCCCAACCCGTCGGTGGGTCGTGTTAGAACGGCGGAGTACCTCGGCCACTTCCCCCTTCCGGCCGGCACGGCCCGATGAGGAGATCGCCACGTCCAGCACCGCAGGGCCGCTCGCGGCCGCGCCCAACGAGCAGTTCGTGCACCTTCATGTTCACAGCGAGTACTCCATGCTCGACGGTGCCGCCCGGGTGAGCGACCTGTTTGCCGAGGCCGCGCGCATGCAGATGCCGGCGCTCGCCATGACCGACCACGGCAACGTGTTCGGCGCGTACGAGTTCTGGAAGAAGGGCACGGCCGCCGGCGTCAAGCCGATCATCGGGATGGAGGCCTACGTCACTCCCGGCACCAGCCGCTTCGAGCGCACCCGAGTGCGCTGGGGCGCTGGTGGCGAGGACGACGTGTCCGGTGGCGGCGCCTTCACCCACATGACGTTGCTCGCCGAGACGACCGCGGGCATGCACAACTTGTTCCGCCTCGCGAGCCGGTCCAGCCTCGAGGGTTACTTCTACAAACCGCGGGCCGATCGCGAGCTTCTCGCCGAGTACGCCGGCGGCCTGATCGCGACCACCGGGTGCCCGTCCGGTGAGATTCAGACCAAGCTGCGGATGGGAGACATCGCCGGTGCCCGCACCGTGGCCGGTGAGCTTCAGGACATCTTCGGGCGGGAGTCGTTCTACTGCGAGCTGATGGACCACGGGCTCGGCATCGAGCGGCGGGTGCACGCCGAGCTGATTGCCCTTGCCCACGATCTGGCGATCCCGATGATCGCCACCAACGACCTGCACTACACCTACCCCGCGGATGCGCAGGCGCACGAAGTGCTGCTCTGTGTGCAGTCCGGCAAGACGATGGCCGACCCCAACCGATTCAAGTTCGACGCCCAGGACTTCTACCTCAAGACTCCGCAGGAGATGCGCCAGGTCTGGCGGGAGATTCCCGAGGCCTGCGACAACACGCTGCTCGTTGCCTCCCGTTGCGACGTCACCTTCGACGAGGGCGCCGACCTGATGCCGCAGTTTCCCGTGCCCGAGGGGCATACCGAGGCGTCCTGGCTGGAATCGGAGGTCCTCGCCGGGATGCAGGTACGGATGGCGGGCCGGGTGGACTCGCGGTACGCCGAGCGGGCGGCCTTCGAGCTCGGCGTGATCGCTCAAATGGGCTTCCCCGGCTACTTCCTCGTCGTCGCGGACCTGTGCCGCCACGCCCGCGAGTCGGGCATTCGGCTCGGCCCCGGGCGTGGATCGGCGGCCGGCTCGCTCGTCGCCTGGGCGCTCGGCATCACCGAGCTGGACCCGATCGAGCACGGGCTGCTCTTCGAGCGGTTCCTCAACCCCGAGCGGGTGTCGATGCCCGACATCGACCTCGACTTCGACGAGCGCAGGCGCGGCGACATGATTCGCTACGCGACTGAGACCTACGGTGAGGATCGGGTCAGCCAGATCATCACCTACTCCACGATCAAGGCGAAGGCCGCGATCAAGGATGCCGCCCGGGTGCTCGGCCTCCCATACGGGATCGGCGACAAGATCACCAAAGCGATGCCGGCCGCGGTGATGGGAAAGGACGTTCCGCTCGCCGGCATCTTCGATGCCACCCACGACCGCTACGGTGAGGCCAAGGACTTTCGGGCGCTGTACGAGTCCGACGCCGACGTCAAGCGGGTCGTCGACACAGCGCGAGGGCTCGAGGGGCTTCGCCGCCAGTGGGGGGTTCACGCCGCCGGGGTGATCCTGTCCCGTTACCCCTTGCTCGACGTGATCCCGATTCAGCGCCGCGAGCAGGACGGCGCGATCATCACCCAGTTCGACATGGGCGCGTGCGAGTCGCTCGGCCTGCTGAAGATGGACTTCCTCGGTCTGCGCAACCTCACGGTGCTCGATGACACCCTCCGCCACATCCAGGCGAATCGCGGCGAACAGGTCGAGCTCGAGACCATGCCGTTGGACCGTCCCGAGGCCTACGAGCTGTTGTGCCGCGGCGACACGATCGGGGTCTTTCAGTTCGAGGGTGGCCCGATGCGGTCGCTGATCCGGGCGCTGCAACCGTCGGCGTTCGAGGACATCGCCGCGCTCAACGCGTTGTACCGTCCCGGTCCGATGGGGATGGGAAGCCACCTCGCCTACGTCGAGCGCAAGCACGGCCGGCAGGCGATCGAGCCGATCCACCCGGAGTTCGCCGAGCCGCTCGCCGACCTGCTCGCCGAAACCTACGGCGTCATCGTCTACCAGGAACAGGTGATGGCGATCGCCCAACGAGTGGCGGGATACTCCCTCGGTCAAGCCGATCTGCTCCGCCGCGCGATGGGCAAGAAGAAGAAGGACATCCTGGCCCGGGAGAAGGTCCCGTTCAGCGAGGGGATGCGGGCGCACGGTTACTCCAATGCGGCGGTCGAAAAGTTGTGGGAGACGCTCATCCCGTTCGCCGACTACGCCTTCAACAAATCCCACGCCGCGGGATACGGTTTGGTCTCCTACTGGACGGCGTACCTCAAGGCTCGCTATCCCGCCGAGTACATGGCGGCGTTGCTCACCTCCGTGCGGGACGACAAGGACAAGAGCGCGCTCTACCTGCACGAGTGCCGCCGGATGGGCATCAAGGTTCTCCCGCCGGACGTCAACTCCTCGGACGCCGACTTCACGCCGGTCGGCACCGACATCCGCTACGGAATGGCCGGCGTCCGCAACGTCGGCGCGAACGTCGTCAGCTCGATCTGCGCCACCCGACGCAGCAAGGGTGCGTACACCAGCTTTGCGGACTTCCTCGCCAAGGTCGAACCGGTGGTGTGTAACAAGAAGGTCATCGAATCGCTGATCAAGGCGGGCGCCTTCGACTCGCTCGGCCACACCCGTCAGGGGTTGTTGCGAGTGCACGCCGAGGCGGTTGATGCGTGCATGGACACCAAGCGGGCCGAGGCGATCGGCCAGTTCGACCTGTTCGGCGCGGACGACGAAACCGCACCGGCCATCGGCTGGGACATCTCCATTCCGTTGACCGAGTGGGACAAGTCGATTCTGCTGGCCTACGAGCGCGAAATGCTCGGCCTCTATGTCTCCGACCACCCGCTCCTCGGAGTGGAGCATGTGATCGCCGCCGCGGTCGACTGCCCGATCTCGGCACTGTCTGCCGAGGACCGGCAGGATGGCGCGATCGTCACCGTCGGCGGGATTCTGTCGACCGTGGTCCGCAAGGTGACCAAGCGGGGGGACTCCTGGGCGACCGCCACGCTGGAGGACCTCGAAGGTGCGGTCGAGGTGTTGTTCTTCCCGCAGACCTACCAGGCGTGCGGCGTGCATCTTGCCGAGGATGCGATTCTGCTGATTCGGGCCCGGGTCGACAAGCGGGAGGACCAGCCTCGGCTGATCGCCATGGACGTCAGCGTCCCCGATGTCTCGCAGGGTCCGCGCGGGCCGGTGTCGGTGGTGCTTCCCGCCACCCGATGCACGCCGCCGGTCGTCGAACGGATCAAGGAAGTTCTCGGCACTCATCCCGGCACGACCGAGGTGCAGTTGACGCTGACCTCGGGTGGCCGCCGTACGGTTCTCCGCCTCGACGACCGACTGCGGGTCAGCGCATCTCCGGCGTTGATGGCCGACCTCAAGGAGCTTCTCGGTCCCGGGTGCGTCACGACCTAAGGCTCAGCGGACGCCGCCGAGACGCCCACCAATACGCTGGAAACGTGACGAGCGGCCTGGTCTATCACGTGCGGGGGCTCGAAAAGAGCTACCGGGGCGCTGACCGCCCGGCCAACGCCGGGATCGACCTCGACGTACCGATGGGCGAGGTGTTCGGTCTGCTCGGACCGAACGGCGCGGGCAAGACGACCCTGGTTCGCCAGCTGGTTGGCCTGGCGCGCCCGGATGCCGGGCTTGTCTCGCTCCTCGGACATGACCTGGTCGTCGATCCCGCTATCGCTGCGCGCCTGGTGAGCTACCTCAGCCAGGACGAGGTGGCGTTGGCGGAGTTGCCGGTGCGCCGAGCGATCGAGACCACCGCCCGGCTGCGCGGTTCCCGCCGGTCGCAGGCAGCCCGCCTTGCCGGCGACCTGATCGATGAGCTCGGGCTTGCCGAGGTGTCGGCGGAACCCCTGGTGCGCTTGTCCGGTGGCCAACGCCGACTGGCCTGCATCGCGAGCGCGCTCGCTGCGGATCGCAGCGTCCTGATCCTCGACGAGCCCACTGCCGGGCTGGATCCGGTCGCGCGGCGCGGAGTGTGGGCCGCGCTGCGCCGCCGCCGAGACGAGCGAGGGGCGACGATCGTGCTCGTCACGCACAACGTCGTGGAGGCAGAAGCCGTCCTCGACCGGGTTGCGGTGCTCGACGGCGGCCGAATCATCGCCTGCGACACTCCCGGCCGGCTGAAGACGGCGGTCGATGACTCGGTGCGGGTCGAGCTGGTGTGGCGAGCAGATCCGCCTCTTCACGACCCGACGGTCGGCGTCCTCGCTCGTACCGCCGCCGTCGACGGCGCGCGCTGGAGCCTGCGGCTCGACCGCGGCCAGGTTCGAGACGTCCTCGAACGGCTCACCCGCGGCCCGATCGTCGACGCGATCGAGGACTTTAGCGTGTCGACCCCGAGTCTCGAGGACGTCTACCTCGCACTCGGCGGTTGCCACGATGACCTGGAGCGGGCGTGACGGGAGGCGTCGGCGTGACACCGGTGCGCAGCGAGGTGCGCGCCGCGGTCCGATCGAGCGCACCGGGGCCGAGAGTGTCCCTGTGGGCCGGGGTGATCGCCGTGACCGCGAGCCAGTTCGCGCGGGTCCGGGTGTCCCGCGGTCCGTTGCTGTTCGTCGCGACGCTGCAGTCGCTCGGTCTCCTCGTCCTGATGCGTGGCGTCGTTCATCGTGACGACGTGGGGACCACATCAGCCGCTGTGGCGGGCAGCACGCTGCTGGTGGTCGCCTTCGTCGCGCTGAACCTGCTCGCCCAACGGTTCGGAGCGCTCCGCGCGAGCTCGGCGCTCGACTACTACGGCGCCCTGCCGGTCTCACCTGCCGCCGTGGTCCTCGGGACCGCGGTGTCCTACGCGGGGTTCGCGATACCGGGGGCGTTCCTGACCGCCGTCGTCGGTCTCGTTCTCTACGGTCTTCCGCTCAGCGCCGTGTGGATGGTCCTTCCGGCCGCGGTGGCGGCTGCGCTCGCCCTCTCGGGGGTCGGCGCCTGGATCGGGCTCGCGTTCCCGCGTCCGGAGCTCGCGACCGTCGCCGGGCAGCTGGCCATGACCGCCTTTTTGTTCCTCGGGATCATCGCGCCGAGCCATTTTCCGGCGGTCGTGCGGGCGGTGCGTGATCTCGTCCCCGGCATGCTCGCCGTGGACGCGCTCGCTCGGTCATTCCGACCCGACCCGGACTGGGCGGGCATCACGGCGCGGCTGGTCGCGAGCGCCGCGTACGGCGCGCTGGCTCTCGTGGCCGCGGGTCGTGCCTTTCGGCGCGCGATCGACCGATGACCGACCCCGCGGTCACGCCGCAGTGGCATCAGTGCCAGCCGGTGTCGGCGGACCGGTCGGCGCCGACGGTCGACTCCCCGTCGATCGACTGGCCGCGGGAAGGCGTCGTCGCGCTCGTGGTCACCGCGTTCTCGCTCGTCATCGGCGCGGGCATCGGCCTGATCTGGCCGAAGGTAGCCCCGCACGTCGCATTGGCGCCTGCGGTCAACGGCTCCGAGGCCGCCGCCAAGGCATTGCTCGGCGCTGACATGTGGTTCGCCCTGCTGGCGATCGCGGCCGGAGTGCTGGCGGTGGCAGGGTTGGTCGTGACGGACCGGCGCGGGGTCGGTGGTCCGGGTGCCGTCGTCGGTCTCGCGGTGGGAGGTGTGCTCGGGTCACTGGTGGCCGCACAGGTCGGTCATCGCGTCGAGGTCGGGCGCACCACGGCGACACTGCATCGTCTGTTCCCCTCCATCTCCGCCCACTCGGTCGCGGTCATCGAGGGCTACTTCGGTTTCTCGCTGCGGATGCGATCGATGATCGTCGTCTGGCCGTTGACGGCGGTGATCCTCCATGGTGTCGTCGTCGCGCTTCGATCCTGGCGAGAGGGCCGCACTACCCTTGCTCCGTGATTGCCCGACTGGACCTTCGCGGCCGCTCCGATGACCCGCGCGAACTGCTGCCCCGAGCCCAGCTCGACGTCGAATCGGCCGTCGCGGCAGTCCGGCCGATCGTGGACGCGGTTCGCGACCGTGGTCGGGCGGCGGTCGTCGAGCTCACCGAACGATTCGACGGCGTTGTTCTGGACGACCTGCGGGTGCCCCCGTCGGCTCTGTCCGCCGCGCTCGATGACCTCGACCCAGCCGTCGTCGCCGCGCTGATCGAGGCCATCGCGCGCGCCCGCCGGGTCCACGAGGCTCAGCGTCGATCGGATGATCGGGTCGACGTCGCACCGGGCGCCGTGGTCACCGAGCGCTGGGTGCCGGTCGGCAGGGTCGGGCTCTACGTCCCCGGTGGCCTGGTGGCCTATCCCTCGAGCGTGGTGATGAACGTCGTGCCCGCCCAGGTCGCAGGCGTGGGCTCGCTGGCCATCTCCTCCCCCCCGAAGGCCGAGTTCGGTGGCCGGCCGAACCCGGCGGTGCTGGCCGCGTGTGCGTTGCTCGGGGTCGACGAGGTCTACGCGGTGGGGGGAGCGCAGGCGATCGCGATGTTCGCCTACGGGGTCGAGGGCGTGCCGCGGGTCGATCTGGTGACCGGTCCCGGCAACGTCTACGTCGCCGCGGCGAAGCGGTTGGTGCGGGGCGTCGTCGGGATCGATGCGGAGGCCGGCCCCACCGAGATCGGCATTCTCGCCGACGACTCGGCCGACCCGGACTACCTCGCCGCCGATCTGGTCGCGCAGGCCGAGCACGACGAGTTGGCGTCGTGCCTCCTGGTGACGCCGAGCGTGGCGCTCGCGGATGCGGTGGACGCCGCCCTCACCCCTCGGGTCGCCGCGACTCACCACCACGACCGGGTCACGACGGCCCTGGCCGGGCAGTCGGCCTGCGTTCTCGTCGACGACATCGCCCAAGGCGTGGATGTCGTCGACGCCTGGGGAGCCGAGCACCTCGAGGTGATCACCGAGGACGCGTGCGCCGTCGCCGCCCGGGTCCGCAACGCCGGCGCGATCTTCATCGGTCCGTACTCACCGGTGTCGCTCGGGGATTACCTCGCCGGCTCGAATCACGTGCTCCCGACCGGAGGCTCCGCCCGGCACACCTCTGGGCTGTCGGTGCAGTCCTTCCTGCGCGGGATCCACGTCGTCGACTACTCCCGCGATGCGCTCGCCGCCGTGGGCGAACACATCGCCGCGCTCGGCACCGCAGAGGATCTTCTCGCCCACGTCGAAGCCGTGCAGACCCGGCTGCGATGAGCGGCCTCGAGGACCTGCCGCTGCGGGAAGATCTGCGCGGGTTGACGGCGTACGGCGCGCCTCAGCTGGACGTGGCAGTCCGGCTGAACACCAACGAGAACCCATACCCGCCGCCACCCGAGTTGATCGCCGACCTTCGGGACTCGGTCGCCGCCGCGGCAGCGTCGATGAACCGGTATCCCGACCGAGACGCGATCGAGCTACGCGCCGCCCTTGCCGCCTATCTCGGGCATGGCCTTCACCTCGACCAGGTCTGGGCGGCGAACGGATCCAACGAGATCATCCAACAGCTGCTTCAGGCGTTCGGTGGACCCGGGCGGACCGCCCTCGGCTTCACCCCGACATACTCGATGCACCGCCTGATCGCGCTCGCGACCGGCACTAGGTGGCTCGGATCGCCACGGGCCACGGATTTCACCATGTCCATCGACTCGGTCGTCGACGACGTGCGCCGGCACTCGCCTGACGTCGTCTTCCTGTGCTCACCGAACAACCCGACCGGTACGGCGCTCGACCCCGAGGTGCTCGCCGCCGTTCTGGACGTGGCACCCGCCATGGTGATCGTCGATGAGGCTTATGCGGAGTTTTCCCACCGTCCCTCGCTGCTGCCGACGCTCCCCGGGCATCCTCGGCTCGTCATCACCCGAACGATGTCCAAGGCGTTCGGATTCGCGGGCGCCCGGCTCGGCTACCTTGCCGCCGACCCCTCGGTCGTCGACGCGCTTGCCCTCGTCCGGTTGCCCTACCACCTCTCCGCCCTGACTCAGGCGGCGGCGCTCGCCGCGCTGCGACATGCCGACGCGACTCTCGCCCAGGTCGCGCAGCTGTGCGCGGACCGTGACCGGATGGTGATCTCACTGCGTGACCGGGGGTTCGAGGTCGTCGACTCCGATGCCAACTTCGTCCTGTTCGGCGGTCTCGGTGACGAGAAGGTGGTCTGGCAGGCACTGCTCGACCAGGGCATCCTGATCCGTGACGTCGGTCTGGCCGGGTGGTTGCGGGTCAGCGTGGGCACCAGTGCCGAGTGCGAGGCATTCATCGACGCGCTCGACCACGCCCGGATCGCACCGGCGCGATGACCGAACCTGCGAGAATGGCGTGGTGAGCCGGAGCGCGACGGTCGAGCGATCGACCAAGGAGTCCCAGGTCGCCGTCACGGTCGACCTGGATGGTTCGGGTCGGTCCGAGATCTCGACCGGCGTGCCGTTTTTCGACCACATGCTCGCCCAGCTGTCCAAGCACAGCGGGATCGACCTGATCGTTTCGAGCATCGGCGACCTCGATGTCGACAGCCACCACACGGTGGAGGACACCTCGCTTGCGTTCGGGCAGGCGCTGCGTGAGGCGCTCGGTGACAAGGCTGGTATCCAGCGCTTCGGTGACGCCTTCGTTCCGCTCGACGAGGCGCTCGCGCAGGCGGTCGTGGACCTCTCGGGGCGTCCGTACTGCGTGCACGACGAGCCGCCGTTGGTCGAGCTGATCGGCACCTATGACACCTCGCTCACGCGTCATATCTGGGAGTCGATCGCCGCCAGTGCCCAGATCTGTCTGCATGTCCGGGTGCTCGGCGGTCGAAACGCCCACCACATCGTCGAAGCACAGTTCAAGGCGGTCGCCCGCGCACTGCGGGTCGCGGTCGCACTCGATCCCCGCTCGAGCGGCGTACCGTCGACCAAGGGAGTGCTGTGACGGCTCGGCCGTCGGTGGTGGTGGTCGACTACGGCTCTGGGA
>DATJWM010000146.1:0-86415 GCA_035501255.1 Mycobacteriales bacterium | reverse complement strand
GCGCCGCCGACCACGTCGAGGCTCTGGGGGTTAACGATCGGATCCAGCTGGCGACCGCCCGCCGGGTGATGCGCGATCGGATCCTTGCCCACTGGATGCGCGAGGGGGTGACGATCACCGATCCGGCCACGACCTGGATGGGGGTGGGTGTCACGCTTGATCCCGATGCCACGGTCCATCAGAACACCCAGCTGCACGGTGCGACCCACGTCGCCGCCAACGCCGAAATCGGTCCGGACTGCACCTTGAGGGATACCTCCGTCGGAGCCGGGGCCGTGGTCGTCAAGTCACACTGCACCGGCGCCCGAATCGACCCCGGCGCGACCGTCGGGCCGTTCTCCTATCTCCGACCCGGCACGGTTGTCGGCCGCGGCGCGAAGGTCGGCGCCTACGTCGAGGTCAAGCAGTCGGTGATCGGTGAGGACAGCAAGGTGCCTCACCTGTCCTACGTCGGGGATGCCACGATCGGTGAGCGGACCAACATCGGGGCGGCGACGGTGTTCGTCAACTACGACGGGGCCGACAAGCACGAGACCGTGGTGGGTGACGACGTACGGATCGGGTCCGACACGATGCTGGTAGCGCCGGTCACCGTGGGCGACGGGGCGTACACGGCGGCCGGGTCGGTCGTCACTGATGACGTTCCGCCGGGTGCGCTTGCGGTGGCTCGCGCGAGGCAGCGCAATGTCGACGGCTGGGTCGAGCGCAAGCGGCCCGACTCGCCGGCCGCGGCGGCGGCGGGGAGATTGCGTGAGCACGATGGCGAGTCAGGCGTCACAATGGAGGAGACTTCCCCGGTCGAGAGCGAACAGGGAGCAGACGAGTGACCGGCAAGACGACCTCAGGCGAGAAGACCCTGATGCTGTTCTCGGGGCGATCGCATCCGGCGCTGGCACAGGAAGTCGCGGTCGCCCTCGACATTGCGGTCAGCCCCACCGAGATTCGCGACTTCGCCGACGGCGAGATCTACGCCCGGTTCGAGGAGTCCGTCCGCGGCTGCGACGCGTTCGTGGTCCAGTCGATGACGACGCCCGTCAACCAGTGGTTGATGGAGTCCCTCGTCATGTGCGACGCGCTCAAGCGCGGTTCGGCGAAGCGCATCACCGTGGTCATCCCGTACTACCCGTACGCCCGCCAGGACAAGAAGAGTCGGGGACGGGAGCCGATCTCGGCCCGTTTGATCGCGGATCTGTACAAGACCGCCGGGGCGAATCGCATTCTCACCGTCGATCTGCACACCAGCCAGATCCAGGGCTTCTTCGATGGACCGGTGGATCACCTCTACGCCTTGCCCCTCCTCGCTGACTACGTCGCCGATCGCTACGACCCCAAGCAACTTGCCGTCGTCGCTCCGGACTCCGGGCGGGTGCGGGTCGCCGAGCGATGGACGGAACGACTCGGTGGGGTGCCGCTGGCCTTCATCCACAAGACGAGGGACATCACCGTCCCGAACTCGGTCGTTGCGAACCGCGTGGTCGGAGACGTCGAGGGCCGGACATGCATCGTCGTGGACGACATGATCGACACCGCGGGCACCGTCACGAAGGCGGCGGAGGCGCTGATGAACGCCGGGGCCGCGGATGTGATCGTGGCTGCCACCCATGGCCTACTGTCGGGGCCGGCGATCGATCGGATCGTCAACAGCAAGATCTCCGAGGTCGTGGTGACCAACACGCTTCCGATCGAGGCGGAGCGCGATTTCGACCGGTTGACCGTGCTCTCGATCGCGCCGCTGGTGGCCCGCGCGATTCATGAGGTTTTCGCCGACGGATCGGTGACCTCCCTGTTCGACGGCAACGCCTGAGGCTCCGCGAAGCAGGATTCGCCGACAGGCCCTAGACTGTCTGGCGCTCATCGATCCCCGTAGTTCGTCAGGAGTCAGGTCGTGCCCGAGGTCCGTATCGATGCCGAACCGCGCACGGAATTCGGCAAGGGGGGCGCTCGACGCACCCGGAGGGCTGGCAAGGTTCCGGCAGTTCTCTACGGTCATGGCACCGATCCGCGCCACATCTCCCTGCCGACGCGTGACTTCGAGCACGCGCTGCGAACCGACGGCGCCAACGTCCTGCTCGACCTTCAGCTCGCGGACGGCTCGGAGCTTGCCCTCCCCAAGTCGATCCAACGCGACCCGATCCGCGGTCTGATCGAGCACGTCGACCTCATCCTGGTGCGCCGAGGGGAGCGGATCACGGTCGACATCGCGCTCCACATTGTCGGCGACGTTGCCCCGGGCGGCCTGGTCAACCAGGAGCTCACGGCGCTGTCCGTAACCGCTGAAGCAACGAACATTCCGACGGCGGTGGAGGTGTCGATCGCCGGGCTGGAGATCGGGTCAGCGGTACACGCGAACGAAGTGACCCTTCCTGATGGCGTCGAAATCGCGGGCGAACCCGAGCAGATGATCCTGCACATCGTGGCCGCACCGACGGCGGAGCAACTCGAAGCCGAAGGCGCCGGCGAGGCCGAAGCGGGCGTGGTCGAGCCCGCCGCTGCTGCGGAGGGTGGCGAGCCGGCTGCGGCTGCGCCCGAGGGCGACGCCGCCAGCGAGTGATCGTCGTGGCCGACGATGGGCCATGGCTGATCGTCGGCCTCGGCAATCCCGGTCCCGGGTACGCCGCAACGAGACACAACGCCGGCTTCTTGGTGCTCGACGAGCTCGCGGATCGGGTCGGCGCAGCCTTCCGGTCGCACAAGTCGCGGGCGGAGGTCATCGAAACCCATCTGTCGGGCCATCGCGTCGTGCTGGCGAAGCCGAAGTCGTACATGAACGAATCGGGCGGTCCGGTGGCCTCGCTGCGGACCTTCTACAAGACGCCGATCGAGCAGCTGGTCGTCGTTCACGACGAGATTGACCTTGAACCGGGCACCTTGCGGGTCAAACTCGGTGGTGGCGACAACGGGCACAACGGGCTGAGGTCGCTGCGCCGCTCGCTCGGGTCCGGCGAATTCTTTCGGGTGCGGTTTGGGGTCGGCCGTCCCCCCGGTCGCCAGGATCCGGCGGACTTCGTGCTGCGACCCTTCACCGCGGCGGAGCGCAAGGAGCTTCCGCTTCAGCTCGATCGGGCGGCCGACGCGACCGAGTCGTTGCTCTCGGACGGCCTGGCCGCCACCCAGAATCGGTTCAACGACTAGGTGCGCTCGGCTCCCTCGCTTCGCTCCCCGCACAGCGACGAGGGGTGTACGCCGTCCGGGCGTCTGTGACCGGTGTGACGGGTTGGGCTGAATGACGGATCCGTGGGTGTTGTCCGGCAGATAAGGTGGGTTTTCCGATTTGAGCGTGTGCGGTTCCTCAGGCGCACCGAGGAGAGCCCGAGCGAGTGGCTGATCAACAGTTCGTACCGGCCGAGTCGGTGACGCTGCGCGACCAGCTCGCCGTCGTCGAGCGACGGTGGCGCCTCGTTGCCGGTTTCGTCGCGGTGGGCCTGCTCGCGAGCGTGCTCTTCTTGCACGCCCGGACCGTTCACTACGTCTCCCACGCGCAGGTCCGCGTGTCGCAGGCGACCTCAAACGAGTTCGCGCCCGGATCGACCCCGGTGGCGTCCGCGGTCTCGATGCCCACCGAGCAGAAGATCGCGACGTCGGCCGCCGTGGCCGACATTGCAGCGCGGACGATCGGTGGCGCGATCACGCCCGCGCAGGCGCTCGCGCACCTGACGGTTACCGTGCCGGCGTCCACACAGATCCTCGACTTCGCCTACAGTGCGGCGACCGCGACAGCGGCCCAGACCGGCGCGAACGCTTTCTCCCACGCCTACCTTGCCAACCGGCGGACCACGATCGCCGACAACGTCGCGACGCTCCGGGCGTCGCTGGTCGCGGCCAGACGCGCGCTCGACGTGAAGCATCTGGTGCTCGCGCAGCGACTCGACCGCACCACCAGTCCGGCGACGAGGGCGGAAATCAACGCAAGGCTCACCGCGCTGGTGCCGCAGATCGCGTCGAACGCGACTGCGTTGACGAACCTGGACACCGTCGACCCGCAGGCCGCGGTGGGGCAGCCGGCGACCCTCCCGTCGGGTCCCGCCGGTCCCGGCTCCGCCGTCGTCCTCGCTGCCGGGCTGGTCGCGGGCCTCGTTCTCGGCTTGATCGCGGCGTTCATCATCGACGCGAGCGACGATCACATCCGCGGTCCGCGGGACCTGGTCGACATCCTCGGCATCCCGGTTCTCGCCCGGGTGCCGGTTCTTCGAGCAGTCCCTTGGCGCACTCATGACGTTGCGGCGGAGGGAAGCTCGCACCCGAAACTCGCCGAGGCCTATCGCCTCCTGGCCAACCGGCTGATCGTCACCGCGGCGAAGGATCCGATCAGCTCGATCCTGATCGTGAGCCCGCGCCAGGGAGAGGGCCGCAGTTCGGTCTCCGCCAACCTCTCGGCGACCTTCGTCGAACTCGGCTTCCGGGTCTGGCTCGTGTCGGCAGACCTCGCACCTCCGCAGGTGCACAAGCTGTTCGCGCCGGACCAATCGGCCGGTTTGATCAACGTCGTACCGATCAGTACGGCGCAGACGCTCGACGCCCCGACGAAGGAACTGGAATTCGGTGTCACCGACGACACCGGCGGACATCTGACCTTGATGGCGAGCACCGAGCGTCCCGCGCCTGCGGGTCGATTGCTCAACCCGCTGATCCTGGCCCGGCAGGTCAGCCAGAACCAAGCCTTCGTCGACATCACGGTGGTCGACGCGCCGGCGATGCTCGAGTTCGCCGACGCCGTCCCGCTGATTCCGATCGTCGACGCGGTGATTGTCGTCGCCGACGCGGGTTCCACCCGACGCAGCGAGTTGGCCGAGTTGGCCGACCTGCTGGCCGGGACCGAGGCGCGATTGATCGGCAGCGTGCTCAATCGGGACGGATCGAGGACGGTGTCGCGGCGCTGGCGCCGGGCCCATCGCCGAAACCGGCAAGCGAACGCACAGCAGAGTGATTCTGGCCCGCACCGAGGCAACTTCACCGGCTTCAGTCGGCGGTCGACTACCGGGCCAACCGACGCCGCTGCCGGTTCCGGGCGTTGACGTCCGCGGCCGTCATTCTCGCCGCTGTCGTGGGTGCCGCCGTCCTGTGCGGTCTGGCTTACCTCATCGCCGCAACCTGGACCGCTGCTCCGATCCTGAACGCGCTGCCGCGCGGCGTTCTCGCCGCGCGCTGTGCGCAGTACGTCGCGGTCATCGCGGTCGGGATCGGGGCGTCGGTGCTGGTCACCACCGCCTTCGGACACGTGGTTCAGGCCCACGCCGTCACCCGGCCGGATCGGGCGGTCTATCGGGATGTCGTCACCAACCGGACCGCCTGGCTGACCCACCTCTCCAGCCACCTCACCGGCGCCGGCAATCAATGGGCTCAACTGGTTGTCGCGGTCGTGCTCGGTCTTGCGCTCGCACTCTGGTTGCAGGCCCCGCGGGTGCTGGTGGTGCTCGGCCTGTGCATCCTCGTCGAGATCGAGCTCCAAAAGCAGATGGGCCATCTTGTTCACTCGGTGAAGCCTGCGGTGGCGACGTCGATCGGTGATCCAGGCGGTTATCCCTCGGGTGGGGTGACGAGGGTCCTGCTCACGTTCGGAATTGCTGCGGTGTTTGTGGGTGCGCGCGGACCGGTGAAGCAACGTCAGTGGCTCGTTGCCGGCGCCACCGGTTTGGCGTGCATCGAGGCGTTCTCCCGGCTCTATCTCGGTCGTCACTGGCCGGTCGACATCCTCGGTGCTTTCGTTCTCGGCGGATGCTTGCTCGCCACCGTTGCGGCGGCCGAGACCGTCCGTGGTCGGCCGGTTCCCAAGCCGTCGCTGGGCTAGCGCTCGTAGTCCTTTCCCACTGCGCCGAATGCCACGTCGCGGTCGCACAACCGCCGGTACCCTTGATCTTCACGCGCGGTTCGCGGGGGCTTGACGCGAATCGCGCTGTCTGGGGAGCGAGCACGGGTGCACACCACTTCCGGCGACGGCCGACCCCGCAGGCAGCTGCGGGTCATCGTGGCCGCCGGTCTCGTCGCGCCGATGGCGTTCGCCCTTGCCGCGCCACCCGCCGGTGCCGTTGTGGAGGGCAGCCTGTCCGCAGCCATCTCACCGTCGTGGCAGGCCAACGCGACCGTCTGGAGGATGGCGTACGGGAACGGCCACATCTGGATGGTCGGCGACTTCACCAAACTGCGGCCACCGGGCGCCGCGGCGGGAAAGCATCAACAGGTGGCCCGAAACTTCGCGGCGCTCACCGCGTCGACCGGGGCCTTCGATCCGGCGATCGATCACA
The DNA here is from genome assembly GCA_035501255.1 of Mycobacteriales bacterium. Taxonomy (GTDB): domain Bacteria; phylum Actinomycetota; class Actinomycetes; order JAFAQI01; family JAFAQI01; genus JAFAZI01. Next base: position 80,176 of record DATJWM010000146.1, on the reverse strand, counting down.
CCCACCGGTTCACCGGTCAGCCGAGCGGGCAACTGCCGTTGACGAACGGCACCGTGGCGGTCTCCCCGGACGGGTCGACGGTCTACGTCGGCGGGACGTTCACCAAGGTTGACGGCCAACCACGCGACCACATCGCGGCCTTCAGCTCCTCCACGGGCGCGCTGTTGCCGTGGTCCGCTGAGGTCAACGGTCGCGTGGACGCGATCGCGATCCACGGCGCCGATGTCTACATCGGGGGTGGGTTCGGCAAGGTCGGGACGGCACATCGGTCGAACCTCGCCGTTGTCAGCGCGTCGACGGGATCGGTCCTGTCGTGGGGATCCGGAGCCCAGCCGTCGACGAACGCCACCGTTGACGCCCTCGCGGTCAGTCCCGACGGAACCCAGGTGCTCGCGGGCGGGTACTTCAACAAGGTCGACGGATTGACGAAGTCTGGCGACGGTCGGACGCGGTTCAACAAGGCGGTTCGGCTCGCCGGCATGGCTGCGGCCGACCCTGGCACGCTCGAGGCGATGCCGGCCGACTCGGTGGTCCCGAAGGGAACCGACACCGATAACACCGGGTGTACGTCGGACGTGAAGGACATCGTCATCTCCGACGGTGTCGGATACCTGGCGAATGAGGGCACCGGCCGGGGGTGTTTCGACGGCACGTGGGCGGTGGAGCTGTCGAATGGCGCGCTGCGCTGGGTGAATCGCTGCCTGGGCGCGACCCAGACATTGGCCGTGGTCAACGACTACCTCTACAAGGGGTCCCACGCCCACGACTGCCGGACGACGAACCACAACGGGGATCCGGCCAACTTCCCCCAGGTGCCCGGGGATGCGGCCCGCCATCTGCTGTCGGAGCACCTGAGCGATGGGTATCTCGGACCGTGGTACCCGACGAGCAACAGCGGACCAGACCTCGGTCCCCGGGCGATGGCCACCGATGGCCACCAGCTCTACGTCGGCGGTGACTTCACCACGGTGGACCAGGTCGGTCAGCAGGCAATCGCGCGATTCACGACCACCACCAACTACCCCACGCCGACCCCCGCCGCGCCGATCGTCCGGAGTGCGCGCGGCGTGGTGACCGTGCGGGCGACCCCGCCCGTTGACCTCGACGACCCTCACCTGCGGATGGAGTTGTTCCGTGCCGGGACGACGAATCCGATCGCCACCACCGTCGTGCGTTCGCTGTTCTGGAGTCACCCGAGGGTGCGGTGGCGGGATACGCACACGCGCTTGGGAGCGAGGTATTCCTACACCGTCCGGGCGGTACCGGTGTCAGGCTCGGCGGCAAGCCCCAGTTCGCGCTCCCGCTCGGTCACCGTCGCCTGCGCGACCTCACGCGCGGTTCCTGCCGCGCTCGCCCTCGTCCGGGTTGCCGACCGCGGCGGGCACCGGCGCCTGCGGATCCGGACCTGCGCCACCCAGCCGGTCCGGATGAAGGTCCAGGCGCGGAGGGACGGGCGGGTCCTGTCCAGCCGGGTGCTGCGCGAGGTACCGGCTGGCAACCACCACGCGTACCTGCGGATCGGGGACCGGGTCGCCCACGGACCGATCCAGGCGCGAGTCGTGTTCAGCCGCTCCGCGCATCGCAAGGTCGCCCGCCGCACGGTGCAGCTGCCGAAGCCCTGATGACCCGGCGCGACCGCCGGTGGCGGGCGCGACCGATCAGCCAATCGGGTGAATTGCCTGGTTCATTCTGAGATTCGCCCAAATGGCCGATCAAGGGCAGAATGGCTATGGGAGCATCGGAGCGTTGGTCGGCGCCATCGCAGGGTCGTTTCGGGCGTGGCGACTGCAGCCCACAGACCGCCCACCGGGTGACCACCAGGCACAGAAAGAAGCTCCATGCGTCGGCTCAGCCTTCCGGTCCTGCTTCTCACCGCCTGCGCGGTCGCGGTGCCAGCCGTGCAGCTGGTCCCTGCTATCGCGCGGGCGACCGAGGTGGGGAGCGTGTCCGCCCAGGCGGCCTCCTCGTGGCAGTCCAACGCCACGGTCTGGAAGATGGCCTACGGGCACGGCGACATCTGGATGATCGGTGACTTCACCTCGTTGCGTCCGCCCGGTGACGCGCTCGGCACGGGCGAGCAGCCGGCGAACTACTTCGCCGCACTCAACGCGAGCACCGGAGCACCGGACCCTGCGGTTGACGACACGCACACCTTCACCGGCCAGACTTCCGGCCTGCCGCTCACCAACGGGATCGTCGCGGTATCGCCGGACGGCAAGACCGTTTACGTCGGTGGTCGCTTCACCACGGTCGACGGCGTCGCGCGCAATCACATCGCCGCCTTCAGCGCCACCACGGGCGCGCTCCTGCCCTGGGCGCCCAACGTGTCCGGACCGGTGTCCGGCATCGCGACCTACGGCAACGTTGTGTACATCTCCGGCGCGTTCGGCAAGGTGAACAAGGTCGCCCGCACCAACCTCGCGGCCGTGAGTGCCACGGACGGTTCCTTGTTGACCTGGGGCCCGGGGACGCAGCCGTACACGAACAACACGGTGGACGCGCTCGCCGTCTCCGGGAATGGCAGTCAGGTGATCGCGGGTGGCTACTTCAACCAGGCCGATGGTGTGACCCAGTCCCCGGACGGTACGACGCCGTACAACAAGGCCATCATCATCGGCGGGATCGGCTCTGCAACTCCGGGTGCGCTCGAGCCGTTTCCCGCCGACAGCATCGTCCCGGTGGGGACCGACCAGGTGAACGACGGCTGCGTGTCCGACGTCAAGGACATCGTCGTTGCGGGCGGCGACGTCTACCTCGCGGACGAAGGCACCGGCGGCGGCTGCTTCGACGGCACGTGGGCCGCGCACCTCGCCGACGGCACCCTCAAGTGGGAGAACCAGTGCCTCGGCGCCACCCAGACGATTGAGGTTGTCGGCGACTACCTGTACAAAGGCTCGCACGCCCACGACTGCGAGTCGGAAAACACCAACGGTGACCCCGCGAACTTCCCTCAGGTCCCAGAGAACCAGGCGCGCCACCTGCTGTCGGAGAGCATCAGCAACGGCTTCCTCGGGCCCTGGTACCCGTTCAGCAATGCCGGACCGAACCTCGGCCCGCGGGCGATGGCCACGGACGGATCGCAGCTCTACGTCGGCGGAGATTTCACCACTATGAACCACGTCGGTCAGCAGGGCATCGCCCGCTTCACTCCCGCCGGCGACTACCCGACCCCCACGCCGGTCACTCCCGTGGCCGTCAGCGCCGGACCGGGTCGGATCAACGTCTTTGCCCAGGCGCCCGTCGATCTCGATGACCCCGATCTCACGATGGAGTTGTTCAGGGACGCCGGCGCGACGCCGATCGCCACGACCCAGGTCGTCTCGCTGTTTTGGAAGCAGGCCGTTGTCGGCTGGACTGACACCGGGATCGCGTCCGGCAGCCAGCACACCTATCGGGTCGAGGCGGTCGAGACCGACGGGGCGGGAAGCAGCCCGCTCTCCGGCGCCTCCGCGAAGGTCACCGCGTCGCTCCCGACCGGCTCCTATGCCTCGACCGTGCTGAGTCAGTCGCCGTCGGCGTACTGGCGATTCGACGAGCCGTCGGGAACTCTTGCAGCCGATACCTCCCACGGTTTGCTCGGCGGGGCTTACCACGGCACGGTCACGCTCAAACAGTCCGGTGCCATCGTCGGTGACACCGACACCGCGGCGACCTTCGACGGGTCAACCGGTTACTTCTCCTCCGGAAGCGAGGTTCCCAGCCCGACGACGTTCTCGGTCGAAGCGTGGTTCAAGACCACCACCACAAGTGGCGGCAAGATCGTCGGGTTTGGCGACCAGCAGACGGGCGACAGCAACAATTACGACAAGCAGATCTACATGACCAACACCGGTCATCTGGACTTCGGCACCTACAACGGTGAGGACGACATCGCTGCCTCGCCCAAGACCTACAACGACGGCGCCTGGCATCAGGTCGTCGCGACCCAGGGGCCGCTCGGCATGTCGCTGTTCGTCGACGGGGTGAAGGTCGCCGGGAATCCCGCCACTACCAATCAGAGCTTCGACGGGTACTGGCGGGTAGGTGGCGACAACCTCAACGACTGGCCAGATCAACCGACGAGCGAGTACTTCGGCGGCACGATCGATGACGTATCGGTCTATCCGAGCGCGCTCACCCCGCAACAAATCAGTGCGCAGTACGCCGCCGCGGGGTACCCGGTGAGCTCGCCGGCGACGGCCGGCGCGCCGTACGCCCGCAACGTCCTGTCCAACGGGCCGTCTCTGTACTGGCGGCTCGACGAAGCCACGGGTACGTCGGCGGCCGACCTGTCCGGCAACCTCGACAACGGGCGCTACGGCACCGGTGACACGCTCGGAGCATCCGGGGCGATCAGCGACGGTACGACGCCACCCGACCCGGCGGTCACGACCAATGGTGGCGACTCCGCCGTGATGGTCTCGACCAACCGAACTGCGAGCCTTCCGGCGTTCAGCCTCGAGGCCTGGTTTGCCACGTCGCACTCCGGCGGGAAGATCATCGGCTTCGGCGACAGCGCCAGCGCAACCGGGAGCCAGGACAACGACAAGGAGCTGTACTTCTCGGCGGATGGTTCGTTGAACTTCGGCGTCTATAACAACGAGAAGGACGTCATTTCCGCACCGCCGTCATTGCACCTCACCGACGGCGCGTGGCATCACGTGGTCGCGGTTCAGGGTGCATCGGGCATGGCGCTCTACGTCGACGGGTCTCTTGTCGCGTCGAACTCGGTCTCAACGAACCAGTCCTACTCCGGCTACTGGCATGTCGCGGGCGACACGAGTTGGAGCAACAACGGAAACGATTTCAGTGGCTCGCTGGACGAGGTCGCGGTCTACCCGTACGCGCTCTCCGCGGCGCAGGTGTCGAGCGACTATCTGATCGGTACGGGTCAACAAGCCGGCCCGTCCGCGCCCGTCGCGCCGCAGAACGTGACCGCATCCAGCACGTCGTCGTCCTCGATCGATCTGACCTGGTCCGACGTACCCGGCGCGAGCACCTACCAGGTCCAGCGGTCGATCGCCGGCGCCGGGTCGTTCAGCAATGATGGTGGTCCGCTGTCGACGACCTCGCTGCATGACACCGGCCTCACTGCGGGCGAGTCGTATGACTACCGGGTCGTGGCGATTAACGCAATCGGATCCAGCGTTGCTTCCGCGATCGCCACCGCCACCGTCATTCCGGGCAGTCTCGGACCCGTGACCGCCACCGCCGCGAGTGCCAGCGAGATCGACCTCAACTGGGACCCGGCACCGGGAGCGACGAGCTACGACGTTCGGCGCGGCGCCGTCGGGTCTGGAAGCTTCCCGACCGACCTCGGCGCGGTGAGCGGGACGAGTTTCGCCGACACCTCGCTGAGCGCCGGGAGCTCCTTCGACTACGAGGTGGTAGCCACCAACGCCGGCGGCGAGGGAGGCTCCAGTGTCGTCACGGCGAGCTCCTTGCCGGCCCAGGTCACCGGGCTGACTGCAGCCGCAGCCTCCTCGACGGAGGTCGACCTGAGCTGGGATCAGGCGGTCGGCGCGGCGACCTACCGAGTGCAACGATCGCCCGCCGGCGCAGACACCTGGTCGGTCCTAAGCACAGGATCCGCCACTTCCTTCGCCGACACCGGGGTGGTCGCGGGCACCGGCTATGACTATCGGGTTGCCGCGGTCGGTGCCGGCGGTGTCGGCGCGAACTCCGCCACTGTGTCGCTGACAACGCCGGGCGCGCCCGCGCTGCTGCTGTCGAACGGCTTCGAAGGCGGCACGCTCGGCGGGTCGATTACGGCGGCAAACTCCGGCGGGCCGTCCGGCTCGAAGTTCACTGCGGTCTCGTGCAAGGGCGGTTCGATCACCTACGGCTCGACGGCCGCCCATGGTGCGCTCGGTGCTGCTCTGGCGCCCTCGAAGTCGCCGTGTTACCTCCAGTGGGCCGGCTCGTCGGTTCCGGCCGGAACGACGAAGAGCTACGGCCGGTTCGCCCTCAAGCTTCCGGCCGATCCCGGGTCGCTGGTCGTGCTGGCGAAGCTGGGAAGCCCGACTTTCGGGCGCGATGCGCAGATCGATCTCACGAGCGGCGGGAAGCTCGCGTTGTACGACGCGACCAACGCCAAGGTCGGAAAATTCACCCATCCGCTCCCGTTGCACACGTGGGTGCGCGTGGAGTGGTCGCTCGTCAATTCCCCCTCGTCCGGCTCGCTTCGGGTCAGGGTCTACAGCGGTGACAGTACGACCCCAATCGAGAACCAGCTCGCCAGCGGGATCAACACCGGCTCCTCGTTCGGCGCGCTCCAGCTCGGTTCGGTGATCACCACCTCGGTCGCCCCGCCGACGTTCTTCCTCGATGACGCTGCGATCACGACTGCGGGGCCGCTCGGTCCGGCCTCGTAACGATCCATAAATCGGTGTAAATAACCTGCATCGGTACTAACCGGTGACAACGGTGCGTGCCGGCGGGATCGCCGTCACCCGTTCGGAGTCATAAGGCCACTCGTTCGGACGTCGACGGTAGGGGAGTACGCCGCCCACGCTGTTCCCCTTCGGAGTCCCCGATGTCCCCCGTTTCGGCTCGCCGACTTGCCGCCGTCCTGGCGGCCGGCGTGGCGTTCGGGCTCGTCGCGGCCCCCCCGCCATCGTGGGCGGCCGACAAACGGGCAGCTGGCGCGCGCGCCGAGGCCGAGGTGTCGCCGTCCGCCCGTGCCTCGCAGGAGGTCACCCGTAGGCGAACCCGGATCGAGCTCGTGCGCAACGGGGACTTCCACGCGGGACGGGCGCACTGGCGAGTCCACGGCGCCGGCCATCCCCGGCTGCGGATCGTCCACCCCGGTCATCGCAGCCGACACGCGGCACGCGTGATGAACGTCCGCCGTGGGCTCGGCGTACTGTCCGAGCGTCTCGCGACCCCGCGAACCGTGCGGGGGGATGGCTACCGCGCGACCGCGATGGTGCGCGCAGCCCGCCGTGGCACCCGGGCGGTGTTGCGGATCAACGAGGTGCGTCATGGCCGGATCATCGGGCACCGCCGGCATCGCGTCGTTATGCGCCATCGACGGTGGCAGCGCCTGACGATCGGATACCGCGCGCGTTCCAGCGGCTCGCATCTGATGTTGCACGTCAACGCGCCGGAGCGGCGACCTCACCGCGGGTTCACCGTCGACAACGTTCGCGTGGTCCAGACGCTCGAGGTCACCCGGTCAACCGGCCCGGGATCGACGTCCACCGGTGGCGATGGTTCGTGCACCGTGTCGGCGATCCTCGTGCCGTCCTGCGGTGCGTGGTGGGGGGTGTACAAGGTGCCGAGCAGCGGCGAGAACTGGGAGACCACTTACACCGACCTCGAGGCGCGCGTCGGCCGACCGTTCGACATCGTGTACCGCTACCACGACTTCTCCAACGCCGGCGGTGCCGGGCAGTTCCCCGACAACTACGAACAGGCTCTCGGGGTGAACCACATCCTCATGTTCTCCTGGGCGTCACGAAACTTCGCGGCCGGAACCCAGTTGCAATGGTCGGATATCGCGAGCGGCAAATACGACACCTCCGTGATCGACCCGGAAGCCGCCCGGCTCAAGGCGTATGGCAAGCCGGTCTTCCTCACCTTCGATCCGGAGATGGAGCGGCGCACGCCGGCTGCGGGAACACCGGCACAGTTCGTTGCGGCCTACCGACACATTCACGACGTTTTCGCCGCCGACGGGGTCACGAACGTGATCTGGGTATGGACCTCGACCGGCTACTCCGGAAACATCGCGACGATCTCTCAGATGTACCCGGGTGACGCCTACGTCGACTGGATCGGCTATGACCCGTACAACTTCGCCAGCTGCCACAGCGGAGCGTGGCGCAGCTTCGACACCGTGGTCGGCAGCTTCTACACCTGGCTCGAAGACAACGGGTACGGCGACAAGCCCTTCATGCTCCCGGAGTACGGCACGGTCGCCGATCCCTCCGATCCGTCGGCGTCCGGTGACTGGTACGCCGACGCTCCGGCGGCGATGGCCACGCATCCGAACATCAAGGCAGTGCTCGAGTGGGATGACGTGTCCGCGCCGTGTGACACCCGGTTGACCGTCGACCCGGACACGATGGCGGGTTTCGCGAAGATGGGCGCCTCCCCGGTTTTCAACCAGGTGTCGACGGCGGGTTGAGCGTCGCGGTTCGTCGACGCCCGCTCACTTGTCGGGGATGTAGTGTCTCGCCTCATCGACGGGGTCGACCCAGACCCTCATCCGCCGGTTCGTCGTCGGGTCGACGAAGATCTCATCGGTTCGCCGCCAGTCTTCGGCCGGGACCTCACTCTCGGCGTGGCGGCGAACAAAGAAGCTCATGCCGATCGCGATCAGGACCGCAACGCCGATCAGCACAAAGATGACGGTGAGGAAGGCGTTCACGACGCCGGTTCAACGACGACGGCGGTGCCGTACGCGACGATCTCGGTGAGACTCTGGCCGATCTCGCTGGAGTCAAACCGCATCCCGATGACCGCGTTCGCTCCAAGCACCTGAGCGTTTTGCACCATCCGGTCCATCGCATGCCGTCGAGAGTCCTCGAGCAGGCGGGTGTACTGGGTCACCTCCCCGCCGGCGAGAGCCTTGAAGCTGGCGCCGATTCCCTTCGCAAAGCCCATGCTGCGGACCACGACGCCGAAGCAGCTCCCGCAGTAGCGGGTGATCTGTGTGCCGGGGACGTCGAAGCTGGTGGAGATGTGGACGGCACCTCCGGCGGACCCAGGACTGCTGGTCGGGTCGCCGGACTGCGGAAAGTATTCGCTCATGGTCGAAGTGTAGAAGCGAGTTCCGCCTCGATGTGGTCGTGGCGACAGGGTTTGCTAGGACCGTTGGATCAGTTCGCGCGCACCGGTGAGGGCCGCGACGATCCCCTCGGCGTACCGAGGATTCCAGCCCGCTCCGGCATCGGCCATGTCCAGGTGGCGACGGGTGCGCTCGAGCAAGTAGAGCACCGCGCACGGGTCAGCCACTCGGGAACCGTCGGGGGCGGCATCCTGCAGTTCCGTTACTGCCGCCGCACCCTCCCGCGTCGCGATCGCGAATGACGTCGGCACTGGGTTGGCGCCCTCGACGAAGGCCCGATCGAAGTGCCAGTGCAACAGGTCGAACCCGATCGGTGCGGCGTGCGCTGCGTGCTCCCAGTCCCAGGCGATCGTCGTCCCGTTTCCATGCGCGAGGTTCCACGGCACCCAGTCGCCGTGCCACGCCCCCTGACGGATCGTGATCGTTCCCCAGCGATCGGTCAGGTCGATCAGCACCTCGCGAATCGCCTCGAGCAGGCCGGGAACCTCGCAGGGCTCCCCCTCGATTCTCTTCGCGAGATCCGTGATGACGGGCAGATCCACAAGATTTCGGGCCGGCTCGTGGCTGCACCCGGCGAGTTCGCGGGTGACGTCCAGATGAGGCGGCGGCGCGTGACCCCAGGCCGTGGCGTCCCGCGCCATCGCTTGGGTGATTGCGACCGGATGGTCGCGCCAGGTCGTCTCGGCAAGCAAGGGTGGAATCTGGAGTCGGGTGAGTACCGAGGCGTATCGCGCGGTCATCCTCGCCTCGTTGGCCACCTGGCGATCCGTGCTGTCGTTCCACCCGAGCTTGGCGTACGCGAACGGCTTCCCGGTCGGTTCGAAGAGTTGGAGCGTCGGTTTCGAGTTTGGCGTGGCTGGCGGGACGCCGATGGCCGCCACGAGATCGGTTCGGCCGAGCACCTCACCGAGGTGCCTGATCGCGGTGAGGTTTCGAAGGTCCTCGTCGCAGTCCCGCCGGATGAGGACACGCAGTCGATCTCCGGTCCGTGCGGACAACGGTCGATTCCGTACGCCCAGCGCCACCAACCGCCTCCGACGGCGTACTGCGGGTGACCGGAGTTTGATGTAGGCGAGCAAGGTCGCCGCGGCTGTCGCGCGCCCGGCCGTGAGCGGGACGAGGAATCGCGCTTGTGCCACGGATGGGACGACGAGGTAGGACTCGAGTTCTCGGTAGTCTGGATCCGTCGCAGCGTCGTCGGTGACGAGGACGCGCTCCGGTTGGCCCCACAGGTGTGCGGCCAGGGCATGAAGGCCTGGTGACCAGGTGCTACCGGCCATTGCCGCACCCTATGCGAGTCGTCGGTCGGGTCGTCCTCGGTGCGGCGAAGGAGGGCGGTGACCGTCGTGAGTGCGGCAACCCGCGTGCTGTACGTGGGGGGAGCCGGCCGAAGCGGCAGCACCGTCCTCGGTCAAATCCTGGGTCAGGTACCGGGGTTCGTCCATGTCGGCGAGCTTGTCTTCATCTGGCGCCGCGGGGTCATGGACAACCAGTTGTGCGGCTGCGGTCAGCCGTTCCTGGACTGCCCGTTCTGGACGGAGGTCGGCGAGCGGGCGTTCGGCGGGTGGACTCGCGATGACGCGAACGCGGCAGCAGCCCAGCAACGACGGGTCGAGCGGACCAGGCACATCCCGGCGCTTCTGGCGCCGTCCCTGTCCTCTGGATACCGTGCCGAGCTCGCCGGCTATGCCGAGCGGATGCACCGGCTGTACGACGCGATCCGTGACGTCAGCGCAGGGTCGGTCATCGTCGAGACGTCCAAAGCTCCGTCACATGCCTTGCTGCTTCGCCGCGTGCGCGGCCTGAGCCTGGCGGTGTGCCTGCTCGTGAGGGACAGCCGTGGGGTGGCGTACTCATGGACGCGGCGCAAGGCCCGTCCGGAGGTTGCCGAGGAGACCTACATGGACATCTACTCGCCGCAGCGCGCTGCGCTCGAGTGGACGTCGTTCAATGCTGCGTTCACGATGGCCCCGGCGCTCGGCGTGCCGTTGCAGCGCCTGCGCTACGAAGACTTTGTGGCGCACCCCGCCCGCGAGATACGCCGGCTGGTCGACTTTGCTGCAGGCCCGCTCGTTGCTCTCCCGGACATCTTCGGAGGCGAGTCGGTCACCCTGTCCCCTGATCACAGCGTGGCCGGCAACCCGGTTCGCTTTGCCAGTGGACAGGTCGCTCTACGGTCGGACGACGAGTGGCGCACCGCGATGCCGCGCGGGCAACGCGTCGCGATGACGGCGATGACCGCGCCCTGGCTGCTCCGCTATGGCTACCTCGGTGGCTCGGGCGCGGCAGGCCAGCCGAAGTCCCGGCCGAGGTAGTCATAGAGCTGCCGGTTGTGTGGAGCAAAGAACTCTCGCAGATACCCCTGGACCGACTCCGACATAGGTTCTGCCGGCCGCTCGTTGAAACGTCGGTCCGCCGGGAGCCGATGACCCGGGAGCCCGAGGAACGTCGTCGCCTCGTCGTAGGAGGACTGCGGGTCAGCGGAGAAGTCCTCACTCCCGAGGATCAACACCTGCTCGCGGGGGAACTCGGCGTACCACCGTTCGAGCTGCGGACGGTAGACGCCGCGGTCGCGGTAGGAGAAGTAGTCGTGCGGTCTGCTGTAGTACAGAGGTTCGGCGTTGAGGCGTTCGACCTCGCCCGCGAGTCGCTCGTCCTCACTGGCGATCGCGTCGTCGAATGACAGCGTCTCGACGCCGGCGTTGACCCGCTCGCGGTAGTGGGAGTAGGCCCGTGTGACCGGATCGCGCAATAACACGATCAGCTTCGCGTCCGGCACGAGAGCCCGCGCACGCCGGGGAACCCGTGGGTCGTAGAGGTAGTAAGGGCTCGCCTCGCCCGCGACCGGGGCCGACCCGTGTGCGCGCGCGACCGCGTCCCGACGCCTGCCGGTTGCGAAGTGCGACCGGTACCACCGCTCGCCTTTGTCGTAGTGCCAGTAGAAGTAGTGCGGGCTCTTGAGGTGTTGGCGTGCGGGAAACATCGGAAGTACCGACGGATGGTCCAGCAGGTAATTCCACAGGGAGGTCGTGCCGCCTCGCTTGGCGCCGATGACCAGGAAATCAGGCAGGGGTCGGGCGGCCGCCGTGAGGAGTCCCCATTGACGCAGCGTCGACTTGGCGGCGGCGCGCACAGGGTCGGTCATGACCCCGCGCCCCGGCCGCCCTCGAGTCTCACGCGGGCGCGATCCACGCCCAGCGCGTCCAGAAGCACGGCGACCTCGGGATCACCGCGACGCCGCCACCACCAAGCGGAGTAGGCCACTGACCCGACCAGCAGCCAGGTCACCAACGCGGCGAGTTTGTGCGCGGCGAGGACTCCGAGCACGATGCCAGGAACGCCGAAACAGATCAGCGTCGCGATCGCGGTTCGGCCGACGCTCGCGGTGAAGATTCGCAGCCGCATCAGATAATGCACCTCGAGACAGGCGAGCACGTTGAGTGTCACGATCGCGAGTGACCAGCCGATCGCTGCTCCGGTCGCGCCGTGGTCGGGGATGAGGATCAGGTCCGCCACGACGTTGACCACCAGGGCGGTCGTCGCGTTGAACAGGTTCCACCTGCTGCTCCCCGCCATCAGCAGCACGCTTCCGACGTTCCCGGTTGCGGTGTCGACCAGCATGGCGATCGACAAGATGGTGAGCGCGGTCGCGCCGGCGGTGAAGTCCGGGCCGAAGAGTCGCAGGATCGCGGGGGAGAAGCACGCGAGACCCAGATACAGCGGCCATGACGTCGCGACGACGGCCTGGGTCCCGCCGTTGAACAGTTGTTCCGCCTCGTCGGTCTTTCCGGCCGTCATCAGATGAGCCAGCCGGGGTGTGATCGCGATTCGGCTTGCGGACAGCGCCAGCGTGCCGGTCGTCACGAACCGGCTGGCCGCGGCGTAGATCCCGGCTTCCACCGGTCCCACCAGCCAGCCGACCAGAAGGACGTCCAGCCACACCAGCAGGATCTCGGCCGCGCCGCCGAACGCGCGAGCGCTCGCGAACGACCAGAACTCGGACCCGACGACCCGGAACGGCCGCGCGGCCTCCATGGAGTCATCGGTGCGAAGGGCGAGGTTCGTCAGGTGCACGACGACAATGCCCGCGGCCGCGGCCGCGACCGCCCACGGAATCCCCCAGCCGACCGCGATCGCCCGGTCGCCCGTGGCGCCGGCCGCGACCAGAAGGCCGACGATCAACGGCCGGGCGAGCGGGAGACCGACGTTTTGGATCGCGACGTAGGGAACGATCCGGCCGAAGCCGCGAGTTCCGGCGATGAGCACGGTCGCGAGCGGAGCCACGATCAGGAAGGGCGCGACCGAACGCAGGAAGCCCGCACCGAGGACCGTGGAGCCCTGCTGCATGAAGACCCGGGCGAGCGTTGGCGCGAAGGCCGCGACCAGGATGGCTGCGGCGCTGCCCGCCAACGCCACCGGCACGACCGCGGCTATGACCGTCCGGGGAAGGTCGGCGGTCCGATGCAGCGTGCGCAGTCGGGGAACGCTGCGGACGAGTCCGGTGTCCGCCCCGAGTTCGAGGATGTTGCTGAGGATGGTGAACAGGCCGATCGAGACGAAGAAAACCCCGCTGCGCTCGGCGCCTAGTCCGCGCGTCACGACGAGGGTCAGCAAGAACCCGCCGGCTGCCGCGACCAACCCGCCGACGAAGCTCAACGCCCCGCCGCGCACGACGGCCGTGCCGGGATGACGCCGGGTCCCGGCGGTTGCGTCGACCTGCCCGCCCACACTCACGACGGGACCCGTGTCCGTGGCCTTGACTCGCGACGAGCGCCGCGACGGTCGGTCATGTCGGTGCGGTGCTCAGTCGTCGAATTCGGTCGGCCGGGCGCGCCGGTCGGCGCACGAGCCGCGGCTCTCGTTCCCGCAGCACCATCGCCACCGCCACCATCAACAGCACGAGTTCGGTGGCCTCGACTCGGTACACCGGCAGCAGCACGATGACCACGACAGGGACGGCGTGCAGCCACATCAGCGCCGGGTTCTGCGCCCGGCGAGTGATCCAGGCGAAACCGATCATGGACAGCACGAACAGCCCGGCTCCGGGCAGGCCGGAGGAGTACAGCACCGTCCAGAACTGGCCTTGGGTGCCGAGGTCGGGGCCGTTGACACTCACGGTGGACGATGCCGGTGCGCCGTACCCGAGCACCGGGGACTTGAGGGCCTCATCCCAGGTCGCGCTGTAGGTCGACAGCCGTCCCTGATTCGTCGAACTGTTGGCGAGCCGATCGTTGAGACGGGTCCCGAAGTGGAAGGCTGATGCCACGAGGACCGCCACCCCGACGACGGTGCAGATCCAGACCAGCGCCTTGCCGTGCCCTCGCAGGGCCAAGCGCACCGCGACGTAGACAACACCGACGCCGAGGCCGAGGGCCATGCCGCGGTTCAGACTGACCAGCGCCGGGATGAGGCCGAGAAGGAGGAGCGCGACCAGACCGAGCCGAACCGCGAGCCGGGTGGTGGCGGCCATCCACGAGAAGGCGAAGGGGACGAGCAGCGCAACGTTGATCCCCCAGTCGTTCGTGTAGGGAAACGGCGCCGACGGGCGCGGCTGGACGGCGGAGGTTGCGGACTGTCCCACCTGGGCGAACGGCGGATGGATCATCTTGCCGACGAGGTCGTTCGCCGCGATTTGATGCGGGACCAGATGCTCAAGCGGGGTGGGCAACGAGTGGTGCGGCGCGATCACGCCGAGGTAACCGCCCACGATCACGAACCCGAGAAAGCAGGTGGCCATCGCGCAGAGCCGTTGGAGCGGTAGTCGCTCACGGCTGCTGTTGTAGACGAACAGGAACGCGACCGTCGCGGCGAGGTAGAGCGTGGCGCGGTAGACGAAGCCGACGACCCGCGACCCACTGGTGATCTCGACGACCGTGAAGGCCATCCAGATCAGGAACAGGAACCACACGCCAAGGCCGCGGGGGACGCGGACCTGACCGCGGACGGCAAGATAGGCCGCCATCGGTATCGCAGCGATCTGGGTGGCGAAGCCGCCGAGGCCCAGCACCCACATCGCCGGGAATCCTGCGAACAGCAACCACAACGGCCAGACCGGCAGCAAGTCGGGCTGGCGGCCGGTGGCCGGAGCGTGCGGGGGAGCCGAGGTTGCCATGTGTTCAGATTCCCTTGCCGCGAGCGTGCGCGGCCCGAACGACCGAACTGGGCGTAAGCAGGTGCCACGACACCGCGAGTGCGAGGTAGGCGCGTCTCTCCCGCCAGTTGTTGCGCAGACAGGACCAGGCCGTGCGCCGCGCGGCGGCGCGCTGCCCGCTCGCGGCTTGGGCAAAGGCGATCTGTCCCTGAATTCGCGCCAGGCCGGCCGGCTCGGTGCTGAACTCCGGATGCTTGTCGAGCAGGTAGGTGAGCGCGGCGCTGATGGTCGTCCAGCGCCGCTGGAAGAATGACCCGTGATGCCAGTTGATCCGCACGAGTGGCTCGTCGATCATCGGGATCGCCGCGAGTTTGCTGGTGCGGAGTAACCAGTCGTAGTCCTCGCCGTAGCTGCCGGGAAGTTCCTCGTCGACGAGCCCCACTTGTTCGCGGACGATGTCGAGTCGCGCAAGCACCGTGCACGGGTTGAGCTCCCACACTCGACCGCGTAAGAGGTCGGAGAACGTCACCTGCTCCAAGGTGGCCGGCTTCGCCGACTCCCTGCCGTTCTCGACCAACACGACGCCGCAGCCGACGGCGGGGGCCGAAGGATTGTCGAGCAGAACGTCGACCTGCCGCCCTAGCTTGTCGGCCATCCATTCGTCGTCGTCGTCGCAGAATCCGACCAGTGCGCCGGTGGCCGCCAGCAGGCCGGTGTTCCTGGCGCCTGCAAGGCCCGGCGTTCGATCGTTGGACATGGTGCGCAGGCGGCGATCGTTCGGGACGGTGACGTTGATCGGGCCCGGTTGGCTCTGGTCGAACACGACGATGCATTCGACCCGGCCGGCATAGCGCTGGTCGAGAATGGCCTGGACAGCCCGCGCCAGCAGCACCGGCCGGTCGCGGGTCGCGACCACCACGCTCACCGTCGGGGGCAGTTGCTCGGGGAGCGGGGTGGTGTGCGTCGGCGCCTCGGCCATGAGGGGAGCCGACGGGCCGCTCAACGGGTCGCGGAGGACCGCAGGCGTCGCCCTGCGGACCATCCGCGGTGGGCGTGTACTGCGGCGGTCGCATCGATCAGGGTGCCGACCCGGCCGATCGCGGCGATCTTCGCCGGGTCGACCGGGGCGGGAACGAGCCGAGGCAGGTCGATCGCCCGTGCGACGGCGGCCCGGAACTGCTGCTCAGTCTGCGCCTGGACGACGTAGCCGAGGTCCTGGAGACGGCTGGTGAACGCCAGCTGATGGTCATCGACCACCTCGCCGTACTTCGCCAGCCGGGGGATCGCCACCGGTTGATGCCCGAGGAAGCGGGCCTCAGATAGCGTCGCCGGGCCTCCGCTCGACACGACTGCGCGCGCGTCGCGCATGAGAGCAAGCAGGTCCTGGTGATTGAGGTAGGGCTCGCAGTTGGCGCCGACCGGTGCTCGGGATGGGCCGTGTTGGACGAAACAACGCACCCGGTCACCCTGGTCGACAAGCCAGTCCTCGACCCAGTCCATCAGCCGGTTGAACGGATGATGGTCGCCCCCGACAGTGACCACCACGAGCGGAGCGCGGTAGGTCCGGCTCACAGCAGCGGCCCGACGTGGGTAGCCCCGGGGTAGATCTCCTCCTGCTCCGGCCATTGGACCAGGAACTCGGTCGCCAGCGGCTTGCACAACCGCCCGGACATGGTGCGGGTGTCCATCCGGTCGTAGACCTCGATGTAGACGGTCGGAAGTCGCCGGAGGCGCGCCGCCAGGAAGAAGGGGAGGGCGACGGCGGCGCCGGTTGAGACGACGATGTCCGGGCGGCTGCGGCGAATTGCTCCACAGGCGAGGACGAAGTTGCGCAACAGGTTCGGGAGGTTGCGGGTGGTCGGCCAGTGGGCCCACACCACCTCTTCCCCTTCGAGTCGGGATCGGGCATCGGGCTTGTCGAAGGACACCCAGACGCGCTCGCGCTCCACCCACCAACTGCGCAGGCCCATCAGCTGCGCGAGGTGTCCCCCGTTGGATGCGACGAACATCACCCGGGGGCGTACCCGCTGAGGGCGAGCAACGACGTGGTCGGCGACACCTGCCGCACCGGCCCTCGGCCGGGGGAGGTCGGGGTAGGGGTCGAGCAGTGCGGGCTGCGATTGTGCGGTGCTCGGCGCCGCGGTCGCTGCCGTCGACTGCATCGCCTGCTACCCCCTCTGTGGGCCTGAGGTCCGCGGATCAGACATTGCAGTTCCGGCGGTGCTGAAGCCGGATTCCAACGGAAACTTCGACTCATTCTGCCCCATTGCGAAAGTGGGTGTCAGGCCGACTGAAGGCCTCTGGGGACCAACTTTCCCTGCGCCGTTCGGCCTACCGGTGCGGCACCGCGGACGCTCGGCCGGGGTGGGCGCCGGGTAGCCTGGCAGTCCGCCATGACCGTCGCAGGACTCTCCCCGCTTGTCGGGGCCGACCCGGCGCTTGTCGCCCTCGTCGACGGCCTCGGAGCGTCCGAATGCGGGCTCTCGGCACCCGCGGGCCTGCGCCCCTTTGCCATTGCCGCGATTGCCGCCACCGGCCGTCAGGTGCTAGCCGTGACTGCGACCGAGCGGGAGGGCCGGGACCTCGCCGTTGCGCTGCGGTCCCTGCTCCCGCCGGACGAGGTTGTGGAGTTCCCGGCTTGGGAGACTCTCCCGCACGAGCGACTGTCGCCGCGCGCGGACACGGTCGGACGCCGCCTCGCCGTGCTTCGCCGGCTTGCCCATCCCGATCCGGAGGACCCGACAACCGGCCGGGTGGGCGTCGTCGTCGCTGCGGTGCGCAGCATCCTCCAGCCCCAAGCGCCGAATCTTGGCGATCTCGCGCCGGTGGCGCTCCAGGCCGGTGACGAGCGGTCCTTCGACGCGGTCGTGCAAGCGCTTGCGGAGATCGCCTACACCCGCGTTGACATGGTCGAGCGGCGCGGCGAGTTCGCCGTACGGGGCGGGATCATCGACGTCTTCCCACCGGTCGAAGACCACCCGATCCGGGTCGAGTTCTGGGGCGACACAGTCGAGGAAGTGCGCTACTTCGCGGTGGCCGACCAGCGGTCGCTCGAGGTCGCCACCCTGGGCCTGTGGGCACCCCCGTGCCGCGAGTTGCTCTTGACGCCGGCCGTTCGGGATCGGGCCCGTCAAGTTGGTCGGGAGCACCCCGAGCTTGCCGAGATGCTCGACCAGCTCGCCGAGGGAATCCCGGTGGAGGGGATGGAGGCGCTGACCCCGGTGCTGCTCGACCGGCTCGTGCTGCTTGTCGACGAACTGCCGGCGGGAACGCACGTCGTCGTTTGCGATCCCGAACGGGTGCGGGCGCGGGCGCACGACCTCGTCGCGACCAGCCAGGAGTTCCTCGCCGCGTCGTGGGCGGCCGCGGCGGGTGGCGGAAAGGCCCCGGTCGATCTCGGGTCGGCGGCCTACCGGACGCTCGGCGACGTGCGCGCCCACAGCCTGCAGGTCGGCGTGCCGTGGTGGACCATCAGCCCGTTCGTGGCGGATGCGGACGCCGAGGACGACGTGGACGCGGTCGCGGCAACGGCGCGGGAGGTCCCGTCGTACCGCGGCGACACGGCGCAAGCGCTCGCCGACGTGGCCGGCTGGCTGCGCGACGGCTGGCGGGTCGTGATCGTCACCGAAGGTCACGGTCCGGCGGAGCGCCTGGTCGAAGTGCTTCGCGGGGAGAACGTCCCGGCGAGGCTGGACGCGACCCTCGCCGCGGAGATTGATCCGCGGGTCGCCCACGTGACGACGGCGGGGCTGGCCGACGGGTTCATCTCCGCGCCGCTGCGGCTCGCCGTTCTCACCGAGGCCGACCTCACCGGGGTGCGGGCGGCCAGCCGTGACCTGCGCCGGATGCCCAGCAAGCGTCGGGGCGGGGTTGACCCACTGTCGCTGCGGCCCGGTGACGTCGTCGTCCACGAACAGCACGGAGTGGGGAAGTACCTCGATCTGGTCCAGCGGACGGTTGCCGGCGCGACCCGCGAATATCTGGTGATCGAGTACGCCCCGAGCAAGCGCGGTCAACCCGGCGATCGGCTGTATGTCCCCACCGACGCGCTCGACCAGGTCACGAAGTACGTCGGTGGTGAGGCGCCGACGCTCGACAAGATGGGAGGAGCGGACTGGCAGAAGCGCAAAGGGAGGGCGCGCAAGGCGATCCGCGAGATCGCCGCCGAGCTGATCAGGCTCTACGCCGCCCGAATGTCCGCCCCCGGGCACGCGTTCGGTCCGGACACTCCCTGGCAGCATGAGCTCGAGGACGCCTTCGACTACGTCGAGACGCCGGATCAGCTCGCCGCGATCGACGAGGTCAAGGCCGACATGCAGACCGCGCATCCGATGGACCGGGTCATCTGCGGCGACGTCGGTTACGGCAAGACCGAGATCGCGGTGCGCGCCGCCTTCAAGTGCGTGATGGACGGCAAACAGGCCGCAGTGCTTGTGCCGACGACCCTGCTCGCGCAGCAACACTTCACGACCTTCACCGAGCGGTTTGCGGCGTTCCCGGTCTGCGTTCGGGTGCTGTCGCGGTTCCAGACCGACGGTGAACGGCGCGAGATCCTCGCCGGTCTCGCGGACGGCTCGGTGGACGTGGTGATCGGTACGCACCGGCTTCTCCAGCCGGAGACGAAGTTCCGTGACCTCGGGTTGGTCGTCGTCGATGAGGAGCAACGTTTCGGCGTCGAGCACAAGGAGTTCCTCAAGCAACTCCGGACGACGGTGGATGTACTCACGATGTCCGCGACGCCGATCCCTCGCACGCTCGAGATGTCGATCACCGGGATTCGGGAGATGAGCGTGATCCAGACCCCGCCGGAGGAACGGCATCCGGTGCTGACCTTCGTCGGCGCCTACGACGAACGGCAGGTGTCCGCTGCGATTCGTCGCGAGCTGCTACGAGACGGTCAGGTGTTCTTCATCCATAACCGGGTCGAGTCGATCGAGCGTGCGGCCGCCAAGCTCAGGGAGCTGGTTCCCGAGGCGCGGGTCGAGGTTGCCCACGGCCAGATGCACGAGCATCAACTCGAGCAGGTCATGCTCGGATTCTGGGAGCGCAGCTTCGACGTGCTCGTGTGCACGACCATCGTCGAGAACGGCCTGGACATCAGCAACGCCAACACGCTGATCGTCGAACGTGGCGACCTGCTGGGTCTGTCCCAGCTTCATCAACTGCGTGGCCGGGTCGGCCGGAGCAGGGAGCGGGCGTACGCGTACTTCCTGTACCCGCCCGAGCGCCCGCTGACCGAGGAGGCGCACGATCGGCTCGCAACGATCGCCCAGAACGCCGATCTGGGGGCGGGCATGCAGGTCGCGATGAAGGATCTCGAGATCCGTGGTGCCGGGAACCTGCTCGGTGGCGAGCAGTCCGGGCATATCGCGGCCGTCGGATTCGACCTCTACGTCCGCCTCGTCGGCGAGGCGGTCGCCGAGTTCAAAGGCGAACAGGCCGAGGAGGCCACCGAAGTCAGGGTGGAGCTGCCGGTCGATGCGCATCTGCCGCACGAATACATCTCGGGCGAACGGCTGCGCCTCGAGGCCTACAAGCGGCTCGCTTCGGCGCAGGGCGACGCCGACGTCGAGGCGGTTCGAGCGGAGCTGCGTGACCGGTACGGCGAACTGCCGGCGGTGGTCGAGAACTTGATCGCGGTCGCCTCCTTCCGGGCGTTTGCCCGCGGCTTCGGGTTGGGTGAGGTCGCCGTCCAGGGCAAGTACGTGCGCTTCGCTCCGCTGGAACTCCGGGAGTCCCAGACCCTTCGCCTTCAACGGCTGTATCCCGGTTCGGTGGTGAAGCCGGCGTCGAGCATCGTGCTCGTCCCGGCGCCGACGACGGCTCGCGTGGGGGGTGTGGCTGTGCGTGATCGGGCGCTTCTCGGATGGTGTCGGGAGTTGTTGCAGGTGGTCGTCGGGGACCTGCAAGTCGGGTCCGATAACCTGGCGACCCGTGCCTAAGACCCGCCTGACCCTGCTCGCCGCGGTCGCTGCTGTTGCGATCCCGGTGTTGTCGGCGTGCACGACGAGCCCCGGAGCGGCCGCGATCATCGGAACCGACCGGATCACCACCGGCGAGTTGCAGTCGCAGGTCAACGAGGCGGTCGACGCGGGTGGCCTGACGACCGTCACCGGGTTCGACATCGCGACGTTCAACCGGGAGCTGCTGACCCACATGATCGCGGTGCAGCTGACGGAGACGCTCGCTCGCGAGCACCACGTCGTGCTCACCGCCCAGGACATTACGAACGAGACGAACACCTTCATCCAGCAGGCGGGCGGGTCGATGGAGGCCCTGCGCAAGCAGGCGGCGCAAGGCGGAATCAGCCCGGCGCAGCTGCCGGCGTTCATCCGCTACGAAGCGCTTCAGTCCAAAGTCTCCGCGGCGTTGGTTCAGGCTCAGCCGGCGACCGAGGCTCAGCTGAAGGCGGAGTATGACAAGACGATCTCCTCCTTCGATCAGACCAACATCGCGCAGATTGAGGTGAAGACCAACGCCGAGGCGCAGCACATCCTCCGCCAGGTCCGGGCCGACCCCTCGGTTTTTCCGGCGCTGGCGAAGGAGAAGTCCCTCGACGAGTCCACCGCCTCCCAGGGTGGAACGGTGGGCTGGGTCAGCACGGCCCAACTCACCTCCCTGCTCGGCAAGGATGCCAAGCAGGTGAAGCCCGGGTCGTTCGTGGTCGTGCACGGTGGCTCCAACTACTCCGTCGTCCACGTCATCGCTCATCGGGTCGAGCCGATGTCCGAGGTGACCGACCAGCTCAAGCAGTCTCTGTACGGCGGCGAGGCTGCGACCCTGCTACAGAAGGCCTTGCGCACGGAGGCGACCTCGGCCGGGGTCTACGCGAGCCCGCGTTACGGACGGTGGGATAACACGTTGCTGGCCGTCGTGGCGGTCAAGAGCGCGGTGAGCTCACCCGGGTGAGCCGTCTGGTGATCGTCGTCACCAGTCCGCGCGTCGCGGGAGGCCTGTTGAGCGCACAGGCATGGTCGGCGTGCAACGCGGGTCCTGTCTGCCTCACTGAAGCGACCGGCGACCACGCCGTCGCCCTTGCGGCCGCCGGCGTCGACGTTCACCGTCTTGATCCACACCTCTCGGTCGACGCGACCGTCGCGGGCGTGCGTGCACGCGCACACTCCCAGGAGACCGTGGCAGTGCTCGTCGGTGGCGACCGTGATCAGGATCTCGTCGCAGCGCTCCGAGACCGCGACGGCGTTCCCGACGACTTCGCGACGGTCGACATCGTCGATGGAAGTTGGGACCTCCCCGGAGCGCACCTGCTCGACGTCGTGTCCACGATGGACCGGTTGCGATCGCCGGGAGGGTGCCCGTGGGACGCCGAGCAGGACCACCTGTCCCTTGCGCCTTACCTTCTCGAGGAGGCCTACGAGGCATTCCAGATGATCGAGGACGGTGACCTTCGCGGCCTTCGGGACGAGATCGGCGACGTGCTGCTCCAGGTGGCTTTTCACGCCCGGTTGGCCGAGGAGCTTCCAGCAGGACAGCAATGGTCGATCGACGACGTCGCCGATGGCTTGGTCCGCAAGCTCGTCCGTCGTCACCCGCACGTGTTCGCCGACGTCGAAGTCGGCGGGGCGAGCGAGGTCAACGCACACTGGGAGGAGATCAAGGCGGCGGAACGCGCGGGCGCTTCGCCGTTGGCAAGTGTGCCGCTGGCCGCACCGGCGCTCACGTTGACGGCAACGCTGCAACGCAAGGCGAGGCGAGCCGGAATCGAGGTGCTCGCCGCCGTGCCCGAGGATGCGCTGGCCGCCTTCCGCGCGTTGCCGTCGGTCGATACGGCCGGTGAGTTGCTATGGGCGCTTGCCGGCTGGATGCAGGCCTGCGGCATTGATCCGGAAACGGCGTTGCGCCAGCGTGCCCGTGACTTCCGCAACCGGGCGCTGGAGGACTGATCGGCGGGTCGCGAAGCGGTTCGCACGACCGGAGATACGCTTTCGCAAGTCGCCTTCCCCGCCCGAGGAGTCTGCCGTGCCCAGCATCGCCGGCGTCGCCGCTCGAGAGATCCTCGATTCTCGAGGGAACCCGACGGTCGAGGTCGAGGCGGTACTCGACGACGGCTCGTTCGGGCGGGCTGCCGTGCCCAGCGGAGCGTCCACGGGTGCGTTCGAGGCGGTCGAAAAGCGTGACGGCGGCGAGCGCTACTCGGGTAAGGGCGTCGAGCTCGCCGTGACCGCGGTCGTGGACGCGATCGGCCCGGAGATCCTCGGGCTCGAGGCAACCGAGCAGCGCCTCCTCGACCAGACGCTCATCGATCTTGACGGAACCCCCGACAAGAGTCAGCTCGGCGCCAACGCCATCCTCGGGGTGTCTCTGGCGGTCGCCCGCGCGGCGGCCGACGCCAGTGATCTCCCGCTCTTCCGCTACCTCGGCGGCCCGCATGCCCATCTGCTGCCAGTGCCGATGATGAACATCCTCAACGGCGGCGCGCACGCGGACACCAACGTCGACATCCAGGAGTTCCTGGTCGCGCCGATCGGTGCCACGACGTTCTCGGAGGCGTTGCGGTGGGGGGCCGAGGTCTACCACGCGCTGAAGGCGGTGCTGAAGGAGCGGAGCCTCGCGACCGGTCTGGGTGACGAGGGTGGCTTCGCGCCCGATCTGCCCACCAACCGCGATGCGCTCGACCTGATCCTGGAGGCCATCACCAAAGCGGGTTACGAGCCGGGGACCGACATTGCACTGGCGATCGACGTGGCCGCAACCGAATTCCTGACCGCGGACGGTTACAGATTCGAGGGAGGCACGAAGACCTCCGCTCAGATGACCGACTACTACGAGAGCCTGCTCTCGGCGTACCCGATCGTGTCGATCGAGGACCCGCTCGGTGAGGACGACTGGTCGGGTTGGGCGGCCCTGACCGCTCGCCTCGGCTCCTCGGTCCAGATCCTGGGTGACGACCTGTTCGTCACGAACCCGCTGCGAATCGCGCGCGGTTTGGAGGAGGACGCGGCGAATGCCTTGCTCGTCAAGGTGAACCAGATCGGCACGTTGTCCGAGACCCTGGACGCCGTGGACATGGCGCACCGGGGTGGTTACCGCTGCATGATGAGCCACCGTTCCGGGGAGACCGAGGACACCACGATTGCTGACCTCGCCGTGGCGACTAATTGCGGTCAGATCAAGACCGGTGCCCCTGCTCGCAGCGAGCGCGTGGCGAAGTACAACCAGTTGTTGCGGATCGAGTCGGTTCTTGATGACGCCGCCCGCTACGCCGGTGCGCAGGCGTTTCCTCGTACGGCGGCGAGCTCAGCCTGATGGCTCCGAAGGGCGCGGCGGGTCGGGCTCCGGGCGACCGGCGGAGTGCACCGTCGCGTATCCAGCCGTCCCGGATCAAGCGGTCGCGTGCGGCCGGACCGACGAGACGGGAGCCGACGCCCGAGCCGGACCGATCGGGCCGCCAGACCACGTTCACGGCGCGAGCTGCCGTCCTCGTCATTGCGGTTGCGTGCGTCATGGTGGCGGTCGCGGTGCCGCTGAAGATCTGGCTCGGGCAGCGTCACGACATCGCATCGCTCACTGCTGCGACCGACCAGACCCGGCAGAGGCTCGCTGCGCTCAACGCCGAGCACAAGCGCTGGCAGGACCCGGGCTATGTCGAGGCGCAAGCGCGCCAACGACTGCACCTGGTGTTGCCGGGGCAGAAGTCCTACATCGTGCTCGGCAAGGCCGGCCAGGGCCGAAGGGCGTCGTCGACGCACCTACGAACCTCCTCGGCCGGCGGCTCCTGGTACTCGACGCTGTGGGCGTCGGTGCAGGCGGCCGGCAACGCCGCTCCCTCCAAGTGATCCCCGAGCCCGAGGTGTCCTCGGTCGATCTTGCCGCGATCCGCGAGCAACTCCACCGGCCGCCCCGAGCCACCCGCCGGGTTGCCCACCGTTGCGGGTGTGGTCTCCCGGATGTCGTCGAAACGAGGCCACGTCTCGACGACGGAACGCCGTTCCCCACCGTGTTCTATCTGACCTGCCCCAAGGCGCGGTCCGCCGTCGGCCGACTGGAGGCCTCGGGAATGATGCGCGAGATGACCGAGCGCCTCGCCGCTGATCCCGGCTTGGCCCAGCGGTACCGCGCGGCCCACGAGGACTACCTCCGACGACGGAACGCGATCGAGGATCTGGGGACGGAGGTGAGTGCGGGCGGGATGCCGATCCGGGTCAAGTGCCTGCACGTGCTCGTCGCCCACGCCTTGGGTGCCGGGCCGGGCGTCAATCCGCTCGGTGATGAGGCGCTCGCGGCGCTCGACGACTGGGGATCCGACGGGCCTTGCGTCAACGTCGATGTTCCAGACCACTCGGCGCCCACGTGACCCGGGTCGCTGCACTTGACTGCGGAACGAACTCGCTGCGCCTGCTCGTCGCGGACGTGTCCGGGTCGACCCTGATCGACGTGGAGCGACGGATGGAGGTCGTGCGCCTGGGCGAGGGTGTCGATCGCACCGGTCGGCTAGGTGATGCGGCCTTGGCGCGCACGTTTCGAGTCCTTGACGAGTACGCCGCCACCATTCGCGCCCTCGGTGTCGAGCGGGTGCGAATGGTGGCCACGAGCGCGTCCCGCGATGCCGAGAACCGCGACGAGTTCGTCCGGGGTGTTCTCGAACGACTCGACGTACCGCCGGAGGTGATCAGCGGCGACGAGGAAGCGAACCTGTCCTTCGACGGCGCGACGCGGGACCTTTCCGACGAGAAGGTCCCGGCGCCGTACCTCGTCGTTGACATCGGCGGAGGCTCGACCGAGTTCGTCCTCGGTGACGCACACGGCCCTCGCGCGGCGAGGTCGGTCGACGTCGGATGCGTGCGGATGACTGAGCGACACCTGATCGACGACCCTCCCACTCGTGAACAGGTCGAGGCAGCGATCGTCGACATCGAGGCAGCCTTCTCCCGGGCGTCCGAGGTGGTTCGCGTTGCTGATGCGCGAACGCTGGTCGGGCTGGCGGGGTCGGTGACCACGGTGGTCGCGCTCGTGCTGGGGCTCGACTCCTACGATCCGGTCCGCATCCACCACGCGACCATTTCTGCGGATGCAGTCAGCGCGGTCACCGATCGGTTGCTGGCCTCGACCCGCGCTCAACGGGCAGCTTTGCCGGTGATGCACCCAGGGCGGGTGGACGTCATCGGCGGCGGGGCGCTGGTGCTCGACACGATCATGCGGTTGGGCGGATTCGCCGCCGTCACTGCTAGCGAGCACGACATCCTCGACGGGATCGCCTTCAGCCTGGTGGATTGAGCGTGGTGGGATGGCCTGCGTGGTCGTCCCTGTCGGCAGTGGTTGGCCCGGAGACCAAGCGGACGCTCGCACACCGATCGCGACGTCGGCGAAGGAGGTCGTCGAGCTCGCCGGGTCTGCGTCCACGCTGGCTGATCTCGACGCAAGGATCTCGGTGTGCCGCGCCTGCGCCCGGCTGGTCGAGTGGCGCGAAGGCATCGCCACCACCAAGCGGGCAGCCTTTGCGGCGGAGGAGTACTGGGGCAGGCCCGTGGCGGGTTGGGGCCCCGCCGATGCCCGGGTCGCGATCGTCGGCTTGGCGCCAGCAGCCCACGGTGCGAATCGGACCGGCCGGGTGTTTACGGGAGATCGCAGCGGTGACTGGCTGTTCGCGGCACTCTTTCGCGCCGGGTTCGCGCGGATCGCCGGTTCGACCCGAGCAGATGATGGACAGGCGTTGACCGATGTGCGGATGCTTGCCGCGGTGCGGTGTGCCCCGCCTGCCAACAAGCCGGAGCCCGCCGAACGCGACACCTGCCGCCCATGGTTGGAACGCGAGTTCGTCTTCCTGCGACCGACTTTGCGCGTCGTGATCGCGCTCGGAGGTTTTGCCTGGAACGTCATCGGGCCGGCGCTTGCTGCGGCCGGCTACGGCGTTCCGGCGCGGCGCACCAGGTTCGCCCACCTCGCGGAGGAGGTGACGAGTGACGGCCTGTTGCTGCTCGCGGCATATCACCCGAGCCAACAGAACACGTTCACGGGGAGGCTGACCGAACCGATGCTTGATGCAGTCTTCATCCGCACCACCCGCCACTTGCGCGACGGATAGGACTCGCTCACTCCCGCCCCTCCCGTGTTCGGCAGGAGGGCGAGGATCCTTGAGCCGATCGGGCTATTCGATTCGCTAAATTGATGCCCTCGAATGCCCTAATGTCCGAATTTCCCACGGGACTGTTCCACGAACGGCCTAGCATTCACTCTGCCATTCGGCCCACACTGTGACTACGCCAGTTGGGCGACATGGCACAGGGTCGGAGGTGAAGGACATGCAGAAGGCAGTTCACTGGGCGTAAATCCAGATCACGTTTTCTTGTCAAGCCAGATCAAATCGTATGGGCTCGGAGTCGGCGTCGCAGCGCCAGGTCCAAGCCCATTCGCATGCCTGTCAATAGAGCGCCAGGCTCGTGGTCGGTCGCGGGGCTAACCACTCCATCGCCGACTTCTCGACCATCGGTCGACCGTGAAAATAGCCCTGGACCTGTCGCACGCCCAGTGCCTCAAGAGCAAAAGCCTGCGAGGCTTTCTCGACCCCTTCGGCGACCGTGATCAACCCGAGGGAGTCGCACAGTTCGACGACGGCGTGAACGACGGCACGGTCGGCGTCGTCGCTGTCGACCGTTTCGACGAAGGACCGGTCGATCTTCACCTCGTGGACGGGCAGGCCACGCAACTGGTGGAGGGAGGAGTATCCGGTGCCGAAGTCGTCGATCGAGAGTCGGACGCCGAGCATCCGGAGTTGTCGAAGGACCTCAAGGCTGCGGGAGTGATCTTCCATCACGCTGCTTTCGGTGATCTCCAGCGTTAGCCAGCGCGGTTCGAGGCCGCTCGCGGTCAGCATCGCCGCGACCTGTCCGACGAGCACGTCGTCGTCGAGGCTGCGCGCCGACACGTTGACAGCGATGCCGACCGGTTTGCCGGCGTCGTGCCAGGAACGGCAGGTGGTCAAGGCCGAGCGCAGGACGGTGCTCGTGAGCGCGGAGATCAGGCCAGTTGCCTCGGCAATCGGCACAAACTCGACCGGTGAGATCGGGCCGAGCTCCGGGTGGGTCCAGCGCACCAGGGCCTCAAATCCCGTCACCTCGCCGCTGCCGAGTTGGAGCTTCGGCTGATACTCGACCCTCAGCGATCCGTCGCTCAGTGCGGTGCGCAGCCCAGTCAACAATTGGAGCCGCCGGCTGCCGTCGCGTTCGAGTTCGGGCTCCCACTCTCCGATGCCGGAGGAGCTGCTCTTCGCCATCGTCATGGCCATCTCCGCGCGCCGAAGCAAGGTGGCGGCGTCGCTGCCGTGCTCGGGAGCGCGGGAGATCCCGACCGAGACCCGAATGTCAGCGCTGACCTCGGCGAGTCGGAGCGAGCCGTCCACGCGGGACTTGACTGCCATGCCGGCCAGCCGGGCGACCTCGCTGCCCGCACCACCCGGGATGGCAATCGCGAACTGATCTCCGCCCACCCGGGCGAACAACGCACCTTGGGTGGGCGAGCTTTGGAGTCTGCGAGCGACTTCGGCAAGCACGGCGTCACCGGCGTCGTGCCCCAGCATGTCGTTGACCTCGCGGAACCGGTCGATGTTGACCAGGATGAGCACGCCGCCGGCGGATCCTTCGAGGCTGGTGTCGAGGAAGGACCGAAGACTCTCGAGGTTGGCAAGTCCTGTGAGGGTGTCGAGTGTTGCCGCTCGCCGAAGGCTCTCGACCAGGTGCCCCTTTTCGAGCGCGGCCGCGAGCTGGTCGGCGGCGGCCTCCAAGAGACGAAGATCGCTGCTCTCAAATGAGGATGAGTTGCTCGCGTCGTGGGTTGCCGTCAGCAGGCCGATCTCGCGGTCGGCGGTGCGCACAATGGCCGAAAGCCGGTCGCCCTGGCGGCGTGCCATGAACGTCGGTGCAATCCAAATGAGCCAGCGGTGCTCGTGGTGGCGCTTCGCAACTAGACCGTCGAGCGAGCCATCGATCGCCACTTCCTCGGTCCGCACATCGTCGTGAGTTGCCGTCTCAGTGACCTTCACGATGGTTGCGAAGTCGTGGTCCGCGCCCGTCCGGACTACCAATTCGAGCGTGCTGGCGAGTATGACCTGCCTAAGTTGGGTTAGCGCAGGAGCAAGGTCGGCTGGGTCGGTTGCCACGGGGCCTAGTTCCCGCGCGACTAGGTAGAGGCGATCCAACGCGGCCGCTCGTTCGGCGAGGCGGTGATACGTCTGGGCGCCCGCGATCGTCAGGGCAACGAAAACAGAAATCGCCCAGATTGTTGAGACGTCATATCCAACGGAGGCCGCGGTTACCAGTCCCAAGAAGGTCATCACGACTGTGACGATCACGTTGATACCAAGAACGTGAAGGGTCCGAGGAAACTCGGACTGCGCGCCGACAAGCCCCAGCACGAGCATCAGGAGCAGCCCGAAGGTCAATTCACTCGCGACCACAGCAGCGAGGGTGGCGGGCCAAGTGGACGGGAGGGGGCCGCCTACCTTGGGTGCCAGCGCGTTGAAGATTTCGCAGGCGACCAGAGTTGCGACTGCCGTGCTCGCGAGATTAAAGATCCACTTTGTTAGCTCAAGCTTGTGAACCAATGCGTGCACCAATGCGACCGCGCCCACCCGAATGGCGATCAGCTCTAGCGGCGGCAGGTACATGAGGCCGAGCACAAGAGGAACCGACTCGAGAACGAGTTGGAAAGCCTGACGCCGAATCTTGAATTCGAGCGGATAGACCTCGCCGACCACGAAGACTACGAACAGCCACCAGGCTGGCACGTCCACGTCTGCGAATGCTGCGCGACCGGCGAGAGCCGGTACGGCCGCCGCGGCTGCCAGCACGAGGAGGACGTCCAGCGCCCACACTCTTGCCGCCGGGCGCGCTGCTGTCGCCGGCATGCTCAGGTCCTCGCTGTTGGCCACGTCCTCCTTCGGTATCGGCGCTCGTCCTTCGGGCCTGAAGGACGCGCTGGCCACCGAAAACACCACAATTGCCGCGAGCGTCGGGAGGGCGAGATCGGCGATCGCACTGGCGGGACCCACCTCCCGAGCGATCAGCCCTGCGGCGAGGCTGTAGATACCCTGCGAGGCTGCGATTCCGGTCACGGCCAAGCCGAACGCCAGGCCACGCATGTGGCGAGGAACGGCCACCACGAACACGCGGTTGGCGGTCAGCGTCATGGCAGCGGCCGCGCCCGTAATGAACCAGATCACCGCGGCGATCGCCGGGTCCGGATTGAACGCGGTAAAGGCGAGTACAGCGGGCGCGAGGAGAGCCATCGGCAGCATGAGGCGCTCGCTTGCTCGCAGCGAGCAGAACTGTCGAAGGGCGAGCGCCCCGATCACGGTTCCGAACGGTAATGAGGCGATGAGAAGGCCGACCGTTGTTGCTCCGCGTCCGTGTCCAGCGGCATAGGGAACCGCCGCCGTCTCGGTGGAAACGGTAACTCCGAGGATCAGCCAGGTGACGATCACCAGCCAGCGGAGCTCGCGGTCGAGGAACACAATTCGGGCGCCGCGACGAACTTCGTCGAGAAGCGAGCCCGGGTTGGGCAGGGTTGCGGAACGACGCTCGGTGAAATGCCACACCGCGAACGCGGAGAGCGCGAAAGTCAGCGCGTCCAACACCAGGGTCTTGTGAGGCCCGATCGCTCCCACGATCGCGCCGCCGACCGCGAAACCCACGACGACCGCGAACTGGATCGTCGTATTTTGCAGGGTGGCAGCGGTGGCGTAGTCCTCCCCCTCCCCGACGATGTCCGGGATCAACGATGACCGGGCGGAGTCGAACGGCGGTTCGCCGAGTGCGACGACGCCGACAAGCAGGATGACCGCCCCCGTCGGGAGATGCGGCACGGCCATGACGAGGACCACGATCGCGCGAGCAAGGTCGCACACGATCATGACCGTTCGCTTCGGATGTCGGTCCGCGAATCCGGACAGAAGCGGGCCGCCGAGGATCCAAGGCAGATAACTCAGCGCGTAGGTCAACCCGGTCAGGACGGTCGAGTTCGTCCGGGAGAACACCAGGATGGCCACAGCGATCCTGGCGATCTGGTCGCCAGTAATACTGAGCATCTGGGCGATGTAGAGGGCACGAAACTCGCGAATGGCCAGAACCTGGCGATAGGTCGCCCGGCGCGCGGAAACCTCGGGGGCGTCTTCCGCAGTGCTCATCCCATCCCCAATGTCCGCTTGCGTGACCTACTGTGCCATTGCACACACATTGGAGTCGGTATTGGCAATCGCGCGTTCGGGTATGAAAGAGGGCGTGCGGCGAGATCGTCCGGCCCGGATCTTGATCGTGGGCGGCGGGTACGTCGGCATGTACACCGCGTTGCGGCTCCAACGTCGACTCAAGCCCAACGAGGCGACCGTCACGGTCGTCGACCCGCAGTCCTACATGACCTACCAACCGTTCCTGCCGGAGTCTGCTGCAGGCAACCTGGAGCCTCGTCACCTTGTCGTTTCGCTCCGGCGGGTGCTGCGCAGATGTGAGGTGCTCAGCGGTCGGATCACTTCGATCAGCCATGCGCAAAGGCGGGCACGCTTTGAGCCCGCCGAAGGCCCCGGCCGAGATCTTGAGTACGACATTCTCGTCGTCGCGCTCGGTTCGATCGCTCGTACGTTGCCGATCCCGGGACTTGCCGATCAGGCGATCGCGTTCCGCACCGTCGCCGAAGCGATCTTCTTGCGCAATCGTGTTCTCTCCCGTCTCGATCTCGCCGCGTCGAACGACGATGCCGAGTTGCGCCGACGGGCGTTGACCTTCCTGTTCATCGGTGGGGGCTACGCGGGGATCGAGGCCATCGCCGAGCTCCAGGACATGGCCCAAGACGCGCTGCGTTTCTATCCGCAACTCGGTGTCAAGGACATGCGCTGGCTGATGGTGGAGGCGGCTGGACGGATCCTTCCTGAGGTCAGTCTCGACCTCGCCGAATACACGGTTCGCCAGTTGGAGAAGCAGGGGATCGAGGTACGTCTCAACACCCGAGTCGAGTCGATGGTCGATGGCCACGTCATCCTCGACGACGGCTCCACGTGTGACGCCGAGACGATCGTCTGGACCGCAGGCGTGCGCGCCCACCCTCTGCTGGAGTCCACCGACCTACCGCTTGACGGCTCGCGGCGTCTCGTCTGCCAGGCGGACCTTCGCGTCGACGGCGCCACCGATGCGTGGGCGGCGGGTGACTGCGCGGCAGTGCCAGATCTGTCGAAGGACGACCCGCACGCGGTGACGGGTCCGACCGCGCAGCACGCTGTCCGTCAGGCGAAGCGGCTCGCTGACAATCTCATCGCCGCCCTCCGTGGACGGCCCACCGTTGACTACAACCATGCCTATGCCGGTTCGGTCGCAAGTCTCGGCCTGCATCGGGGGGTTGCAGAGATCTACGGCATCAAGCTCCGTGGCTGGCCGGCGTGGTTCATGCATCGCACCTATCACGTATCGCGGATGCCCACGACGAACCGCAAGGTCCGCGTGATCGCCGACTGGACTCTCGCTCTCTTCTTTCGCCGGGACATCGTGTCCCTTGGCTCCCTTTCCGATCCTCGGCAGGACTTCATCGAGGCGAGTCAAGGGCAAGGGTGAGCGCGCGCCGGTACCGTTTCCTTGATGCCCGGGTGGCGCAATTGGTTGACGCAGGGGCCTTAAAAGCCCCCGCCCGTGAGGGCTTGTGGGTTCGAACCCCACCCCGGGCACCGGGCTCGCCTCGCCTGGGGCAGTCGCATGGATTGGTTCGCGAGGAGAAGGCATCGATGACGAGAGCCGAGGAATCCCTGGCCGGTTGGCAAGAGGCCGTCGGCAAACCTGAGGGTGTCGGCGCATGGTTCGAGATCACCCAGGAGCGAATCGATGCGTTCGCCGACGCGACCGAGGACCATCAGTTCATCCACGTTGATCCGGCGCTCGCCGCTCAACTGTCCCCGTGGGGTACGACGGTGGCGCATGGGTTTCTCACCCTGTCGCTGCTGGTGAAGTTGTCCGACTCGATTCCCCTCCCTCCCGAACGGGCGGACGGCGCCGTCATGGGCGTCAACTACGGCTTCGACAAGGTGCGTTTCATCTCGCCGGTCAAGGTTGGCTCCCGCGTGCGGTGCTCCAGCGTGTTGGCGGCGGTTGAGCTCAAAGATCCGAATACGGTCCAATCCACCAGGACGATGACCGTGGAGATCGAGGGTGAGGCCAAACCCGCCCTGGTGGCCGAGTGGATCACCCGAGTCGTCTACGGCTGAGGTCTATCCGCGATAGTCGGGGCCCGCTCTCGTCACGATGATCCGCACCAGGACTCGTTGATCGCGGACCATCGCCGCCCGATAGTCCTCCCAGTCAGGGTGCTCTCCCGAGATCCCTCGGTAGTACTCGACGAGTCCATCGAGCGCGTCCGGCAGATCGATGACCGTTGCGGTCCCCTCGACTTGGACGAACTCGCCGAAGAACCCGTCGCTCAACACGCACACCGACACGCTTGGATTGCGGCGGATGTTCCTTGTCTTCGCCGCGTTCTCCCGTGTGGAGATCAGGACGGCACCGTCGTCCGCGACACCGACGGCGACCGGTGATAACTGGGGACGACCGTCGCGACGGATGGTGGCAAGAACGGCGTGGTGATGGGTCCGGATGAACTCTCGAGCGTCGTCGAGATTCATCGGGTTGCTCAGCTGCGCGACGCCGCGCGACGCAGGTCGTGCTCGTGCACGATCGCCCGCGCGTAACCATGCGGAAGGCTGTGCTCGTCGCGGAGCCAGGTCACGCGTTCGTCGAAGCGCAGCAGGGTCGGGCCGTCGTCCAGACAGTCGAACCAGCTGGGAAGGTCACGCCCGGTGGTCTGCGGGATCCTCGCCAGCAACGACTGGTGTGTGTCTTCGGACTGCGGCATCGACATCTGCGCCTCCACGGTTGTCCCTGTGCCTAGCCTGCCGCAGGCGGCCGCGCTCGACAAGGCCCAATCCAGATTGCTCGCTACTCTCGCGCGGTGAGCTCCCCACCACTCGGCTACCTTGACCGGCTGGCGGCTGTCGAGGCCGATATGGACCGGTTGGTCCGGCGGCTCCGTTCGTTGTCCGAGTCCGCGTGGCGATCGCGCCGGGAGCCGGTCACGGTGTTGCTCGAGAACCTGGCGAGCCTCACGGGGCGGCTGGAACGGATCCCCGCGCCGGTCGCTCCCGACCTGCCGGTCTATGCCCTTCCCGACGCTGTGGTCCTCCTCGGAGGCGACGTGCTCATCGCGCTGTCGCGAACACCGGACCTGGCAGACCTTGACCTGGTGGATCGATGGTTCCGGGAGGCATTCGAGGAGACTGGCTGAGGGTCGATCTGAGCTACAGCCACCCTCGGCGCATCGCGGCCGCAACGATCTCCGTGCGTGATCGAACGCCGAGGTGGGCCTTGATCTCCAGGATGTCGCGGCGCACGGTTCGCGAAGCGATTCCCAACGTGCGCGCGATCGTCTCATCCTTGAACCCGGCGGCCAACAACTCCAGAATCTGCGCTGCCCTACCGGTTGGCCCGTGCCACTCCTGTGCAACGTTGAAGACCGGCGTCCCGCCCTTCCAGGCCTGGTCATATAGATCGATCAACGCGTCGACGATCGAGCGAACCCGGATGAATAACGCGCCACGCATTATGTGCATCGTGTCGGCTGGCAGGATCGCTATGTCATGGTCGAAGACGAGCATGCGCGTGGCCGGAGAAGGAACCACTCGGGCGAGTTGGCCATGCCTCGCAAGGATTTCGTACTCGGCGTAGACCTCTGGATCGCTGATCACGTGCGGGCCTACGATCTCCCTCATCTCGACGCCCCGTTCGAGTGCGGCCACGGCGCTTGGACGGGCCTCGCGCAGCCCTTCGACGGTCGTGTCGCGGTCGAGCCCTCGGGCCTCCTTGCTGCACCGTTCGCCAGCCTTGTAGATGAGGCGCCGAACGTCGTCGAGCGGCTCCACCAGCTCGATTCCGTCCACTTCCCCGGCGGCCACCCGCCCTCGCTTGTAGGAACTTGCCACTGACGGGAGGATGGCGCGCAGTTCGGCGTACTTCGCTGCCTGGGCGGCGAGTTGGCGCTCGCCTCGGGTGATTAGCGTCTCGACCGCCAGAACGGGGTCGATCGCGATGACGCCGGGGGCGGCAGCGCCTTCACGAACCAGTTCGGCGTCGAGAAGCTCCTCGAGGGCGGCGTCGACCGACTCCTGCGGCAGCAGGGTCAGCTTGGTCAGATCCCGGATCGGTGTGTCCGGCCCGGTGAGCAGCACGTGCCAGACCGCCTCCGCCTGCGCGGATACGCCGAAGGTCTCGAGGATGCGCTCCTCGCTGCAACCCCCCGGCCGTTCCACGGGTCAACGGTAGAACCCATCGATACGCCAGGGAAGAGTGATCTTTGGGATGTGTGGATAAGCCCTAGTTGAGTCGCTCCAGCACCATCGCCATGCCCTGGCCGCCGCCGACGCACATCGTTTCCAGTCCGAAGGTGCGGTCATGCGCCTGAAGGCCGTTGAGGAGCGTCCCGGTGATCCTCGCGCCCGTCATGCCGAAGGGGTGCCCGACGGCGATCGCCCCGCCATTGACATTGAGCTTGTCGCCGAACGGGTCGATGCCCAGTTCCCGGGCTGAGGGGATGACCTGTGCCGCGAATGCTTCGTTGATTTCGACCAGATCGATGTCATCGATCGTGAGACCCGCGCGGGCGAGCGCCTGCCGGGACGCTTCGATCGGGCCGAGCCCCATGATCTCCGGGCTGAGCCCGGACACGCCGGTAGAGACGATGCGCGCGAGGGGGGTCAGTCCCAGTTCGGACGCCTTGGTGTCGCTCATGATCACCACCGCGGCCGCACCGTCGTTGAGCGGGCAGCAGTTCCCGGCGGTGACCGTACCGTCGGGCCGGAAGACTGGCTTCAGCGCTGAGACACCCTCGATGCTGACTCCCGGACGTGGGCCGTCGTCGGCGGCGACCCGAGCGCCCGCAGGAGTCGTCACGGGTGTGATCTCGCGCTCGAAGAAGCCGTTGGCGATCGCCTTTTCCGCCAGGTTTTGCGAACGGACACCGAACTCGTCCTGCTCGGCGCGGGAGATATTCATGGACTCCGCCACGTTCTCGGCCGTCTGACCCATCGCGATGTAGATGTCGGGCAGGTCGCCGGCCTCGCGCGGATCGGTCCAGTGGAAGTTGCCCTCCGCCATCGTTGCCGACCGAGCCTCGGCATCGCTGAAGATCGGGTTGTGCGTTTCCGGCAGCGAGTCGCTGTTGCCCTTGCCGAACCGGCTGACCATCTCGACTCCGGCGCTGAGAAAGATGTCACCTTCGCCGGCTTTGATCGCGTGGAACGCCATCCGCGTGGTCTGCAGGCTGGAGGAGCAGTACCGCGTGACCGTCGTACCGGGTACGTCGTCCAATCCGAGTTGGACGGCCACGACTCGGGCCATGTTGAACCCCTGCTCCCCACCGGGCAGGCCACACCCAAGGATCAGGTCGTCGATCGAGTGTGGGTCGAGCGCGGGGACCCTCTCCAGCGCCGCCTTGATGATCGTCGCGGTCAGGTCATCCGGCCGGAAGTCCACCAGGGACCCCTTGAATGCCCGGCCGATCGGGGAACGGGCGGTCGACACAATCACGGCCTCAGGCATCTGTGCTCCTCACACTGGCGGTTCGATCAGGGTACGTTCCCGACCATGGAGGCTCACGACTCGGTCGTTGAACTCATCGGTGAGACGCCGCTCGTCAGGCTGAACTCGGTCACCGCGGGATGCGCCGCGACGGTCCTCGCGAAGGTCGAGTACCTCAACCCTGGTGGCTCGGTGAAGGACCGGATTGCCGTGCGGATGATCGACGACGCGGAGCGATCAGGAGCGCTGAAGCCCGGTGGCACGATCGTCGAGCCGACGAGTGGAAACACCGGGATCGGGCTCGCGATCGTTGCGCAGCAGCGTGGATACTCGTGCGTTTTCGTCTGTCCGGACAAGGTGTCCGCGGACAAGATCAACGTCCTGCGCGCGTACGGGGCGGAGGTCGTCGTGTGCCCCACGGCCGTCCCGCCCGACCACCCGGACTCCTACTACAGCGTCTCCGACCGGTTGGCCCGGGAACGTCCCGGCGGGTGGAAGCCGGATCAGTATTCGAATCCGGCGAACCCTCGCTCCCACTACGAGACCACCGGGCCGGAGTTGTGGAGGCAGACCGACGAGCGGATCACCCACTTCGTCGCCGGGATCGGCACCGGGGGCACGATCAGCGGCACCGGCCGCTACCTCAAGGAAGTGTCGGCCGGTCGGGTGAAGGTCATCGGAGCAGACCCTGAAGGGTCGGTCTACTCCGGGGGGACCGGTCGTCCGTACCTGGTGGAGGGGGTCGGTGAGGACATCTGGCCGAAGAACTACGACACCACCGTGTGCGATCACGTCATCGCCGTCTCCGACGCCGATTCGTTCTTGATGACCCGCCGGCTCGCGCGCGAGGAGGGTCTGCTTGTGGGTGGCTCGTGCGGGATGGCGGTCGTCGCGGCCCTGGAGGTCGCGCGCGGGGCTCGCCCGGAGGACCTCGTCGTCGTCCTGCTTCCGGATGGTGGCCGGGGTTACCTCTCCAAGATCTTCAACGACGAGTGGATGGCCGACTATGGCTTCTTGGCCTCCGGTGAGCGAACGGAGACCGTTCGCGAGGTGCTGGTCCGCAAGTCGGGTGGCGTCCCCGATTTCGTCCACGTCCATCCGAACGAGACGGTGCGGGAGGCGATCGACATCCTTCGCGAGTACGCCGTCTCACAGATGCCAGTCGTGCGCGCCGAACCGCCGGTCATGGCGGCAGAGGTGATGGGCTCGGTCGTCGAGCGCGACCTGCTCGACGCGTTGTTCAACGGGCGGGCGCGGTTGGCGGATCCGTTGGAACGGCACATGTCCGATCCGCTGCCCATGATCGGAGCGGGTGAGCCGGTGGCAGCGGTGATGACCGCCCTTCACGATGCGGACGCTGCGCTGGTGCTCGACGACGGCAAGCCGATCGGGGTCGTCACGCGCCAGGATCTTCTCGGGTTCCTCGCGGCGTCCAACTGACCCGAGGTTGCGGTTGCGGGCCGTAGGGTGTGCGGGTGGCGGACGAACAGGCTCCCCGTCCCGGATTCGAGACGTTGGCGATCCACGCCGCGCAGGATGCCGATCCGGTAACCGGTGCGGTCATCACTCCGCTGTATCTCACCTCCACCTACGCACAAGACGCCGTCGGCGAGCTGCGCGACCGTTATGACTACAGCCGCAGCGGCAACCCGACCCGTGACGCGCTGGAGGGCTGCCTGGCCGCGTTGGAGGGGGGCCGGCGAGGGTTTGCGTTCGCGAGTGGTCTCGCTGCGGAGGACACCGCGATTCGGGCGTTGTGCCAACCCGGCGACCACGTGGTGATTCCCGGCGATGCCTACGGCGGCACCTACCGGCTGTTCGCTCGCGTGCTGGAGCGGTGGGGGCTCCAGTTCACCACCGTCGACCAACGTGACCTGGGCGCGGTGCGCGCCGCTGTTCGCGACGACACTCGACTGATCTGGTGTGAGACACCCACCAATCCGTTGCTTGCGGTCGCCGACATCGAGGCGCTCGCCAGGTTGGCGCACTCCGCCGGGGCCCTCCTCGCGGTCGACAACACCTTCGCATCGCCCTACCTTCAACAACCGCTCGCTCGGGGCGCCGACCTCGTGATGCACTCGACGACGAAGTATCTCGGCGGTCACAGCGATGTCGTCGGGGGTGCGCTGGTGGTCACCGACGACGATCTGGCTGACCGCCTTGCCTTCCACCAAAACTCGATGGGAGCCGTGGCCGGCGCCTTCGATGCCTGGCTCGTCCTGCGCGGAGTCAAGACGCTCGCGGTCCGGATGGACCGTCACTGCGACAACGCCGAACGGATCGTCGCGATGCTTCGCGCCCACGACACCGTGACGCAGGTCTTCTACCCGGACTCCGACCCGATTGCGGCCAAGCAGATGAGCCGCTTCGGCGGGATGGTCTCCTTCCGGGTCGCAGCGGGCGAAACCGGTGCACGGCGCGTGTGCGCGAGCACCCGGGTGTTCACCCTTGCGGAGTCCCTGGGCGGGGTCGAGTCGCTGATCGAGCACCCCGCCGCGATGACCCATGGCAGTGTTGCGGGCACCGAACTGGAGGTACCGCCCGACCTGGTCCGCCTTTCCGTCGGGATCGAAAGCTGCCGGGACCTAGTCGCCGACCTGGAGCAGGCTCTCGCCTGAACCCGGTGCTGGTTCGGTCGCCGGGGCGGAACGGTCGAGGGTCTCGGGCGCTACCGCGGCGAACAGCGCTGCCACGCCCAGGATCACTGCCGTCGTCCCGAACGCGTCGGAGTAGGACAGGTCCGCGATCCGCCCCGCCACCACCGGACCGAAGACCGTACCGAGATCGGAGGACATCGAATACGCCGCGAAGACCGGACCGCCGCGCCCTTCGACGACGTCGCCGACGACCGCGCCCGGTGCGACGTCGAGCAACCCCGATCCGAGCCCGAGCAGAGCCAGCCCGATGAAGTACCCGGCGACGTCCGGCCAGACGGCGAGGGTGGCGATGCCGACACCGCTACATATGCAGCCGCTGAGCAGAACCGGCTTGCGCCCCCGGCGGTCGGCGTAGCGGGCCGCGGGAAGCAGCGTCGCGCCGTTGATCGCCGACACGACGAGGAAACCCAGGCCGGTGAAGATGGCCGGCTCGTGCAGCACATCGCCGACAAACAGCGGAATCAATGCCGATCGCACGCCGATCGCACCCCAGGAGTCGGCGAAGTTCGCCGCCAGCGCGGCGCGGTAGGCCCGATTTCCCAAGGCGTCCCGAAGCGACGTGCGGGCGCCCGATGCGACGGCCTCCTTGTCGGCAAGTGGTGTGGAACGCAGGGCGACCATCGCCGTGGTGCCGGCGAGGACCAGGGTTCCGGCGTACAGGAAGAACGGCAACCGGATCGAGATGCTCGTCACCGCGCTCCCGAGCACCGGACCGGTGATTCCGCCGATGAGGAAGCCGCCCTGCCACAAACCCATCGCCCGACCGCGTTGCCGGTTCGGCACCAGCCGGACGATCAGGCTCAAGGCACTGATCGAAAACATCGCGGACCCGATGCCGCCGATGCCGCGCAGCGTGATCAGCTCGGCGTAGCTCTGAGCGAGTCCGGCGAGCACGCTGCTGACCGCCACGATCGCGATGCCGGTCGCCATGACCACCCGTTCGCCGGCGTGATCAACCGCCACCCCCGCCGGAAAAGAAAAAGCGATCCGCATCACGGCAAACGCGCTGATGACCCCGCCTGCGGCGGCCCGACCCACGCCGAAGTCGCGGGCGAAGACCGGCAGTGCGGGAGCGACGATCCCGAAGCCGAGCGCGACGAAGAACGCCACCGCGACGAGGATGTACACCTCGCGCGGAAGTGGCGGCAACGGCTCCTGTCCAGCCGACGACGAGGTGTCTGGGCTGCCCCCGGTCTCGCTCATCAGCTGGTCGTGTTTCCGCCGTGCGGGGTCAAGCGGAGCGCCGGCTCCGACGCCCTCGCCGGGCGCGCAGATAGTCGCTGACGACGTAGTCGCCCAACCGGTCGCCGTCGGAGGTGAACACTCGTCCGCCGTTGCGGGCGGCCATCGACTCGACGAATCGCACCAACCCTGGTTCGTCGTCGAGCATGAAGACGTTGATGGTTGCCCCCCGGCGCGTGATTCGCTCCACCTCCGCCATCGTCGCGGCAGTCGTCTCCGGGTGCGTCGGCCAGTCGAACCAGGCGTTGCCGTCGGCCATCAAGTGCGCGGTCGGTTCACCGTCGGTGACCACCATGACCACCGGTTCCGCGTTCGGATGTTTGGCGAGGTGGCGGGACGCCAGAATGAGCGCATGTTGAAGGTTCGTGCCCTGGACCATGTCCCACGAGAGGTCCGGCAGGTCGGTCGGTTTCAGGACCCGGGCATAGCGGGAGAACCCGATGATCTCGATCGCGTCCTGCGGGTACTTCGTCGACACGAGGGTGTGCAGGGCGAGCGCCGTCGACTTGGCCGACGCCCACGTTCCGCGAAGCGCCATCGAGTAGGACAAGTCAATGAGCAGTGCCACGGCTGCGCCTGACCTGCGCTCGGTTTCGACCACCTCGAAGTCGTCGACGTCGACCCGGACCGGAGTGCCCGGACCGGACCGGAGCACCGCGTTGCGGACAGTCCGTACGACGTCGAACGGTTGCTCGTCGCCGAACCGCCACGCTCGGGTCGCGCCGGTCGGGTCCCCCGCCGCGCCGGCGTCGTGCGTGTCGTGGTCACCGCGACCTTGGGCGTGCAAGCGGTCGAAGATCCGCCGGAGCGCGGTCTCACCGAGCCGACGCATGCCCCGCGGGGTGAGGGTGACGTCACCCCGGTTGCGCTGGAGGTATCCCTGCTGCTGGAGTTCTCGCTCGATCCGGCGAAGCGCACTGAGGTCGTCGACCGCGTTGCGGCCGAGCGCGCGTTCCAGGAGCTCCGGATCGACGTCGTCGAGCTGTGCGCCGGGGTAGTCCTGGGCGAGCATCTGCTCCAGCTCCTCTAGGTCCGCGGCTTCCTCGAGTGCGGTGGTCGCGTCGCCCAGACCCATCGGGGTCTCGCCGCGCATCCGCTGCCGACCCTGCCAGTCCAGCTCAGGGCGTCGGGCGCGTAGCTGGTCGGACAGCCGCGCCATCTGCTCGGCGAGTCCGCTGTGCTGCATCGCCTGCTGCATCAGGCCGGCCAGCTCCGCTTGCTGCTCGGGTGACAGCGAGTTCATCAGCCGTTGTGCGGCTGCTGCTCGGCGGGCGAGCGAATCGACGAGCTCATCGAGGGTCTGGGGGTTGTCGGGGAAGAAGTCGCCGTAGTTCTGCATGAACTGCTCGAACTGCTCGCTGGTGTCCTCACCTCGTGCGTCGGCGTCGAGCATGTCGTTGAGGGCCGAAAGCATCTCGGCGATGCGTTGCTGCGTCTGCGGGTCACCGTTCTCCAGCGCCTGCTTCATCCCCCGAAACTGGCTGTCGAGGACCTCGCGGCGGAGCAGATCCTGGATCTGCTCGAAGGTCGCTCGAGCTTCTGGCGACTTCCAGCGATAGTCACTGAGCTCGCGAACCGCCCGGGAGGTGTCACTCGGCAAGGACGCCAGCTCCGCCTCGGCGAGTCGGGCATCGTCGCTCGGATCAGGAAACAGCGCGTTGCGCTCGGTCTCGATCGCCCGCTCCAGCAGCTCGCGAACCTGATCGAGCGTCCCGTCGAGTCGGCCCGCCCGATTCGCATCCCGCCGTCGCTCCCGCACCTGGCGGAGCAGCTCGTCGAGCCCTCGTCGTCCGGACAGCCCGCGGCGCATCAGTTGCTGGAGCGCTTCTCCGGGAGACAGCCCACCGAGAACCGAGTCGCCGATATCGTCGATCGCCTCGCTGACGTCATACGGCCCGGCAAGCGGGTCGTCCCCGCCCCGCCACTCGCCGTACCTCGACCGGGTCATCGTGCTCCGTACCGCACCCGGTCCTCGACGGTCTCCTTCGACAGCCGGCGCAGCAGGTAGAGACCTTCGAGGGCGAACTCGAGACCCGCGGCGGCGAGGCCCGGCGTCTCGGCTCCCTCGTCGATGCCGAGTGCGCCCAGGAGCCGACCCAGACCGGGGACCGTGCCGAGACTCGACAGCAGCTCGTTCGCCGGCACCAACTCACCGGTCTCCACCGTCGTGCCTTCGTTGAACAGGTCGACCAGCGGCGCGAGATCCACCCCGCCGAGACGGGCCCGGAACGTATCGGCGATCGAGCGGCGGAGGAGATGGTCGAGGACATCGGACTCGCGGCCCTCCTCGGAGGTCTCGAACTCCACCTTCCCCTGCACGGCGGGCACGATCGTCGGCAGATCGGCGACCCGGGCCACCGCAACATCCTCACCTGTCAGTGCGGCGCGCCGCACGGCCGACGCGGCGACGGTTTCGGCGGCGGCGACCGCAAAGCGTGCGGAAACTCCCGACCTACCGTCGACGGCCGGAGATTCGCGGACGTGTCGGGTGAAGCGCGCGATGACCTCGACGAGGTGATCGGGCAGGGCGGCCGAGACGGCGTCATCGCCCCACTCGACCAGCGCTTCCTGGCGCACGACTCGCAGCTCGTCGTCGAGGTCAAGCGGGTAGTGCGTGCGGACTTCCGCGCCGAAGCGGTCCTTCAGCGGAGTGATGATCCGTCCCCGATTGGTGTAGTCCTCAGGGTTTGCGGAGGCGAGCAGCAGGACGTCGAGCGGAAGTCTGAGGGTGTACCCGCGCACCTGGATGTCGCGCTCCTCGAGGACGTTGAGGAGGGCGACCTGGATCCGTTCGGCGAGATCCGGCAGCTCGTTGATGGCGATGATGCCGCGGTTGGTTCGGGGAACCAGGCCGTAGTGGACCGTCTCCGGGTCACCGAGCCGGCGACCCTCCGCCACCTTGATCGGGTCGACGTCGCCGATCAGGTCGCCGACCGAGACGTCCGGTGTGGCGAGCTTCTCGGCGTACCGGTCGTCCCGGTGCTTCCAGTCGACCGCGAGCCGATCACCGTGCTCGGCGACCAGGACACGGCACCGCGAACAGATCGGCGCGTAGGGGTGGTCGTTGATCTCGCAGCCGGCGACGATGGGCGTCCACTCGTCCAGCAGTTGGACCAGGGTACGGATGAGACGGGTCTTGCCTTGGCCGCGCTCGCCGAGCAAGACGACGTCGTGACCGGCGAGGATTGCCCGTTCGAACTGGGGCAGCACGGTGTCGTCGAAGCCGACGATGCCGGGGAAGCGCTCCTCGCCCGCGCTCATCCGCGCCAGCAGGTTGTCGCGGAGTTCGGCCTTCACCGACTTTGCGACGTGCCCTGAGTCGCGGAGGTCTCGCAGTGTCGTCGGACGGTCGCTGGGAGCCGTTGTGCTCGTCATCCGTTCACGTTACGTCCGTCGTGCAAACCCGGGTGTTCGCCGGGCACACTGTCGGGATGACCGCCCGCGGCGACGCCAGATCGGCCGGGTGACATGGCCGGACCCGGCAACGTCCTCGCCGTCGACGTCGGTGGGACCAAGCTCGCCGCCGGCCTTGTCGGTCCCGACGGTCGATTGGTGACCTCGGTGCAGGTGCCGA
Organism: Mycobacteriales bacterium; assembly: GCA_035501255.1. GTDB lineage: Bacteria > Actinomycetota > Actinomycetes > JAFAQI01 > JAFAQI01 > JAFAZI01. The sequence continues at coordinate 36,285 of DATJWM010000146.1, read as the reverse complement.
CCAAGCCAAGCGAGGCAGGCCGCGGAGAGGAACTGTGGGCGACGCTCGCTGAGTTGCTCGTGGATCTGTGTGGCGGGAACTCACCGGTCGCCGTCGGCATCGGTTGCGGTGGCCCGATGCGCTGGCCCGAGGGAGCGGTATCGCCGCTCAACCTCCCCGCGTGGCGGGATTTTCCGTTGCGGGCGCGGATCCGGGACCTCTTCGACGGGGTCCCGGTTCGGCTTGTCAACGATGCGATCGCGATGGCGATCGCAGAGCACTGGCGGGGTGCCGGTGTTGGGTCGCGCGCATTCCTCGGGGTCGTGGTTTCGACCGGGGTGGGTGGCGGCCTGGTGCTCGACGGCCGGGTACTGACCGGGGGATCGGGCAACGCCGGCCACATCGGGCATGCGGTCGTCGACCCCGACGGCCCACCGTGCGGCTGCGGCGGCCGTGGTTGTCTCGAGGCGATCGCCCGTGGTCCGGCTCTCGTCGAGTGGGCTCTCGCGCACGGGTGGCGGGGTCCGCCCGGTGCTGATGGACGGGCGCTGCGGGCGGCCGCGACCGCTGGCGATCCGGTCGCACGCGCCGCGTTTGAGCGGGCCGGATCGGCCCTGGGAGTGGCGATCGCGACCGCGGCTCATCTGCTCGAGTTGGACACCGTCGCGGTCGGTGGCGGGTTGTCCTCTGCCGGCGAGTTGTTGCTGGACCCGGCTCGTCGTACCTTCGCCGCGCACGTGCGGATGGGGTTCGCTTCGCGGTGCGCGATCGTGCCTGCGGTCCTCGGGGTCGACGCCGGTCTGATTGGCGCGGCCGCGCTCGTGATCCGACCCGATCAGTACTGGGCGGCGGAGGGTGCAGACTGACGCGTGTGACCGACTCCGCGGGGCACGTGACCTTGGCCGATGTCGAGGCGGCGAGAGACCTGCTCGGTGATCTGGTGCGGTGCACCCCGATCGAGGGGTCGCGGCGGCTGTCGGAGATCGTCGGGGGTCCCGTCCTGCTCAAGTGCGAGAACCTCCAGCGCACCGGATCTTTCAAGCTGCGGGGGGCCTACGTCCGAATCGCCCGACTTACCGATGACGAGCGCGGTCGGGGAGTGGTGGCCGCCAGCGCGGGCAACCACGCGCAAGGAGTGGCGCTAGCGGCATCGCTCCTCGGCACCCGGGCGACGGTCTTCATGCCGGATGGCGCGCCATTGCCGAAGGTGGAGGCCACCGAGGCCTACGGTGCGCAGGTCCGGGTCGCCGGTACGACGGTCGACGAGGCCCTGGTGGCCGCGGCGGCGTTCACCGAGGAGTCGGGTGCGGTGTTGATCCACCCGTTTGACCATCGCGACGTCGTTGCCGGTCAGGGGACCGTGGGTCTGGAGATCCTGGAACAGGTACCCGACGTCCGAACGGTCGTCATCGCGGTGGGTGGTGGCGGTCTGATCTCGGGGACTTCGGTCGCGATCCGATCTCTTCGCCCCGACGTCCGCGTGGTGGGGGTGCAAGCGTCCGGAGCCGCCTGTTTCCCCGGGTCTCTTCAGGCCGGTTTCCCGGTGCCGCTTGGCTCGATGGCGACGATCGCCGACGGGATTGCGGTCGGATGTCCGAGTGAGCTGACCTTCGGCCTTGTCCGGAGGTACGTCGATGAGATTCGGACTGTCACCGACGACGCGCTCGCGCGCGGTCTGCTGATGATGCTCGAGCGCGCCAAGCTCGTCGTCGAACCCGCAGGTGTCGCATCCGTTGCGGCACTGATGGACGCGCCCGAGGTCTTCGAACCTCCCGTCGTGGCGGTGCTGTCCGGGGGCAACATCGATCCGGTCCTGCTCGCCCGGGTCATCCGGCACGGCATGATCGCCGACGGGCGGTACCTGTCCATTCACGTGCGGATCCCGGACCGTCCCGGGGAGCTAGCGCGCCTCCTCGCCGAGCTGGCGGCATCCGGTGCCAACGTGCTCGATGTCGAACATTCGCGCACCGGTCCGAACCTGCACCTCAACGAGGTCGAGGTAGCACTCCTGCTCGAGACGCGGGGAGAGGAACATCGACAAGAGGTGCTCGCCGGCCTGCGTACCGCGGGCTATCCGGCGTGACGCCGCTTCTTCGGGGGGTTAGCCGGAGTGGGCCGACACCTCGAGGACCATCACCGCGATCTCTCGGCCGTTCGGAGCCGTGTAGGACTTCGTCTCGCCGGGCTTGGCTCCTGTGAGCGCCTGACCGAGCGGTGACTGAGCGGAGTACACCATCAGATCGGTGTGCGCCGCCTCCTCGCGGGAACCGATGAGGAACTCCTCCTCGTCGTCGCCGTCGACGAAACGAACCTTCACGATCATCCCGGGCCCGGCAACCCCGGCGTCCGCTGAGGGCGGCGTCCCGACCTTCGCTTCCCGAAGCAGCTGGTTGAGCTGGCGGATCCGAGCCTCCATCTTGCCCTGCTCGTCTTTGGCGGCGTGATAGCCGCCGTTTTCCTTCAGGTCCCCCTCGGCGCGAGCGGCGGCGATCCGCGCGGTGATCTCGGTACGGGCAGGCCCGGAGAGGTGCTCAAGCTCGGCGGCGAGCCGGTCGTAGGCGTCCTGGGTCAGCCAGGTCGTCGATGAGTCGCTCATCGAAGCGAGGTTACCCGCGCGGTCGTGACACGATTGACCGGTGACCGATTCCACGTTGCGCCTTCTCGCCGTCCACGCCCATCCGGACGACGAGGCGAGCAAGGGCGCCGCGACGGTCGCGCGCTACGTCGCCGAGGGTGTCGAGGTACTGATCGCGACCTGCACGGGTGGAGAGCGCGGATCGATTCTCAACCCCGCGATGGATCGCCCGGATGTCATCGCGAACCTCAGCGGCATCCGGCACCAGGAGATGCAGAACGCGATCAACGTGCTCGGCACGCATCACGCGTGGCTCGGCTTCGTGGACTCCGGGCTGCCGGAGGGTGACCCGCTACCGCCCTTACCGGAAGGGTGCTTCGCTCTCGAGCCGTTGGAGATTGCCGCTGAGCCACTCGTCCGGCTGGTTCGCACCTTCCGCCCGCATGTCATGACGACGTACGACGAGAATGGGGGCTACCCCCACCCAGACCACGTCATGTGCCACCGGGTGAGCATGGAGGCCTTTGAGGCGGCCGCGGACCCTGACCGCTATCCCGGCACCGGCGACCCCTGGCAACCGCTCAAGGTGTACTTCCACATGACGTTTCACCGGGCCCGGTTCGAGGCGCTGCACCAGGCGATGGTTGAGGCTGGGCTCGAATCGCCGTATGAGGAGCGGCTCAAGGAGTGGGCCGACCGACCGGAGATCGGGTCGCGGGTGACCACCCGGGTTCGGTGCGCCGAGTACTTCCCGGTTCGCGACCAGGCCCTGCTCGCCCACGCGACCCAGGTCGACCCGACGTCGTTCTGGTTCTCCTGCCCGCTGGACATTCAACAGCGAGCCTGGCCGACCGAGGACTACGAGCTTGCTCGCTCGTTGGTCGACACCGACAGACCCGAGGACGACTTGTTCGCCGGAATCCGGAACGAGGTGCTGCGATGACGATCACCACCGTCACCCCGCTGCTTGCGGGGCGCTTGCTCGCGGATGACAACGGACCCCTCGGCGCCGGCTTCATCGCCTTCCTCGTCGTGCTCGCGCTCGCAATCGCCTCCTTCTTCCTGTTCCGCTCGATGTCCCGTCACCTCCGGAAGGTGCCGGGCAGCTTCGACCCGCCGCCCTCGGCAGCGCCCCCGCCACGAACCCCGGAGGACGAGTGAGCGCAACCGTGGCCGACGAGGTCAAGTACGCCGAGGCCGCATCCCGGTTGCGAATCGCGATCGCTCGGCTCGCGCGGCAGCTTCGCCAGGAGAGCCACGGTGGGCTGTCCCTGTCCCAGTGGTCGGCATTGGTGACAATCGAGGAGAACGAACCGGTGCGGATCGGCGATCTCGCTGAGCGCGAGGGGGTCAGCGCACCGACGGCGACCCGGGTGGTCGCCACCCTCGAGGACGACGGCCTGCTGTCACGCACATCCAACCCGGCAGACCGCCGCACGGCGTACGTGGCGCTGACCCCGCTCGGCAGAGAGAAGCTCGAGTGGGCCCGCAACGTGCGGACCGCGTCCCTTGCGCAGCGTTTGGCGGGGCTGCCTGACGTGGATGTGGATCGCCTACTGGAGCTCGTCTCGGTCCTGGAGTCGTTCGTCTCCACTCCGTGATTCGGGGTTGTGCGGCGCCGTTCAGCGGCCGCTCAGGCTGTTCCCAGCCAGGTTGACCACAGTGTCCGCATGACCGCAACGCCGTTTGCCCACGTCGAGTCGCCTCCCGTCTCCGTGACCGCTCCGCCGCGACCGCGATGGCAGCGGGTGCTCCTGGGTCGGACGGAGGACCCCACGTGGGTTCGCCCGACGCTCGTGGCCCTGCTCGTCGGCACCGGTGTCCTCTACCTCGTCGGATTGAGCGCGACGGGCTGGGCGAACAGCTTCTACGCCGCCGCCGTTGAGGCCGGGACGAAGAGCTGGAAGGCGATGTTCTTCGGCTCGTTCGACTCCTCGAACTTCATCACCGTCGACAAGCCCCCGGCCTCTTTGTGGGTGATGGAGATCTCCGGGCGGATCTTCGGGTTCAACACCTGGAGCATGCTCGTTCCGCAGGCACTCGAGGGAGTCGCCGCCGTCGGCTTGGTGTACGCGACCGTCCGGCGCCGGTTCGGTGCAGGTGCCGGCCTGATCGCCGGCCTGGTCCTCGCGACGACACCGGTCGCCACCCTGATGTTCCGATTCAACAACCCCGATGCGCTCCTTGTTCTGTTGCTTGTCGCCGCGGCGTACGCCGTCACCCGTGCGCTCGAGGACACCCGGACGCGATGGCTCGTGCTCGCCGGCGTACTGATCGGGTTCGGCTTCATCACCAAGATGGGCCAGGCGTTGCTCGTCGTCCCCGGCTTCGGAGTTGTCTACCTCGTCTACGCCCGAACCTCGCTTCGTCGTCGCGTCCTGCAACTTCTCGCCGGTTTGGCCGGGATCATCGCCGGTGCAGGTTGGTGGGTCGCCGCCGTCACGTTGACTCCGGCTGCCGATCGGCCCTACGTCGGTGGGTCGAGTACCAACTCGATCCTTCAACTGGCGTTCGGTTACAACGGATTCGGGCGCCTGACCGGGAACGAGACCGGCAGTGCCGGCGGTGGGGGAGCGGCTGGCAGCATGTGGGGCAAGACCGGGCTCACCAGGCTGTTCAACGCGGACTTCGGTGGCCAGATCTCCTGGCTGCTGCCCGCAGCCCTGATCTTGGCGGTCGCGTCATACGTTGCATTGCGCCATGCCGGTCGAGAGGACGGGCGACGTGCGCAGGTCGGGATCTGGGCGAGCTGGCTGCTCGTGACCGGTCTCGTCATCTCCCTGTCGAAGGGCATCATCCACCCGTACTACACGGTTGCGCTGGCGCCGGCGGTCGGTGCGCTCGTCGGGATCGGGGTCGTCCTCTTGTGGCGGGATCGGGCCGACTGGTGGGCTCGAATCACGCTGTCGGCAACGCTGCTCGCGACGGCCATCTGGTCTCATCACTTGCTCAACCGGACGCCGACGTGGCACCCGTGGATTCGCAACGTGGTCATCGTCTTCGGGATCCTTGCCGCTCTGGCGGTTCTCGTGCCGCCCCGGATGCTGGGCAGCCAGTCGCGGGCAGTCGGCATTCTCATCGGCGCCGTGGCCATGCTCGCCGCGCTCGCCGGACCGCTGGGGTATTCCGTGAACACCGCGGCGACCGCGCACACCGGTGCGCTGCCCTCGGCGGGGCCGGCGGTGGTCGGGTTCGCAGGCCCGGGCGGCGGGTTCGGTCAGCGGGGTGGCGGGTTCGGCCCGACAGGCGGCGGTTTCGGTGCCGGCCCGGCGGGCAGTGGCCAGGGCATGGCTATCCGGCCGCCCGGGTTCGGTGGATCGAGCACCGGTGCCACCGGTGCCACCGGTGTCATCGGTGGCGGTCCCGGTGGAGGTCCCGGTGGTGCGGGCGGGCTGTTGAACGCGGGAACTGTGAGCTCGGCGTTGACGGCCGCGCTGAAGGCGAACGCCTCGTCCTACACCTGGGTGCTCGCCACCACCGGCGCGGAGAATGCTTCGGGCTACCAACTCGCAGCGGGCGAACCGGTGATGGCAATCGGTGGGTTCAACGGGACCGACAACGCTCCGACACTCGCGCAGTTCGAGAACTACGTGCGTGAGGGCAAGATCCACTATTACCTCGCGAGCGGCGGCATGACCGGCGAGTTCGGCGGCAGCCAGGGCGGGAGCAGTTCCGCCAGCGAGATCCAGTCGTGGGTGGAGCAACACTTCTCGACGACTACGGTCGCAGGCACGACCCTCTACGACCTCACCTCACGGACCTGATCGGCCGACGCCTCGGCGGTCGGCCCGGGTCATCCCGGGACCACCACGACCGGTACGTCGTGTTGGGCGGTCACCGAGTGCGTCACCGTGCTGGGGTGGTGACTCCCGGAGTTGTGGCTTCCGACAACGAGGAGTGCCTCCTGGCCTGCCGCGACGGTGGTCAAGACGTTGGCCGCCGATCCGCTGTGCTGGGCGCAGGTGATGGGTATCTCGCTCGGAGGCAGGCACCGGTGGACCCAGGTGTGCAGGTCCTCCTCGGGTCCGGGATGGCGACGGTCGACCACCTCCACCACGAGCACCGAGGTGCGGCGACGCTGCGCTTCCGTGGCGGCCCACAGCAGCGCGGCAACCGAGGCCGGCGCTCGGTCGACGCCGCACACGAGTCGGACGCCCCGGTCACCAGTGGCGCCGACCAGCATGACCGGACAGTGCGCCGCGCGGACAACGGTGCGCGGCACCGTGTCGAACATTGCGGCGGTCACTCGGTTGCGTGTGGTGACGCCAAGCACAATCAGGTCGGCGGTCGCGGATGCCAGGATCAGCTCTTCGGCGATCGGCGCAGTGATCACCTTGACGTCAACGTGCTGCACGTCGGGTGCCGCTGCTTGCGCCGCGCTCAACAGCCGGTCCATTTCGGCCCGGATCGGTTGCGGGCTGCCTGCGTCCGGCCCGTACCGGTCGGGGGCCTGGGCGCCGACGAGTTGGTGCATCACGACGAGGTTCGTCTGGCGCAGGCGGGCCTCTTCGGCCGCGCATGCGAGGGCGGCGTCGCCGGTAGCCCCCTGGAGGTATCCGACCACCACAGGACCGGCGGGCTCGACGTTCCCGTCGATCGGCTGAGCTTGGCTCGACATGTCCGCTCCCAGGGTTCGCCGGTGCCTTCTCGCGCACTATTGCCCCACGGCGGTTCCCGGTCTAGGGGCGGAGGTCCCGGTCCGCATGACGGGGGGCGTTCGGCGGTCTGCGTCGGGACCTACGACCCTGCCACGGCAGGTCCCCTGCTGGCAGGCTTGGTCGCAGTCAACGGCAACCGGAAAGGTCAGATCAATGAGCGACGACAAGCCGGTCGTGGTGGTAGGGGTCGACGGATCGGAGTTGAGCAACAAGGCGGTGGAGTGGGCAACCCGCTATGCGGAGTCCACGGGCGCCACTGTGCAACTCGTCAGCGCCTGGCAGTGGGCATTGAGTTATGGCGCGCCGATGATGTACGACGGATACGACCCGACGGCGGACGCCGAGGCGATCGTCGCCAAGGTTCGTGCCGACGTGTCCTTGCCGGCGGAGCGAGTGGAGACCGTCGTCCGAGAAGGACAGGCAGGGCCGACCTTGGTCGACGCGAGCAAAGGTGCGCTTGCGTTGGTGGTCGGAAGCCAGGGTCACAGCGCGATCAGCAAGATCCTGCTCGGCTCAGTCAGTTCGTACTGCGTGCATCACGCCGAATGCCCGATCGTCATCGTCCGCTGAGCCTGTCAGGGTGGTGCCGTTCTACGGGGTGTTGTTGCCGTCGCGGCGGACCTCGTGCGCGAGAACAGCCGCTTGCGTCCGTCGTTCGAGACCGAGTTTGGCCAAGACATTAGACACGTAGTTCTTCACCGTCTTCTCGGCGAGGAACATTCGCTCGCCGATCTGGCGGTTGGTGAGACCTTCACCGATCAGGTCGAGAACCTTCCGCTCCTGCTCGGACAGGCCTGCGAGCCGACCTTGGGACTCACTCTGCTTCCGTAACCGCTCCATGACTCGCCGCGTGGCGGTCGGATCGAGCAATGAGCCACCTGCAGCCACCGTCCGCACCGCTCCGACGAGGTCCGACCCGCGAATCTGCTTGAGGACGAATCCCTGCGCGCCGGCCATGATCGCGTCGAGCATCGCTTCATCGTCGGCGAACGAGGTCAGCATCAAGCAGGCGAGGTCGGGAAGCTTGCTGCGGAGCTCTCGGCACACGTCCACCCCGTTTCCGTCCGGGAGCCGGACATCGAGCACGGCCACCTGCGGTCGCAGCGCCGGCACCCGGCCGAGTGCCTCGACGGCGTTGGACGCCTCGCCGATCACCGTGATGTCGCCGTCGGCCTCCAGCATCTCCTTGACGCCTCGCCGAACGACTTCGTGGTCGTCGCAGAGGAAGACCGAGATTGCGTCCGTCATGGTTGTCACCGTAGGGCCAAGGTGAGGAGACCGCTACCGGGAGCTCACCCGACGCCCGGTGATCGTTCCCGGGATGATCTTCACGAAGATCTCGCCGTCGCCGGCCCCCGCGCTGGACAAGCCGAGCTCGACCGCTCGAAGCCATTCGCCGGCGTAGAGCACGTTCGCTACGCCCACAGCGACGACGCTCCAACCCGATCCGGTTTCCGCATCGTAGGCGTCGATTTCGAAAGCCACGACGGTGTTGCGGCAAGTCCGGTCGAGGAGGCCGCCCTGGTTGGTGCGGAAGATGATGTTCGCGTTCTCCATGGCGTAGTTGACGGGAAGGATCAGCGGGAGCGCGCCTTGGCTGATCGCAAGCCGGCCAAGCGTCGTCTCGCGCAGCGCGCTCAGGCACTCCTCGCGGGACATCTCGCCCAGGGCCGTGGATCCCCGTCCGGTCCGAACGCGATCCGTCACGGCGTGTCCTTCTTGTCACGACGGGTGCCGTCGTCACGGGCCGCGTGCAGCCCGTGTTCGGACACGGCGTGGATCACGTCGCCGGCTGTGATGAGACCAACCAACTTTCCGTCGGCGCGGACGACCGGTACGGCGTCAACCTGGCAGGTGTTCATGATCGCCGCGACTTCCCGCAGGGACGCGTCAGGAAGGACGCATACGGTGCGTTGACCGATCAGCTGTCGTACGGCGGTGGAACGAAGCACGCTCGGCCCGGATTCCCAGGCCTCGACGAGGGCGCGGTCATCGAGGACGCCGATGCAATGGTCGCCGCGGACAACCACTGCGTGCCGGACCCTGAAGGTGACCATCACCGTCCAGGCTTCGAGGATGGTGCCGCCTTCCGGAACCGTGACAACCGGTGATGACATTGCCTCACCGGCGGTGACCTCCCGATCGGGGTTCACAGTGTCGGCGCGCTCCGGCGATTCGCTCACAACGCGATCAGCCCGCATGAGGTTTCAGGCAGGCGACCCTGCCGGACATGATCTTCGAGCTGGGCACGATCGAGCCTGGTCAGTGCCTGGAGCGCATTGCCGCGAGTGACGATCCCGACAACCCGCTGGCCGTCCATGACCGGAATCGCCATTCCGTGGTCCTTGGCCATTAACGCCAAGCACAGTCGGACGTCGTCGTCCCTGGACACCCGGGCGATCGGCTCTTGGGTGATGTCGGCTACCTGGCGGGGCGCCGTCGTCGCGTCGAGGCGCGCGGTGGGGCTGAGGCCGATCCCGAGGTGCAGCGCGAGCGCGTGGAACACCTCGGTTTCGGTCACGACGCCGACCAGCCGATCGCGTGCGTCAGTGACCGGAAGCGTGTTCACGTCGTGACGAGCCAGCAACTCCGCTGCTTGTTCGATCGAGGCGTCGACGCGCACCGTGAGCACCGGTGTGGTCATGATTTCGTGGACCTTCATCGTCGACCTCCTGCCTATGTTGGTCGTCCCCCTCACTGTCAGGGTGCGCGGCCCGGGCCCGTGAGGGCAGTGGCACAGGTCCCTGGGCGGCGGACCGAAAGTCCCTATTGCGGGCAATGTGCGGGCAGGGATACTTGGGGCTATGCGCCCGGAGGAGATGCGAGTCGTCGCCGAGTTCGCGTCGCTGGCGCCCAGCGTGCACAACACGCAGCCGTGGCGGTTCGTCGCCCGGGAGGACGCGCTCGACGTCTTCTCCGATCCCGGTCGAGGCTTGGACTACCTCGATCCCGGGCACCGCCAGCTTGCCCTCAGCTGTGGGGCAGCGATCGAACTCGCCCGCCTGGCGATCCGATCGCTGGGATACGGCGCCGCCGTGGCGGTGCGCCCCGATCGAGACGATGTCACGCTCCTCGCCACGATCGAGACCGGCGAGCGCCGAGCAATCAGCCCGGAGGAGCAGGCGCTGCTCGACGCTGCCGCTCGCCGCTACACCGACCGAGGGCCTTACACCGACGAGCTACCGACCCGCGCCCAGCTTCAGCGCTTGCAGGACGCCGCTGCCAGCACGGGGTGTTGGCTGCGGGTGCTCGATCGCCCCGGTGACCGGGTGATCGCGGTGACGCTGCTGTCGGAAGCAGAGGCGATGGAAAGCCACGATCCGGCCTACCGGACGGAACTGGACCGATGGCGGCGGAGCGGGTCGGCGGAGGATGGTGTGCCCGACTCCGCCCACGAGCCGTGGCAGCCGGATCGGGTGTCGGACGTTCCGCTTCGCGACTTTGGCGGGTTTGACGAGCACCGACTCCCTGACGATGGGGTTCCGCCCGCGGTCGAGCGCGACACGCTGATCCTGCTCGGAACCCAGACCGACGACGAACACAGTTGGCTGTCCGCGGGCCGGTCGCTTGCCCAGGTATTGCTGACGTTGACCGACGAGGGCCTGGTCAGCCAGCCGCTCGGGCCGGCCCTCGACGTGCCGGCGATGCGCGCGCGCATCCGCCACGACCTCGGGCTCGTCGGTTTCCCGCAGTTGATGCTCCGGATCGGACACGGCACCGGGCAGCCGCGGACCGGGCGACGTCCGACCGCGTCGACGTTCTCCGTCGAACCATCCTGATCAGCCGCGCCGGCGGTTCGCGCTCGGGCTGATTCGGGCGCGAGCTGTCGATCTCGTATCGTTCGGCATGTGGACGAGCGGCCCTCGACCCCAGGCCAGCCCGAGGCTTCCCAGACGATGCCGGGGGCTCGAGACGCCGCTGACGCCGCGACCGAGCCGGCACGCTTGCGGTTGGACGCGCTGCTGATGGAGCTCATGGAGCGCGCGGGTGACGTCCTCGCCACCCAGGGACGCCTGCGGTCGCTCCTCGACGCGGTCGTGTCGGTCGCCGAGAACCTCAGTATCGAAGATGTTCTCGTGCGGATCGTGGGTGCCGCTCGTGACCTCGTTGATGCCCGCTATGCCGCCCTCGGTGTCATCGGCCCGGATCGCGGTCTGATCGACTTCATCACCGTCGGCCTGCCCGAGGAGGAGCGGGCGGAGATTGGTGACCTCCCGAGTGGCAAGGGCGTCCTGGGGGTGTTGATCGAACGGCCGACGCCGCTTCGACTGGACAACATCCGGGAGGACTCACGGTCCTTCGGTTTCCCGGCGAACCATCCGCGGATGTCGACGTTCCTCGGCGTACCGGTTCGGATCCGAGATCGGGTGTTCGGGAGCCTCTATCTCACAGAGAAGGCCGAGGGGAAGGGCTTCACCGAGGAAGACGAGCAGCTTGTCGTGGCGTTGGCGGCCGCCGCGGGAGCCGCAATCGAGAACGCGCAGCTCTTCGAAGCGCAGCGCCTCCGGGAACGTTGGCTGATCGCCGCCACCGAGGTTCGCAGTCTGGCGCTCGCCGGGGCAAGCCGTCCCGATTTGATCGCCCGAATCGTTGATGCTGGGCGGGCGGCGGCGTCCTGCGCCCTGGTCGCGCTGGCCATGCCTGACCAGTCCGGTGCTCTCGTGATCTCTGGGGTGGCTGGTGAGGGTTACCACGGCCTGCTGGGCGCTGAGGTAGGCGGCCCTGACTCGGTTTTCGCTCGGGTGATGAGTGACCGCGTCACTCGTGAGGTGGACGACGTCGACCGGACGGACGCAGGATGGCCGCGGCAGTCAGTCAGCGAGAGGTTCGGGCGCGCGGTCTTCGCGCCCCTCGTCGGCGGAGACGCCGGAGAGGTGCTCGGCGTGCTGTGTGTCGCGTTCTCGCACGGTCCGCATCTCCCGGCTCAGGATGCGGAGGTGATCTCCGGGTACGCCGCCCAGGCGGCGATCGCGCTGCACTTGAGCGGCTCGCAGCGAGACCGGGAGCGGCTCGCCGTTCTCGAAGACCGCGATCGGATCGCGCGCGACCTGCACGACCTGGTCATCCAGCGGGTCTTCGCGACCGGGATGACGCTGCAGAGCGCGATGCCTCTCGTCTCCGATTCCACGGCGCGGTCGAAGCTCAGCACGGTCGTGGACGACCTGGACGCAACGATTCGTGATCTGCGCCAGGCGATCTATCAGTTGCAGGCCGACGCACTCGATCAGGATCTGCGGGCCGACATTCAACGAGTGGTCGACGAAGCCTCCGCAACGACCTTGGCCGCGATTCGCCTGCGAGTCGTCGGTCTCGTCGCGTCCGCGATCCCCGCCGGGGTGCGCGCTCATCTTCTCGCGGTCCTTCGCGAGGCGTTGTCAAATGCCGTGCGTCACGCGGCTGCCAGCACGATCGACGTCACGGTGGAAGTCGACCGTGCAGTCACGCTCGTCGTGAACGACGACGGGGTCGGAATCGACCCGCACATCAACCGTCGCAGCGGTCTCGCGAATCTTCAGGCGCGCGCGGCGGAGTTTTCCGGCACGTTGAGCATCGATCCCGGCGACCGCGGGGTCGGAACCCGACTCGTGTGGCAGGTTCCCCTCGACGTCGACTGACGCTGCGCGCGCCCGATCGGTGCGGACGTGATCGGGACCAACGACTCAGTCGGACGGGACCTTCGGATCTGCGTAGGCCGGTTCGCCTCACGCGATCGTCGTCTCACCCACCTCGGGACAAGCCAGTGGGCGGAACGCGAAGGAGCGCGAACAATGAACCGTCGCACGTTCGACGCGGTGCTGGCGACCGGTGGCTTGGTCGTTGCCGCCATCCTGATTGTCGCTGGCGCATTGGGACTCTGGGCGCACAGTTTTGCGAACAGCAACGTCCACAGCCAGCTCTCACAACAGCAGATCTTCTTCCCGACCAAACCGGCAATCGCCGCCCAGAACAACGCGGATATCACGAAGTATGTGACTCCCTACGCCGGTCAGCAGTTGGTCAACGGCCAACAGGCGCAGGTTTACGCCGACCACTACATCGCGAACCACCTCAAGGAGGTGGCGAACGGCCAGACCTACGCGCAGGTCAGCGAGAAGTTCATCACGATGAAGCCCACCGATCCGGGTTATGCGACCGTCAGTCAAGAGCGCCAGACCCTGTTCCAAGGCGAGACGCTGCGCGGCCTTCTGCTCAATGCGTACGCGTTTTGGAAGCTGGGCGAGATCGCACTGTGGGCGGCAATCGCCTGCTTCATCGCCGCGGCCGCGATGCTCGTTCTGTCCGGGCTCGGATTCTGGCACCTCCGCCGCACCCCTCCCGACCGGATGCTTCTCGCGAGCTCGGGTGAAGAGGCCGGAGCGCACGAATCCCTCTGACCACCGTTCGAGCGTGGTGTCGGGAGATCAGCGGAGCACCGCGTGCCGCTTCCTGACCAACCGCAGGACCTTCGACCCTCGCCGTGGACGCTGTCACCTGGCACCGTGGCGACCGATCCCGGACAAGGAGTGACGATGCCAGACTCAAGCCCTACCCCGGTCGTGGTGGTCGGAATCGACGGATCTCCGTCGGCGCAGGCTGCGCTTGCCTGGGCCGACTCCTACGCCACCTCGACAAACGCGACGCTGCGCCTCGTCACGTCGTGGGCGTGGCCGCGAATGTACGGCTTGTTGATGGTGGTCGACGGGTTGGACCTCGAAGGCCGGGCGCGCGAGGTGCTGGCCGAGGCCGCGGCGAGCGCGACGATTGCGCCGGAGCGCATCGAGACGATGGCCGTCGAAGGCGCCGCAGGCGAGGTCCTGCTCGACGCGAGCAAGGACGCCGATCTGCTCGTCGTGGGATCCGAAGGTGAGCGCGGCTTGGACCGGGTGGCACTCGGGTCGGTCAGCCGGCAGTGCATTGACCACGCAACGGTTCCGGTGGTCGTCGTTCGTCGACCAGGGTCATCCAAACCCGCCCGCTGATCGCGTTGACAGCCGGGATCCACCGAACGTTCGCACCGGAGGCAGGAGGCACCGATGATGACGTCGGCGGTCGAGCCCGGCGGGCCGAGCCGGCAGGCCGACCGGATCATCGCCGGCGTCGACGGGTCGACGGCGTCCATCGAGGCGCTGCGGTGGGCGCTCGATGAGTCAGCGATCACCGGAGCCACGGTCGAGGCGGTGTATGTCTACTCGATCCCGGGCGAGGGCGCATGGCTGCTGGATGAGCGGCATCCCACGCTGTCACCGACTCGCGAGGCCCTGGTTCGCTCAGCCATCCGGGAACTGGACCGTGCAGTGTCGCGCGCACTCGGCGATCCACGACCTATCGCGCTGACGACCAGGGTGGTTCCGCATGTCTCGCCCGCAGCCGCGCTGAGTGCGCTCTCCGACCACGCCGCACTTCTCGTTATTGGCGCCGATCACGGTGGATCTCTCGCCCGGCTGATCGGCACCACGACGACAGAGGTCCTCGCCCGTGCGAGCTGTCCGGTCGTCGTTGTCGGCGACGACTCGCTCACCGTGCATGCGACGACCCAGCCCACTCACCCGAGTCGTTAGCCGAGGGGGCTTGATGGTCGAGCGAGCTCGGCCGGAGCCGGCGAGCGATGCCTTCATCTCGGCCGGCCTGACGGCGGCTGATGTCGCTGAAAGACTCGGGGTCGAACTCGACCGTGGCCTGTCGGCGCCGACCGTCGCGCTTCGTCAGCAACAGTTCGGTCCGAACGCGTTCGCGTCTCATCACACCCGCTTCTTTGCGGTTCTCTGGCGTCAGTTGCGTTCGCCGCTGCTGGTGTTGTTGCTTGCGGCGGCGGTTGCGTCGTACTTCGTGGGCGAGCGGACCGACGCCGTCATCATCACGGTGATCCTGGCGCTGTCGGTCGGCCTCGGATTCATGAACGAGTTGCGAGCGGAGCGGGCCGCGGAGGCGCTGCATTCCGCGATCCGCCATCGGTGCCTCGCTCGTAGAGACGGCCGGCTCGGTGAGGTCGACGTCACCGATCTGGTCCCGGGCGATGTTGTCGAGCTTCGCCTGGGAGATGTCGTGCCGGCCGATCTGCGGCTCGTAGCGACCCGGGACCTTGAGTGTGACGAATCCGTGCTGACCGGAGAGTCGCTCCCGGTGGCGAAAGACATCGAGGCGGTCCCGAGTAGATCATCGCTGGCGGAACTGACGTGCTGTGCCTTGATGGGAACTGTCGTCCACTCCGGCGGTGGGCGCGGTGTCGTGGTGGCGACCGGCCGCAACGCCGAGTTCGGCCGGATCGCCGCCGGGCTTAACACCCGTCAGCTCGAAACCGAGTTCCAACGGGGTCTGCGGCGGTTCTCCCTGTTCCTGGTGTATGTCGCCGCCGCACTGACCACCTCCATCTTCGTCATCAATGTGGTCCTGGGCCGTCCGGTGATCGATGCGCTCCTGTTTTCCCTCGCCATCGCGGTCGGAATTACTCCGCAACTGTTGCCTGCGGTGGTCTCGACCAGCCTCGCTGCCGGGTCACGCCGAATGCGGCAGCGAAAGGTGCTCGTCAAGCGACTCGTGTGCATCGAGGACCTCGGGGACG
The DNA here is from genome assembly GCA_035501255.1 of Mycobacteriales bacterium. Lineage (GTDB taxonomy): Bacteria > Actinomycetota > Actinomycetes > JAFAQI01 > JAFAQI01 > JAFAZI01. The sequence continues at coordinate 20,534 of DATJWM010000146.1, read as the reverse complement.
TTGAGACCTTGTTCACCGACAAGACCGGCACGCTGACCATCGGTCGGGTCGAATACATGCGGGCCGTCCCCGTCGACAACCTGCGCAGTCTCGACGTCTTGCGGTGGGGTCTGCTGGCCACCGAGGTCGGCAGTTCCGGTGCACTCGGCTCGAATGCGCTTGACCGGGCTCTGTGGGATTCTCCGGCGACGACTGCTGCGCAGAAGGCTGTGTCCGCTATGCGCCAAGTCGCCGTGTTGCCGTTTGATCATGAGCGCCGGCTGATGTCCGTGCTTGTCGAGGACTCCACCGGGCAACGCACACTTGTCACCAAGGGCGCCCCCGAGGCCGTTGTGGCGCGCTGTGCCGAGGTCACTCCCGACGCGCGCGCGGCGATGGCGGCCGAGTTCAGCGCCGGCAATCGCGTAGTGGCGGTAGCGACCCGCCTCGGCCTGGAATCGTCTGCGCCGACGGTGAAGGACGAAAGCGAACTCACCCTCGCTGGATTTCTCGTCTTCCTCGATCCCGCAAAGCCTGACGCTGCGCAGGCGTTGAGTCGTCTTGATGCCCTCGGGATCAGCGTCAAGGTGGTGACCGGGGACAACCCGGAGGTCGCGGCAAAGATCTGTGGCGACCTTGGCCTCGTCGTTCACGGCGTACTCACCGGACCCGACATCGATGAGCTGAACGATGCTCAGTTGGCCCGACAGATCGACAAGGTCACTGTGTTCGCTCGGGTCAGCCCCGAACATAAGGCACGAATCGTGCGGATCCGCCGCCATGAGGCCAGGGGTGTCGCCTTCCTCGGCGATGGCGTCAACGATGCTCTTGCCTTGCACGCCGCCGATGTCGGGATTTCGGTCGACTCCGCCACCGACGTCGCGAAGGATGCGGCCGACGCGATCTTGCTCGAGAAGGACCTTGACGTTCTCGCCGACGGGGTGGCAGAGGGACGACGGATCTTTGCCAACACCATCAAGTACGTCCTCATGGGAACGTCGAGCAATTTCGGCAACATGTTCTCGGCGGCCGGGGCGTCGCTCTTCTTATCCTTCCTTCCGATGCTGCCTTCGCAGATCCTATTGAACAACCTGCTCTACGACACGAGTCAGTTGGCGATTCCCACCGATCACGTTGACGGCGAGCAAGTCCGACGACCCTCGCACTGGGACATCGCGTTCATCCGGCGATTCATGCTCGTGTTCGGCCCGATCAGCTCGGTTTTCGACTTCGCCACCTTCGCCATCATGCTTCGGGTCTTTCACTCGGGTCCGGAGCAGTTCCGCTCAGGTTGGTTCGTCGAGTCGCTCGCGACCCAGACGCTCGTCATCTTCGCGATCCGGACCCGTCGGGTTCCGTTCTTCCGCAGTCGTCCCAGCCTGCCGCTGGCCCTGTCCGCGTTGGTCGTGGTCGGGATCGGTGCCGCGCTGCCCGCGTCGAGGCTCGCCTCCCCGCTCGGCTTCACCAAACTGCCGACGAACTTCTTCGTTGCTCTGGTGGCGATGGTTGTCTGTTACCTCGCGCTGATCGAGGTTGTGAAACGCTGGTTCTACGCCCGTTCGGACCGTCCGCATCGAGCGCAGTCCCCCTTCGGCCATCGACGGCGGCAGCGGCGGCGGGCCGCGAGGTTCGGTGCCGCTTCCACCGGGCCACGTGAGCGCTCGACCACGATCGCGGTGCGTGGCGGATGACAGCGGTCAGTCGCCCGTGAGGTCGCGGCGGCGGAACAACACGACGCCTGCGAATCCGCAGGCGACCGCGACCGCGGTCATGACGGCGTTGGTCGACCAGTCAGGATCGACGGCGGGTGCCTGTGACATCTGGTGGAGCAACGAGGTGTCGAGCACCCAGTGCGAGGCGTTGATGACGCTGCCGAGGATCTCCACGATCACCGCCCACGTCAGCAGACCGTAGGTCACCAGGGTGACTGTCCGGGGCCGGATCCCGAAGGCGAGAATTCCGGCGCCGAGGATGACGACGGCGACCGGAATCACGTTGACCGCTGCGGCGAGCAGCGCGCTGAGTCCGATACCGGTCCCCTGGCTGGCTGCCCCCGCCCAGCAGGCGAGGCCCGCCAGCGCCGCGGTCCCGATGCCCGCTGCGATCGTGACGGCGATTCGACCCGACAGCCAATCGGTTCGCGACACCGGTCGCACCAGCAGGTTGTCCAAGCGGCCGGTGGCCTCCTCGTCGCGGATCGCGCTCACCTGTCCGATCGTCATGAGCGCGACCAGGACCGCGATCAGCACGAACGTGATGCCCAGATATTGCTCCGCGCCGGTGCCACGGAACCCGAGTTTCGCGAACGCGTCATGCCCGTTCGTGGTGGAAGCGATCGCCGTACCCACGGACTTGGCGATCAAGCCCATGAGCAGTCCGGAGATCGCGGTGGATATCGCCCAGGCGCTCAGCACCCCGGCGTTGAGGCGTGCAGCCAGCCGTAACGGCCCCCCGAGCAGTCCGGTGCGTGGCGCGCGTTCGGGTCGGTCGGCGAGTGCGGCGGCGCCGAGGTCGCGCCGACCGGCCATCGAGACCGCGAGTCCGCCGGTCACCGCCATCAAGCCGACGATCGGGATGAGCAACCACGGCCGGGGGTCGGTGAGTGGCCGCAATTCCTCGACCCATCCCAGCGGGGAGAGCCACCGCATCCATGACAGTCCGGTGCCCGAGTCGGCGACCATCCGGATCCCGTAGCTAAGACCGAGTGCGATTGCGGCGTAACCGGCGGCCCGCCGGCGAGTGGACGCGAGTTGGCAGGTGAGCGCGCCGACGCACAGGAACACCGCCGCACCCGCTGAGATCGCCAGCGCAAGGAACATCGCCGATCCGGGACCGATGTGCACCCGGTTAGCTCGTCCCGTGACGATCACAGCGGCGGCTGAAACCGCCCACAACACGAGAAGGCCGCACAGCAGGCCTGCGATCGCTTGGCCGGTCGCCTCGCGCCGCGTTGTCTGTCCGGCCAGCAAGAGTTCCCACCGGCCGGCGTCTTCCTCGCCACGCAACAGCCGTGATGCGGCGAGCAGCCCCCACACGCCTCCCACGATGCTGAGCACGCCGACCGTGCGCCATGCGGTGAATCCGGTGACCGTCCCGATGTCGTGGGCCGGTCCGATCAGCGCGTTCAGACCGAGGTTGTTACCGAGAGACCGCACCAACGCCGCCCTCGACTCGGCGGTTGTGTACGTCGTGGCGTAACCGAGGGCGGACACGCTCGCATACAGCCCGAACACCGATCCCCAGATGACCGCCGAGCGGATCGCTTTGCGCCCAGTGATGCTCACCACGACGGTGCGTGCTTGGATCGGGCTCACGCCCCGTCGTGGTCGCTCAGCCGCGGTCACGCCCGACTGCACCTTCGTCCTCTCTTCCGTAGTGGGACAGGAACAGTTCCTCGAGGGAGGGTTCGCGGCTGAGCAACTCGTGTACGCCGGACGAGGCAAGCACCTGTAACAGCGGTTCGACCGAACCCTTGACCTCACAACGCACAACCTGGCCGTCGACGGCGACATCGGTGACGCCGGGCACGCGGGAAAGATCCGGCACCGTCCCGACGAAGCTCGCCTCAACGGACAGTGATGAGAGATGACGCATCTGCGCAAGGGTGCCGATGTCGATCAACTTCCCGCTGCGTAGAATTGCCACGCGGTCACACAGGGCCTCGACCTCGCTGAGAATGTGCGACGACAGGAACACCGTCTGGTCACGTTGTCGGGCTTCGCGGACACTCTCCCGAAACGCCCGTTCCATCAGAGGGTCCAGCCCGGAAGTCGGCTCATCGAGCACGAGTAGGTCCGCGCGGCTCATCAGCGCGGCGATGAGGATCACTTTCTGCCGGTTGCCTTTCGAATAGGCACGTACCTTCCGTGAGGGGTCGAGCTCGAACCGCTCGATCAGCACGTCGCGGTACGCCGCATCGACGTACCCGTGGACCCGGCCAAGGAGGTTCAACGTTTCCGCGCCGGTCAGGGAGGGCCACAGAGCGACATCGCCGGCGACGTATGCGAGCCTGCGGTGTGCCGCGACGGACTGCGTCTGACAGTCGAGTCCAAAGATGTCCGCCTGACCGGCGCTGGGCCGAATCAGACCGAGGAGCAACCGAATCGTCGTGGTCTTGCCGGCTCCATTGGGTCCGAGATAGCCGATGACCTCGCCGGCGGGGACCTCCAGGTCGAGATGGTCCAGTGCGGTGATCGACCCGTAGCGCTTCGTCAGACCGTTCGTGCGAATCGCGACACCGGGCACGTAGAGCCTTTCTGCATTGTCGGGGAGGTGCTTCGATGCTGCCGCATCCCTGTCCTTGGCGGCGGGAACGACCCGGGGTCGCGGATGGTCGGCCGTTCGATTCGTCCCAGGCGCTACCGTCGGGGTGACCAACCGCGCTGCGGAAGGGACTTTCGACCCTTATCTCGGGCTTGCGACCGTTTGACGCTATAGGCAGGACGGGTAGGCCGTCAGGAACGCCGTCGGCTGCAGAGGAGGCATCGTGACAACCGCCGCAACCGATCTTCCGCCGTCGCTCGATACCGTGCGCTGGCTGGTTGAACAGGCGTGTCGCGCTCCGTCCGTGCTCAACTCTCAGCCATGGCGCTTCACCTACACCGGCGAAGCCATCGAACTCTGGGCGGACACATCGCGAGGTCTCACCTTTGCCGATCCTGAGGGTCGCGAGCTCGCGCTTAGTTGCGGGGCCGCTCTGTTCAACCTGCGAGTCGCCATCCGGTCGCTCGGTTTGACGCCCGACGTCCGACTGCTTCCCGATCCCGATGGCCCTCGACTTCTGGCGCAGATCTCGCTCCTCCCCGGGCAGGCCGCAGACCCGGACGAGGCGGCCGCGCTGTCTGCCCTTGCTCGCCGCCACACCCGGCGCAGCGGCTTCGACGACAAGCCGATCAGTCCTGAGTTGGGTGTCTATCTCCAGCGGGCGGCCGACGCCGAAGGCGCCTTGCTGTTTCACGTCAACGAGCCCGGCATGCGGCGCCGGCTCCTCCAGTTGGCTCGGACCGCGGAGCGTGAAATCGCCGGTGACCCCCGGGCCCAGGCCGAGCTTGAACGGTGGACCCCCGAACCCGGGTCAGGGCAACGTGACGGTGTGCCGGCGACGGCGTACCCGGCCAGGCCTCAGCTTGTCGGTGACGCGCTCGCGGCTCGTGACCTCGACCGAGGTCGCGGAATTGGAAGCGCGGACCCCGATGGAGGTTTGCCCGAGTCGATCAGTGTGATCGTGACTCCGACTGACGTTCAGGCCGACTGGCTGGTGGCCGGGCAAGCTATGGAGCGGGTGTTGGTCCGCGCCGCACAGGATTGGGCGTTCGCTGCGATCGACTCCCAGATGGTGGAGTTGCCCCATATTCGCGCCGAGTTGCGACGTGCGTTGGGCGTGTCCGGATTCCCGCAGATCATCTTGCGTCTCGGGCACGCTGGATCTGCGCCCTCGACCCCGCGTCGTCCGGTGGACGACGTGCTCGAGTTCGCTCAGCATTGAGCGCCACCCATCGCCGGCGATGAGCGGCACTGTGGCGCTCGTGCGCAGTCCGCTCGCCGCGAGCTACGACTTCGGCAGCGGCCACCCGATGCGTGCCGCCCGCGCCGAGCTCGCGATCGAGCTCGCGATCGCGTTGAAGGTCATGGATCGACCGGCCTGGCGAGAGTTGGTGGCAGAACCAGCAAGCCTGACTGAGTTGTCCCTTGTTCACGACGAGGCGTTCATCGGTCTGGTGCGCTCAGCCGATCGGGCACCGGTTCAGATTCTCAACGCGTTCGGGCTCGCGACGGCCGACACCCCGGTGTTTCCCGGGATGCATGAGGCGGCGAGTGCCGTCGTTGGGGGGAGCCTCCTCGCGGCCCGCGCGGTCTGGGCGGGACAGATCGCTCACGCGGTCAGCCTCGTCGGCGGTCTCCACCACGCGATGCGGTCCTGCGCGAGCGGGTTCTGCGTCTACAACGACGCAGCAGTCGCTATCGCGGACCTTCTGCGGGCAGGTTGCGCGCGGATCGCCTACATCGACCTTGACGCGCACCACGGTGACGGCGTCGAAGCAGCCTTCGCCGCCGACCCGCGGGTCTTGACGATCTCCATCCATCAGGACGGGCGGACGATCTTTCCCGGCACCGGCGCGGCGGGCGACGTCGGTGCGCCTGGCGCCGAAGGCAGCGCGGCGAACATCGCACTTCCGGTCGGAACGCCGGACGGGCCCTGGCTGCGGTCGTTCGATGCGGTCGTGCCGGTCCTCTTGCGTTCTTTCCGGCCAGAGGTCGTCATCAGCCAGTGTGGGTGCGACGCGCATCGCGACGATCCACTCACCGATCTTCGAGTCACGGTCGAAGGATTCGCCGTCGCGTACCGGCGGATCCATGAGCTCGCCCACGAGTTGTCCGCCGGACGGTGGGTTGCCCTGGGAGGAGGTGGCTACGACCTCGGATCAGCCGTTCCACGATCCTGGGCGATGCTGCTCGCGGAGCTGAGCGGCGCGTCACTCGGCGGCGAGTGTCCGCTCCCGGAGCCGTGGCGTGTCGTGTCGGAGCGCCTCAGCGGAAACCCTGCTCCCACCCACTTGGGCGATGGCGAACCACCCGCGTGGGAGCCGTGGGATGCCGGCGAAGGCGATCCTGACGACCTGGTGGATCGGGCCATCGCCGCCACCCGCCGCGCGGTGCTTCCCTTGCACGGCCTTGACCCTTTCGTTGACCGCTGATCAGCGATTGACGGCGGGGAGTCGTCGAAGACCACTGTCGATGCCGACCGTTGGTGACACCCGAACTTTCACGTCGACCGCCACCGCACCGGTGGTACTGACGACGACCGGGTTCAGATCAACCTCGCTGACCTCGTCGAGCTCAGAGGCGAGCCGGCCGACCCGCAGGACGAGGTCCTCGAAAGCGGCAACGTCTGCCAATGGACTACCGCGATAACCGAACAGAAGCGGTGCCGTGCGCAGGTCCTTGATGGCGGCCCGTACTTCCGATCGATCGAGAGGTGGTAGGCGAAAACTACGATCCGCGAGAAGGTCGGTAGCCACCCCGCCGAGCCCGACCATGACCATCGGTCCGACCGAGCGTTGGTTCACGACGCCCACTGCGGTCTCTACTCCGGCCGCAATCATCGGTTGAACGACGACCGGGCACGTCTCACCGCAAGTTGTTCTGATCCTCGTGACGGCCGCGAGAACGTCATCGTCGGATGCAAGGTTCAGTTGCACTCCGCCCATCTCGGTGCGGTGAACGATCTCGCCGGCCGCGGCCTTGATGGCGACGGGATAACCGACGCGGCGTGCGACCGCCACCGCCTCCTCGATTGTCTCCGCGCGTGTCGTTCGTGCGACCGGAATGCCGTACGCCGACACCAGGTCAACGGCTGCGTCGGTGTCGAGCCAGCCACCCGCCGGTTGCCGTTCGAGGTAGTCGTCGATGACCTTCTCCGCTGCCCGCCGTTTGATCCCTGTCAGTCGCGGAGGTCGTTGTGCAGGTGTTGATCGCCACTCGGCGTACGACGTCACTGCGGCGAGGGCTTGCGCGGCCGGCTCCGGAAAGTCGTAGACCGGCACGGCCGGTCGACGACTGAGACTCTCGGCCTTTCCGATGAGCACGCCGATCAGGGTCTTCGTCGGAAACGCTGCCGGAAGGTCGGACAGCGCGGCGGCAAGTTCGTCGCTGTCGCTGGAGCTCAGGGAGGTGTGGACCACCATCACGGAGTCGACTTCGTCGGACGCCATCACGACTCGCGTCGCCTCGGCAAGCACCTCCGGGCTTCCGCCCGCGGTCGTGTCGATCGGATTCGCCGTCGCGGCATGCCCGGGCAGGATCTGAGCGAGTCGGGCGCGAAGTGCGGGGCTGAGTTCGGGGAGGTCGAGGTTGACCGCGGCGCACGCGTCCGCCGCCAGGGCGCCTGGACCCCCGCCGTTGGTGAGCACGGCAACTCGGCGGCCGCGTGGAAGTGCGGACCGCTCGAGCAAGGCGACGATATCGATCGCCTCACCCATCGCGTTCGCGCCAATGACCCCTGCTTTGCGGAACAGGGCGTCCAGCGCGACCGCAGGGGTCGCCGCGGCGGCCGTGTGAGACCGCACGCCGCGCGCACCTGCGCGGCTCCGTCCGGCGGTGATCGCGACGATCGGCTTCTGACGGGACACCCGTGCGGCGATGCGAGCGAACTTGCGAGCGTTTCCGAACGACTCGAGGTAGAGCAGGCAGACCTGAGTCGAGGGATCGTGTTCCCAATACAACAGGAGATCGTTGCCGCTGACGTCGGCCTTGTTGCCCAGCGATACGAAGTTCGACACGCCGATGTTCCGACGGTTCAGGTACTCGATCGTGGCAATTCCGACACCGCCCGACTGCGACGCGACCCCGACGACGCCTGCCGCCGGTCGCACGTTCGAGAACGTGGCGTTGAGCCGAACATCCGGCGCCGTGTTGACGATCCCGAGGCAGTTCGGTCCGATGAGCCGCATTCCGGCTTCGCGGGCCGTAAGCAGGATCTCGCGCTCGGCCCTCTTGCCCTCGTCGCCGAGTTCGGCGAACCCGTCGCTGATGATGACCGCTCCTTCGACACCCACCCGTGCACAGTCGGCGATCACTGCCGGCACCTGGATCGCAGGAACGGCGATGATCGCCAGATCGGGAACATATGGAAGGTCCTCGACTGCAGTCCACGCAGGGACGTCGCCGACCGGTGTGCCGTCGTGGTTTATCGCACTGACCTCGCCTTGGTATCCGCTGTCCCGAATGCTGCCGAGCAATCGGTGACCGATCGACTCTGGTCGATGACCGGCCCCGATCACCACCACGCTGCGCGGTGCGAGCACACGCCCGATCGAGGCGTGGTCGGCGATCGACTCGCGCCGCTCGCTCGCCTCGCGTAGCGATCGACGGTCGGTGACAGGGAAGTCGACCTCGATGACCCCGGAGTCGTAGTGCGTGATGAGATTCGCGCCGAGATCCTGGAACACCCGCATCATGGAAACGTTTTCGGCCAGCACGTCGGCGCGAATCCGGTGGAAGCCAGCGCGACGCGCGGCGTCGACCAGGTGCTCCACCAACAACATCCCCACGCCTTCGCCGTGCCGAGTGTCGTCGACGAGCAAGGCGATGTCACCGACGCCTCGGTTATCGGTGCGCTCCACGCAGCCGACCCCGATCACCTCCCCACGACTGGTCACCAGCTCAGCGATGTGATCGTCCGACGCCGGGCGGGTGATCCGAACGACGTCCTGCTCGGCGACGTGCGGAGAGAAGCTGAAGAACCGCAGGCGCATCGAGTCCCGCCCGGTTCGCTCATAGAGCTGTCGCAGGGAGTCGCGGTCCTCCGGCCGGACCGCCCGAATGGTCGCCACCGCGCCCGTGGCCAGTACCACGTCAACAGGGGTCGCTGTCGATGGCGACCGCCCGGCAGTTGCCACGGTGTCCGGTCCGGCTTCATCCGCAGTGATGTTGCTCACCAGCGCAGTCAATCGCGCTGCCGCCCTCCCCGGGTAGGGCCGGAAGTCCCCGAGCCGTCGCGCGGCATCGGTCATCTCGTTATCATTCAGGCGGCTCGGTCCCGGCGACGCGCGGCAGAGCGTGTCTGCTGGGAACGGACCTCAGCCGGCGCGAGCGAGGTGGCAGGTGAAACTCGATCGACGGACGCGCGACGACGTGGATGTGCCGCTCCTCGATCCGGGGGAGTTCTTCGGCGAGGTGTTCGCGGAGTTCCCGGCCGAGCGCAAGGCGCTGGCCGCTGCCGGCGTTCACCGGCTCGGAGCGCGAAATCTCGCCCTGCGGGTAGGCGACTCGATATGGACCCTGGAGGCGGCCGAGGAGTTGCGCGCCGTTGCTGGCTGCAGCGACGGCGCCATCGAGGTGGGACTGACCCCACGACAGCTATCCGACTGGCTTCAGCAGCAAACCACCTTCACTGGCCTCATGACCGCACGCTCTGTCGACAAGCCGAGGGGTACCGCCAAGGATCTCGCCGCCTGGGACGCCGCGTGGCTCGCGCTCCTCGAGGGGTGGCCCGTCATCGAGGAGACAACGACCTTCACCGCTGCCGACGGTTCACCGTTGGATCTCGGTCGCGTGTTCGGGCCTGACGATCCGCCTGAGGACATTTCGCATTTCTTCCGCGAGGCCGGTTACCTCCACCTGCGTGGGTGGCTTGCTCCTGAGGACATGGTGCAGATCGCGCAGGACATCGATCGCGCGGTCGCCCACTACCGCGAAGGTGACGGTCGGTCATGGTGGGCGACGGTCGACGACGGAACGCGCCGATGCGTCCGCCTGCTGAATTTCGTCGAGCACTCGCCGACAACGGCTGACCTGCTGAGGAGCGAGAGCTGGCGCCAAGTTCGCGAGGTGGTCGGAGGACCGGAGCCGCTCGTGCAGAAGGTGGTCGAAGGCAACTGCATCGAGGCGCTGATCAAGCCACTCGCTGTGGTCGAGGGGATCTCGGACGTTCCTTGGCATCGAGACTGCAACCTCGGCCGGCACGCCTACATGTGTGCGAACGTCGTGACCGGGCTGTCGGTGGACCCGGGCGACGCCGAGTGGGGGATGTTGCGGGTCGTTGCCGGTTCACATCGGGTCAACATGCCGGCGTACCGGGCTTGGGACGGTTCCTATCTTCCGATCGTTCCGCTGGTCACCGAGCGTGGGGACATCTCGGTCCATCAATCCTGCACCTTGCACGAGGCCACCCCGCCCACCCGCTACGAACGACGGGTGATGTACAGCGGATTTGAGTTGCCCCCCCGGAGGAACTCCGAGCCAGTGACCGTCGGCGGCCAGGCGTTGTGGACGTTGCGCAACCGTGCGCACACGCTCGTGTCCCAGCCGGGTAGTCCACTGGCCGGCCGCCACTAATCGTCCTGCGGCGCTAGACCTTGACGGTGCGACTGACCGAGCGAGCGTAGAGCTTGCCGTGGTGATGTTGCTTCGGCACGACCACGCGGTACTTGTGGTGGCGCTTGAGCGAGCGGGACCGGTATCGGCCATGGTGATGGGTCTTGACCTTGGCGACCTTCTTCCACTTGTGTCCGGCCTTGCGCTGCACGATCCCCCGCAGGCCCGCGACGCCCTTGCCGCGTGAATGGACCTTGCCGACCAGACGACGTGCCTTCACCTTGACGGTCACGCTCGTCTCTTTCCCGCGCCCGAACGTGAAGGTCGCGACGGCTGAGTTCGAGTTGCTCGGCTTTGTCGAGCTGGTCCCGATGACGAAGTAGCACTTTCCGCCCGCCTTGCACGACTTCTTCGTGCGCTTCCCGGCGAAGACCTTCATCTTCACCTTCTTGAACGCACCGGCGCCGTTTGTCTTCGATGAGGTTCGGAACGTCCTCTCGTTGCAGCTCACCCGGGTGCCGAGCGACCAGCATTGAATGAGATCAACCTTCTTCCCTACGGGAAAACCCTTGCCGGACACCCGAACGTGACCACCGTTGCGGACACCCTTGTTGGGTTTGATCGTGAGCGCCGGCTTGGTGTGCTGCTTGGCGAAGGAGAACGAGGCATCCGCCGAGTCCGTCGAGTCCGGGGTGGTCGACGTGGCCGCCGCGATGTAACACGTGCCGCCTGCGTTGCAGGACTTGTTTCCGACCTTGCCGGTGTGCACCTTGACCTTCACCTTGCTGAACGCGCCGCTCTTGTCCGTCTTGGCCGAACTGTTGAGCGTGCTGACGTCACAGCCCGCCTGGCCGGTGAGCGAGGAACACTCGAGCACGTACAGCACCTTGTTGGCGGGGAACCCTGACCCGGAGACCTTGACCGTGCTCCCGCTCTTGACGTCCTTGTGCGGGCTCACCGTGATCGATGGGCCGCTTTGTCCGAACGAGATCGGCGCGCGTGCTGCCGCCGCGGTATCGGACGGGTTGGGGTCAGTGGTGGCGGCGATGACGCACGAGGTGGATGTCGATGTGCAGGTGCCGGCTCCGATCGAGCCGGTGTGGACCGTGAACGACGCCGACAGGCTGCCGTCGGAGCCCGTGGTTCCGGTCACCAGGTTCGAGGTGTCGCAGTCCGCCTGGGTCGACCCGCTGCACTGAACCATGTAGAAGGCCTTGCTGGCGGCGAAGTTCGACCCGGTGACGGTGACTGATTCTCCGTCGTGAAGTCCAAGGTTGGGGCTGGCCGACATGCTGGGGGCCGGTGCCGCGACCGCCGGTGGTGTGGCAATCAGCGTCGCCGGAATAAGCATGGTGCCGGCCATGACACCGGCGGCGGCAAGACCGAGCCCGGCTCGTGCGGTGAAGCGCATCGGTTACCCCATCCCTCTCGTACGTCGAGATGCCGCGCGTCACCGAACGAGTGACGGCGATGTCATCTGATCGAGCGAGTGCGGCGATCCTAGCCACGCCATTGCGCCCGCTGCACCTGATTCGACCAAGTCGCTGTCCGGCACGTGCAGGAGCGGGCGGCATGTCCGCCCTGTGGCGTGATATCCCGTCCTGTGGTGTTAAGTCGCCGATTCGATCCGCCGATTGGACGCCAACTGGTCCACTTGGCCGCAATCGGTCTGCTCCATCCGGCATGATGTCCCAGATAACGATGCATGCGTGGTTGTGGAGTTCCACAGCGGCACGGGCGTAACCAAGGGGGGTTGCGTGCACCTTTGTTCGAGTAGCGCAGCGTGCGCAGCCTGCACCGGGATCGGGTGCCCGCCGGACTGCATCTTCCCTGCTACCCGCGTCCGGGAGGGCGCGGGCCGGCGCTAGCCCACCGTCGGAGGTACCCAGTGTTGCGAACCACCGCGTTGCGGATGCGACTTCGACCGACTTGTGTCGCCATCACGCTCACGACCTTGATCGCGGCCACCGTCACCCTGGCAGCGGGTCCGGCAAGCGCAGCGAACCCGGACTGCACCTTCACCGACTCGACCCACGCTGCGACGGCGGACAGTGTCTCGGACCCGGTTCTGAACGTGACGTCAGGTGACCAGGTAGCCGTCAGCTGCACCGGGCTCGGCTCCGGCACGTCAGTAGCGACGTCGATCGCGACCGCCGGTGCGAGTCTGGTGACGGGCCTGTCCAATCAGGAGGCCTTCACCGACATTTCGAAGGCGGTCATCGGTGCCGCGAACTCAAGCGGCAAGTTCACCACGAACTACACGGTGTGGTCGCAGTCGCTGTCGAACGGAAGTGCGTGTCCGCCGACCCAGGCCCAGGCGGATGCTGGACTGACCTGCACGTTGGCGGTTGCGTCGTTGACCGGATCGAGTCTCGGGTCGGTCTCGCTGCTTTACAGTGGCCAGCCTGCGCCGGCCACGCCGACCCTTACGACCGACCGCGCGTCCTATGCTCCCGGCGGCACCGTCGTCCTCTCCGGATCGGGTTTCTTCGGCGCACCGGTGACCGGGGCACCGGACTCGGCGGCCGGTGTCGCAGCGCCCACGCTGGAGCTCGACGGCAGCGTGCTGTCGAACGCGATGACGACGAGCGCCGCCACCTGGCCGACAGCGTCATCGGACTCCTTGACGGCGGGCGGCGCGCTCGGGGGGGACCTCAGCGTCCCGCTGTCGAGCACGATCTCGACCGGCACCCACACGTTGACGGTGGTGCAGCCGAACGCCACGGCGTACCCCGGTCCCACCGGAAGTGCGGCCGGCACGGTGACCAAATCAGTGACTTTTACGGTGGCCAGCACGCTCGCCACCCTTCAGTGTTCCCCCGCATCCGGGTCAACGGGTACGACGGTGAACCTGACCGGGTCCAGTTGGCCGGCCAACGCGAACGTCTCGGCGTCGTTCACCGACGGGTCCCCGGCGAGCACCGGCACCGCACTGGTCGACGCCGTCGGTGACCTGACCGGCTCGATCAAGGTCTCCTCGAGCGACAAGGTCGAGACGTCCAACCCAATCGTCGTGGTCGACACGGCCGACAACGTCACCGTGTCGTGTGCCTTCGCGGTTACGAGGCCCGGGGGAGTCAGCGAGTCGATCTCGGTTCAAGTGAAGCCGGGAAAGCTGAGTAACACGCTGCTGAGCGGAATCCCGACGACTGTGACCTTGACCCCGATCACCCTCCGGCCTCACCCGGTCAGCGGATCAGGCAAAGTGGACAACCTGATCGTGACCGACGCCCGCGGCCTGTTGCCGGGGTGGACGCTCACGGCGACGTTGGCTCATGACTTCGTCAACAAGATGCCGCACGGCCAACGCGACCGCAACGTCTTCTCGGCGAGCGCGCTCACGATGACGCCGACAATCACCGCTGTCACCGGTCGTCAGTCCGAGGTCGTGGCCGGTCCAACCCAGAAGGCGAACGACACGACCGGGCAGACGCTTGCTTCGGCTGCGTCTGAGGGTGGTGGTGGCCAGTTCCAGGTCTCCGCCCATCTCAGCCTGAAGGTTCCGGGAAAGCTCGTGTCCGGGCCTTACAAGAACCGACTGATCATGACGCTCGCGTGAGCGAGCCAGGGGGATGAAGGTTGAGCGAATCGCAGACATCGCGATCAGGTTGGTGTCATCGTCAACGGTGCGTCAGAACGAGGCGTCGATTGCGTTCGATTACGCAATGTCGTTAGATTCTCGGCGCTGCCCCGGACAGTGACAGGAGCGCGATGAGCGGCTTCAGCGGTGAAGCTCGCCGGCGGATCGCCGGTCGTGTACTCCTTGGCGCGCTCGGGGTAGCCGCGATGAGCACGGTCGCGATGGGATCAGCCGCTGCCACGGGTTCACCGGAGGGTTGGTCGTTGTCGCCGGCGCCCGTCCACGGGGCGGACAACCGGGCAGCGATCAGCTATAAGGTGGCGGACAAGCAGACGATTCACGACGCCGTGACACTGGCAAATCCCACGAGCAGTCCCATCAGCTTCAAGCTGTACCCGGCGAACGCGTTCAACCAGCCGATTGGCGGCGCGTTTGCGCTGGGGCTGAAGACCGCGCCGAAGGTGGGGGCGACCCGCTGGATTACGTTGGCGACCTCGCACCTGACCGTCCCGGCGGCGAACGAGGCGACGATCCCGGTCAAGATCCACGTTCCGGCTCACACCACCCCGGGCGACTACACGGCGGGCGTGGTGGCGCTCGACACCCAAGTGGTCCGCAACACGGGTGGGCAGGTCAGCCTCGGCGTCCAGCATGCCGTCGGCGTTCGGGTCTATTTGACGGTGGCCGGGCCGCGCAAGCCGGGACTGGCGGTTCACAACGTCGCGGTG
The DNA here is from genome assembly GCA_035501255.1 of Mycobacteriales bacterium. GTDB lineage: Bacteria > Actinomycetota > Actinomycetes > JAFAQI01 > JAFAQI01 > JAFAZI01. The sequence goes on along the minus strand of DATJWM010000146.1, from coordinate 5,432 downwards.
CATCGCTCCGGAGTGCAGTCCATCCTCCTCGGTGGCGGGAAGTCGACCGTGACCTACGACGTCTCCAACACCGGAAACACTCGGCTTGACGCGAACGCAAACGTCAAGGTGGTCAATCGCTCCGGCCACGTCGTCCATCGATTTCCGACCACGCACCTGCTCGCCCTGTTGCCGGGCTCGCGGGTTCACGTGTCGGAGAAGTGGAACGCCCCGCGTTCCGGGCGATTCCGGATCAAGGTCGTGGTCACCTCAGGCAAGGTCGTAGCAACCGGGCAGACCTCGATCCTGATCATTCCGTGGGTCATCGTTGTGGGTGTGTTCGGTGCGGCCGGGGCGGCCGCGATCGCTGGTCTCCACCACCTCCGCCACCTTCGCCACGTCCGACATCTGCGTCGTGCGGCGCTGACGGCTGCCACGGCGGCCAAAGCGGCCGTGACTCGCTAGGGCTCGATCCTCCACCCCGGATACTAGCCGATCGGCTAGTATCCGGGGTGCTCGTCAGCAATGCCAGCTCGTGGGGAGCGTGAGTCGATGGGCCGTGTCGACGGCGAGAGGATCATCTACTGGGCGCTGCCGGCGGTGGCACTTGTCTGGCTGGCGGCGTTCTTCCTCTTCCCTGGCTTTACCCCTCCGATGTCCCCGCGCTCATCGCCGGCGCAGGTGGCCGCCTTCTACCGCGACCACACCGCGCAGGTGCGGTACAGCATGATCCTGTTCAACTGGTTCTGTGTCGCGCTGATCCCGTTGCTGATGTTGATCGTCGAACGGATGCGGGACATGGCACACCGCACCCCGATCCTGCGGTACTGCGTGATCGGAGTCTCGGGCGCCGCACCGATCGCGTTCCTCACGGCAACGATCTTTTGGATGTGCGCGGCCTTCCGGCCGGATCGCGCTCCCGAGCTCACCCAGCTCTACAACGACCTCGCCTGGATCACCTTCACCTGCGGCGTGCCGTTCCTGGTCGCGTTGTGCCTGTTCCTTGCGGTAGCGATCGGCCTCGACCAGCAAGACCGGCCCGTCTTTGCGCGCTGGGTCGCCACCTTCAACGTGGTGATCGCGGTCGCGCTGATCCCTGCGGCGTTCGCCGGACTGGCGCTCAGCGGGCCGTTTGCCTGGAACGGGTTCTTGTCGTTCTGGGTGAAGAACGTTGCGATTGCCTCCTGGATCGTCGTCATGGCGGTGGTGGTGGGCCGGGCGATGGACCGTGACCACGCAGGTGCGGAGGCCGCCCTGTGAAGCGGCCGAGCGTGCTGGAGGACCCGAAACGGGAGTTGTGGCTCGCCTGGTACGCGACGATCGTCTTCTACAACATCTACACGATCGTGTTCTTTATCCTCACCCGAACCCAGCCTCCGGGAAAGCCGTGGTACGGCCCGGAAGCGGTGGTCGGCTGGTTCGACGGCCGGCACGACGGACTGCTCATCGGGTTTGCGTTGATCTTCGCTCTTGGTGGTCTGTCCGCGACGTCGATCGCTTTGATCACGTACTCGATTCGACGCATGTCGGTCAGTCGTGCCTTTGCCTACTCCTATCTCATCCTGTACGCCGTCAGCGCCGTCCCGGGCTTCCTGTTCATCTGCGTGGTGATGACGGTGGGAGCGATGCGCCCGGACCGGAGTCCCGCGACCCAGCAATGGCTCTACGACCTCGGGTTCCTGTCGTTCTCCGGAACGATGGGTGTGTTTCTTGTCGGCTCGTTGATCTGGATGCTGGCGATCCTGCTCGACAAGAACGGTGTCTTCCCGAAGTGGTTCGGATATCTGAACCTCTGCAATGCCCTTACCGAGGTCGTTGTCGCGCCCTCGTGGATCTTCCACCGCGGCGCCTTCGCCTGGAACGGGGTCATTGCATGGTGGATCGATGTGGTCGTGTTCGGGGCGTACACCGGCGTGTTCATCTACCTGCTGAGGAGCCTGATCCTGCGCGAGGACTTCGGCACCGGACCATTGCCCGATCGACCGCCGAGCGGACCGGCACGAGTGGCGGAGGTCGCCGCGTCATGACCATCTCGGAGACTGCCCTGCCCGCGACCGGCGCGGGCAGCACGAGGCGGGTGCCCGGGCAACCGGACATGTGGTTCTTCGTCTTGTTCGAGACGCTGCTCTTTACCGCATACCTCGGGGTGTACCTGTTCAATCGCACCCAGCATCCCGTGCTGTTTCTGCACGCGCAGGCCCAGCTGCACCTGTGGATCGGAGCGGTCAACACGATCATCCTGCTGACGAGCTCGTGGGTGATCGCGCGCTGCGTCGAGGAGGCTCGCGCGGGGAGATTTCGCTCCGCCCTGGTGAAGGCTTACCTGACCGCCGCCTGTGGCGTCGCCTTCATGGGCTTCAAGGTGAGCGAGTGGGTGGTGGAGATCCACGCCGGCAATACCTTCACGTCCAACGACTTCTTCTCCTACTACTACTTCCTCACCGCGATCCACTTCATTCACCTGCTGATCGGCTTTGTGTTTCTCGGCGTGCTCGTCTATCAGCTCCGCAGTCCGCAGCGGCGATCACAGATCATGGTCGAGACGTGCGCGACGTACTGGCACACCCTCGACTACCTCTGGATCCTGATCTTCGCGTTGCTCTATGTGGTGAGGTGACGGATGCCGACCAAGACCGGACTCAGGCTGTTCGTCGTCTGGCTCATCTTGTGTTCGATCACGTTGTGCTACTTGTTGATCGACCACGTTGCCGACGTCGGCGGGCGCACCGCGAACACCGCGGTAACGATGGCGGCAATCCTGGTCGCGCTGGTGAAGGTCCGCATCATCATGCAGGAGTTCATGGGCGTGCGAAGCGCGCCACGCGTCCTCGGTCGGATCACCGACGGGTGGGTGCTCATCATGGCGGTGGCGCTTGTCGGCTGCTTTGCCGTCGGCAAGATCCTCGCTTAGACATCGCGTTCGGTTCAGCGTGGGCGGGGGGGTTCGACCGAATATTTAGGTATGCCTTACCTTAATAGACGTGCGATGGGCGGACGCGGTACCGAACCTGCTGATCGGTCTGCGGGAGGGTCTCGAGGCGGGCCTGGTTGTCAGCATCCTGCTGGCCGCGCTTCGCAGGACGAACGCTGCCGCGGTGGAATCCGGCAGGCCGCGGATCAGTCCGGCCGCGGTGTGGCTGGGGGTGCTCGCCGCGGCCATGGTCGCGGGCAGTTTCGCGGCGGTGCTGACGTACTCGACCAACACGTTGTCCTCACGCGCCCAAGAAGCGGTCGGGGGGCTGTTGAGCGTGCTCGCGGTGGGGTGCGTGACCGGGATGGTCTTCTGGATGCGCCGTACCGCGCGCACCCTGTCCGCGCACCTGCGCAGCGAGCTTGCTCGCGCGGTCGCGATCGGCGCCGGGGCGCTCACGTTGACGGCGTTCCTCGCCGTGGGCCGGGAAGGCTTGGAGACGACACTGTTCATCTGGACGGCGGTGAAGGCCTCGGGCTCGACGGTGGCGCCGCTTGTCGGCGCGGCTCTGGGGCTGACCGCAGCCGTGGTCGTGTGCTGGCTGCTGTACGAGCAGGCGGTGCGGATCGACCTCGGGAAGTTCTTCAACCGCACCGCGATTGCGCTGATCGTGATCGCCGCGGGCGTCCTCGCCTACGGGCTCGGCGACCTGCAGGACGCGGGGTGGCTGCCGGGGCAGCGCTGGGTGGCGTTCGACCTGACGGCTCACGTGGATCCGAACTCGTGGTGGGTGTCGATCATCTCGGGGGTCACCGAGCTCGCGCCGCGGATGACAGTGCTGCAGGTGGTCGCCTGGATCACCTATCTGGTTGTGGTGATCCCTGCGTTCGTGCGCGCTGGAGCGCCTGCCTCGGTGCCGCAAGCAGCAACGAGGACCCCCGCGGCCGAGCACGCTCCGACGGCCGTGGAGTCGGCATCCGCCCAACGTCTGCCCCGCTGGGAGCGGCTGATGGCGCGGCGCACCTGGCCGATCGCCGGCGCCCTGGTCGTCGTGCCGGCGCTCCTCGCGGGCGTGGTGATTGCCGTGTTGCCGGCGGCGAGCGCAGCCTCGACCACCGCCGTGACGGTCACGGGCACCGGCTGCGCGGAGCAGTGGAGCGATGGTCACACCGGCACCCAGACCTTCGAGGTGGACAACAAGTCGGGAACGGCTGGCGAGATCAACCTCGATGACTCCTCTGGTGATGTGGTCGCGGAGATCGAGACGATCGGACCGGCGACGACGGCGGCGATGAGCGCGACCCTCGGCCCCGGTCAGTACCAGTTCGTCTGCCGGATGGCCGGCGCCACAACCCGCGGCAAGCCGGTGCAGGTCTCCGGTCGCGAACAGACCACGACCACTGCGGTCAAGCCGGTGACCCTCCAGGACCTGACCGGCCCCAACGGGGCTTACCAGTCCTACGCCGCCGGGGACCTCGCCCGACTCGCGGGAAGGGTCGCGGTGCTGCGGCGGGCGCTCGCCACGGGCGCTCTCGCCGTTGCCAGGCGCGATTGGCTGGTCGCACAGTTGGACTGGGAGCGCGTCGGCGCCTCCTATGACAGCTTCGGCGATGAGGGCCGTGCGGTCGACGGACTCCCTGACGGACTGGCCCGGGGCGTGCACAGCCCGCACTTCACCGGCCTGCACCGGATCGAGTACGGCCTGTACCACGGGCAGAGCGCGGCGCGGCTGCTTCCCGTTGCGACCCGGCTTGTTCGGGATCTGGCCACCGTCCGCAAGAAGCTGACCAGTGACGACGAGGCCGGCGACCCGACTGACCTTCCGCTGCGGGTCCACGAGATCCTCGAGGACGCGCTGCGCGACCACCTGTCCGGGATCGACGACGAAGGCTCCGGCATGGCGTACGCGGAGACCTATGCCGACACTCAGGTCACCCGGATCGTGCTCGGTGAGGTCGCGCCGCTCGTCACCGCCCGCATCCCGACCCTCGTCGCGACGATCACCCGCCAGCTCGACGCCCTGCAGGCGGCGCTGCTCGCCACCCGCAGCCGGGGTCACTGGCAGCCGATGAACTCGGTCTCGCTGTCCACGCGGCAGCGCGTCGACGCTGCGATCGGCGCGGTGCTGCAAACGCTGTCGATCGAACCCGACCTGCTCGAAGTCCCTCCCAGCCACTGACCGACCAACGCCTTTCCGAGGACCGAAAGCCACATGCGATGAACGTCAGCCGCCGCAACTTCCTCCGCGGAGCAGTCGCTGGTGCCGCCGGAACGGCGCTGACCGGCGGCATGATCATCGGCGGTGAGCGTGCCGATGCCCGACCAGCGTCGGGCACTCCGACTGTCGCGGCGTCCTACCCGTTCCACGGCCCGAACCAGGCCGGGATCCTCACCCCAGGGCCGTTCGAGAAGCAGGCCTACTCCTGCTTTGCCGCCTACGACATCGTCGACGGCACCAGTACGGACGACCTTGTCGCGTTGATGCGGACGCTCACCGATCGCGCCCGGTTCCTCACCGTGGGTGGCACCCCTCCGGACCTGG
>DATJWM010000145.1:0-7463 GCA_035501255.1 Mycobacteriales bacterium | reverse complement strand
GGCGGCCCGGCGAATTGGGGGTTGGTGTCCGATATGTGGGCGCGGACACGCCTATCCGCGGGGTGGTTGTGCTCTGAAACGCCGGGAGCGATGCGCTACTCGCGGCCTTTCGCGCGGCGCCCGGCGCTGCGCGCGATCTCGCGTTGCGCGTCGCGGGCCGCAAGGGTCTGGCGCTTGTCGTAGGAGCGCTTGCCGCGCGCGAGCGCGATCTCGACCTTCGCCTTGCCGTCCTTGAAGTACAGCGACAACGGCACGAGCGTGAGTCCGCTCTCCTTGGTCTTGCCGATCAGCCGGTTGATCTCCTTGCGATGCAGCAGCAGCTTGCGCGTACGCCGGGGCTCGTGGTTGGTCCAGGTGCCTTGGACGTATTCGGGGATATGCAGGCCTTCGAGGAAGATCTCCCCGTCGCGGATCCGCCCGTAGGCGTCGACGAGCGAGGCCCGACCCTCCCGCAGCGACTTAACCTCGGTGCCCTGGAGGACCAGCCCGGCCTCGACCACATCTTCGATCGCGTAGTCGTGCCGGGCCTTGCGGTTCTGGGCGATCAGCTTGCGGCCTGACTCCTTAATCCTGCCCACCCGCCCTAGCCACGCGCGCTCCCGGCGTCGGCGGTGACGCCGGACACGATCTCGAGCGCACGCTGATCGATCACCGACTGCGGAGTGCCCGCCGGGACGAGGACATCGGGGGTGATGCCGACCCCGTCGAGGGACTGACCGTCGGGCGTGAGGTAGTGGCCGACGGTGAGCTCGATGGCGGAGCCGTCGGAGAGCTGACTGGGAGCTTGCACGCTGCCTTTGCCGAACGTCTGGGAGCCGACCAGCACCGCTCGCCCACGATCCTTCAGCGCACCGGCCACGATCTCCGCGGCGCTCGCGGTGCCCCCGTCCACGAGGACGACAAGCGGCGTCACGACGTTGCCGCCGCCGAGCGCGTTGAGGACGACCGGTGCGTGCCCCCGCTGGACGTAGCTCACGACCGGGCCGGACGTGAGGAACGCCGACGCGGTCTCAACCGCCTCGTCGAGCAGCCCGCCGGGATCGTCACGCAGGTCGAGCACGATCCCCGACAGGTGCCGGCGCTGCGCGGCCGCGGCCTTCGCGCGCACCCAGCGTCCGACGCCGCGCGTGAAGGCGGCGACGCGGAGGTCCTCGACGCTGTCGGTGAGCATCGACGCCGAGACGTCGTCATGGGCGATCTTGGCGCGCCGCAAGTCGGTGGAGATCACCTGCGTGCCGCGGTCGACGACGAGCGAGACCTCGCTGCCCGGACGCCCCCGCAGGCCGCCGACGACGCTCGCGACCGTATGGTTCGCGACCGGCGCGCCACCGACGTCGACGAGCACGTCCCCGGCGCGCAACCCCGCCGCGGACGCGGGCGAGCCGGGCTCGACGCTTTGGATCGTCAGCGCCCCGGTGTCGGTACGGCGTACCCAGACCCCGACCCCGGTGTAGGCACCGGAGAGGACCTTCTGGAAATGCTCGTAGTCGGCCGGCTGGTAGTACGACGACCACTGGTCGCCGAGCGCCTTCAGCATCCCCTCGACGGCCGCGCGCTGGAGCACCGACGTGGGGACGCGCTTGGCCGCCTGCTGCTCGATCGTGCGCTCGGCCTGGTCGAGGACGCTGCCGCCCGCGACCCGATGCGACGACCGATGCGAGATCGACCCGGTCACGACACCGGCGGCGTAGACGACGAGGACGACGGCCGCGGCCGCGATCATTCGCCTGCGAGCCGACATCGGCGCTACACCCGAAGGTGACGCTGGATGGTGAAGAACGACGCGAGCGCCGGGAGCAGGATCCCGACGAGCACCACCACCGGCAACGCGTGCCAGAAGTTGTGGATCGCCCCGAACGGCTCGAGGGTGCCGAGGCCACTGGTCGCACCCGCCACGAGCCAGCGGCCGACCGCGAGCATGCCGATCGCGAGCGACGTACCGACCAGGCCGATGACCGTGCCTTCGAGGATGAACGGCGCCTGGATGTACAGGTCGGAGGCGCCCACCAACCGCATGATGCCGGTCTCGCGACGCCGGGTGAACGCGGCCACCATCATCGTGTTGTAGATCAGCAACGTCGAGGCGATCAGCAGGACGACAGTGATCAGCAGGATGACCAGCTCGAGCTTGTGGAAGAACGAGAACAGCGTGTGCAGCGTCGAGCTGGCGTTGGCGACGTTGGCAACACCGGGGGCATCGCCGACCGCGCTGGTGATGACCGGGAAATCGTGCGGGTCCTTCAGCTGGACCGCGAACGACGACGGCAGGTCGTTGGCGGTGATGTTGTCGACCAGATCCTTGTTGTTCGGGAACTCCGCCTTGAACCGCTCGTAGGCGTCGGCCGGTGAGATGTAGGTGATGTTCTTCACCTGCTGGAGCGAGTGCAAGGTCGAATAGATGTTGTTCTGTTCGGCGGTCGTCAGGCAGTCCGCGGGTGCGTTCGGGACGCCGCACTGCGTCTGCATGTAGACCGAGACCTCGAGCTGGTTGAACACGGAGTACTGGAGGTCGCGGGCACCACCACGGGTCATCATCGCCCCGCCGAGCAGCGTGGTCGCGATCGTGATCGTGACGATCGCGGCGATCGTCATCGTGAGGTTGCGCCGAAGGCCAATCGCCAACTCGGACAAGAGGAACTCAGTGCGCATCCGGCTTCGTTGCTCTCAGTGGGAGTAGCCGTAGACGCCGCGACTCTGGTCGCGGGTGACGTGCCCACCGTCGAGCTCCACGACGCGACGGCGCATCGAGTCGACGATGTTGGCGTCGTGGGTGGCCATGACGACGGTCGTGCCGGTGCGGTTGATCCGGTCGAGCAGCTTCATGATCCCGACGCTGGTCGCGGGATCGAGGTTGCCGGTCGGCTCGTCGGCAAGCAGCACACGGGGCCGGTTGACGAAGGCGCGGGCGATCGCGACGCGCTGCTGCTCCCCACCGGAGAGCTCGTCCGGACGGCGGTTTTCTTTCCCGTCGAGGCCGACGAGGCTCAACACCTCCGGGACGACCTTGACGACGGTGTGCCGCGGCTTGCCGATGACGTCGAGGGCGAAGGCGACGTTCTCCGCGACGGTCTTGTTCGGCAGCAGCCGGAAGTCCTGAAAGACGGTGCCGACCTGGCGGCGCAACGCGGGCACCTTGCGCCGGGGCATCCGGCGCAGCTCTTTGCCCGCGACCCAGATGTCCCCCTTGGTCGGCTGCTCCTCGCGAAGCACCAGGCGCAAGAAGGTCGACTTACCCGAACCGGACTGGCCGACGAGGAACACAAACTCGCCCTTGTCGACCTCCACGTTGACGTTCTCCAGCGCCGGCCGAGTGCTCGTCGGGTAGACCTTCGTCACCGACTGGAAGCGGATCACAGGGTTGGAGTCTACTGGCCGGTTCGGGCGGGACCCCGCCGTCGCGGCCGGTCATCGACCGCCGGACGGTGTCCTATTCGTCCGATCCGTGAGTACGCCGCCAACGGACCTCCGCCTCGATGAACGCGTCGATGTCGCCGTCGAGAACCGCAGCCGTGTTGCCCACCTCGAGGTTGGTCCGGGCGTCCTTCACCATCTGGTAGGGGTGCAGCACGTAGTCGCGCACCTTGTCGTCGCTGCCGAACCCGACGGTGTTGCGCGAGCCCTTGAGCCGGCCCATCTCCTCGGCCGCCTCCTGCCGGCGGAGCTCGAGCAGCTTCGCGGCGAGGACCTCCATCGCACGGGCCCGGTTCTGGATCTGGCTGCGCTCGTTCTGGCAGGTGACCACGATTCCGGTCGGCAGGTGGGTAAGTCGCACCGCCGAGTCGGTCGTGTTGACGCCCTGACCGCCCGGGCCCGAGGAGCGGTAGACGTCGACCCGGATCTCGTCCTCCGGAATGTCAACGTGGTCGGTCTCCTCGACGACCGGGGTCACATCAATGCTGGCGAACGAGGTCTGGCGGCGTGCCTGGTTGTCGAACGGCGAGATCCGGACCAGGCGGTGGACGCCGTGCTCCCCGGCGAGCGTCCCGTAAGCGAACGGCGCCTTGACCACGAAGGTGGCGGACTTGATTCCGGCTTCCTCGGCGTAGGAAGTATCGAAGACCTCGGTCGGGTAGCCGTGGCGCTCCGCCCACCGCAGGTACATCCGCATCAGCATCTCGGCCCAGTCGGCCGCATCCGTGCCGCCGGTCCCGGAGTTGATCGTCACCAGCGCGTCGCGCTCGTCGTACTCGCCGGAGAGCAGCGTGCGGATCTCCAGGCCCTCGATGTCCGCCCGCAGACCGGGCAGATCCGCATCGACCTCGGCGAGCAGATCCGGGTCCTCCAGCTCGATCGCCGCGGACAGGTCGTCGAGCCGCCCGCGCAACGAGTCCAGCCGGGTCAGGTCGGCGCGCAGCGAGGCCAGCCGTCGAGTGACCCGCTGCGCCCGGTCCTGGTCGTTCCACAACTGCGGGTCGGCGGCGTCGGACTCGAGCCCGGCCAGCTCCGCGCGCATCGTGTCGGGATCGAGCACCGCCTCGATCGAGGCGAGGGTCGCGCGCAGCTCCTTGAGCTCCTCGTCGCGTTCAAGACCGGACACGCTCGCCGAGGGTAGCGCGCGCTCGGCGGCTCGACTCTTCGCCGAGCAGTCAGCATCCGACGATCGATCGCGCGGCGGAGGTCTCGGTCACGCCGATCTGCCCATTGCCATGGCCGGGGTCGAGCCAGGCGAGGGCCGCGCCGAACGGTACGGCGACCCGGCCGTGCAGGCTGACCCGCGCGGTCCGACCGGCAACGGTCGTGTCCGGGGCCGCGAGCGAGACGAACACGTGCCGCAGGCCGGCCCGCTGGCCGGCGAGCGAGGCGGCGGCCCGCTGCGCGGCGAGGTGTTGGTCCAGCGGTAACACACCGGAACATCCGAGGCCGCTACCGGCATACACCCGTTGGGTGTCGACGCCCTGCGCCGCGGCCACCGCGGCAGCGTCCGCGGCGGAGGCGAGCGCGCGTTGGGCGAGGAAGACCTTCGAGACGTCGACGCCGACAAGAACGAGAACGGCGGCGAGGGCGGTGAAGCCGATGACGAGCACCATGATCGAGCCCTCGTCGCGCGCAGGGGCGGTCAGCACGAGCCGGTCGGGGTACCGGTGCCGGCGTAGCAGCTGATCTGCTCGCTGTGGTGGGCGCTGACCCGGACCCCGGCGGCGCAGAGGTGACCGCACATCCAGCTCGGGACGACCGGAAGCTTCACCCGGGCGTGCAGGGTCACCGTGAAGCGGGATCCCGGGGCGTAGTCGCAAGCGCCGCAGGTCACGATTCGCCCGGAGGCCGTCCAGGTCACGCCCTGGTCGTGCATCGCGATCTGCGCCGCGCGTTCGGCCCGTCGCTCCCCGGTCGGGTCGGACCCGGCGGTCGCGTACGCGCGGGCCGCGTCCCGGGCCGCCGAGGTCAACCCGAAAGCGGTGCGCTGCACCGCACTCGCGGTCAGAACCACGTAGACGAGGGGCACCATCAACACGATCGCGAGCCAGACGAACTCGACCAGCGCGCTTCCCTCGTCCGCCCGGCCGGCACTGCCGGATCGCGAAATCACCGCGGCTCGAGCAACGCGTGCCCGGACGCCCGGACGACCGGGCCCGCGGGCAGGAACCACGCGAGCAACGGCAGCCGCACCTGGACCGCGACCGTCACCACGGGCACACCGTCGTCGGTCGCCTGCGAGGGTGGCGCGTACGCCTCGGCGTACCGCGATCCGAGCGCCTGGGTGATCTCGCGGTTCGCAGCCGCCGCGCCCGCAGTGGCACTGGCAACGTTGGCGTTCGCGCCGTATCGCGCACCATCGGCGACACAGGCAGCGAGCACGTTGCGGACGTAAAGGTCCACCCCGAGCTGGATCACGGCCAGGAAGAGCAGGACGACGAGCGTGCCGACCAGCGCGAAGTCGACCGGCGCCGAGCCGCGGTCCGCAACCGCACGCGCCGGAGACGTCATTTGTTGGGGTCGCCGGTGATCTTGAGCGCATTCGTGAGCAGACTCTTCAGCGTCGGCTCTGCGACGACCCACAACGCCGTCACGATCCCGGCGGTCATCAGGGTCACGAGCACCCAGCCGGGTACGTCGCCGCGGTCGCGGTCGGTGCCGTCGAGGCGCCTCCGGGCTGCCAGCCACTGCCAGATCACGTATTGCAACGCCGCCATCGAATCCTCCGTCTGCCTACCGCCGCGATCAGGCAACCGCGAGCTGGACACTGAAAAGGCCTGGAAATACAGCGAAAACAACGGTCACCGGAAGGACCAGGAACACGACCGGGACGAGCATCTGGATCTCCTTGCGACCGCCGGCTTCAACCAGCGCGCGTCGACTCTCGTCGCGAGCGTCCGCAGCTTGCGCCCGCAGCACGTCGGCCAGCGGCGTCCCTCGCTCGACCGCGATCGCCATGCCGTCGACAAACCGGGTCAGTGCGGGCACCGAGGACCGGGCGGACATCTCTTCCAGCGCGGCCACGACCGAGGCACCCGATCGCGTGGCGGCAAGCGCCCGCCGAAGCTCGCGCGCGAGCTCGCCGCCGGAAACCCTGGTCACTCGCTCCAGCGCGCCGAGTGCTCCCTCGCCGGCGCCGACCGCCAGCGCGAGGAGCTCGGCGACCGTCGGGAACTCGGCGCGCAGCCTGGCCTGTCGTCGGCGTACCTCGACGGTCAACAGCTGGTCGCGCAACAGCGCTCCGGCGAGCGCGAGGACGGCCGCAATCAGCAGAAACGCCAGCGGGTTGATGCGCGTACCGCGGGCCGTCGCGAGCACGGCAAGCGCGAGGCCGGCGGCAAGCCCGGCACCGGCGAAGAGGACCTGTTCCGCCCGAAAGGTCTCGAGTGAGGTGGCCTCGCCGAGCTGGTCGAGCCGATGACGTACCGAGGAGCTGCCCCCGACGATCCGATCCACCCGCGCTGCCAGGTCTCGCAGCAGCGGTCCGACGAGGCGCTCCAGAGTGGGAAACGGGGTCAGCGTGTTCCGATCGGCGACCAGCGACGACCGTCGCGCGGTGTCGCGCAGGTACGGCGCGAGCCGGGCATCCAGACGCGTTCGGCGCATCGGCGGGCTCGCGCCGATCGCGACGATCAGCCCGAACCCGGCCAGCAGGCCGAGCATCGCCCCGACGCTCGCCGGGCTCATCGCAGGACCCGTCGCTCGCTCGGCAGGCGGCCGATACGCAGCATGGCCTGGTACGCCGCGATCGACACGACCGCCCCGGTCAGGAGGATCGCCACCCCCAGCGGCGTGTCGTACGCCCGCACGGTCTCGGGCCGCAGCGAGAGCATCCCGAGCACGATCCAGGGCGCGGCCAGGGCGAGCCGGGCGGCGCCGATTGTCCAGCCCTGCCGGGTCTCGAGCTCGGCGCGGGCACGTGCCTCGTCGCGCAGGAACTGGGACAGGGTCCGCAACAGCCGGCCGAGGTCGCCCCCACCGACGTCGCGGGCAACCCGTAGCGATTCGGCGATCTTGTCCGCACACGGGTCGGCGAGGGCGTCCTTGAG
>DATJWM010000144.1:0-55815 GCA_035501255.1 Mycobacteriales bacterium | reverse complement strand
CATGACCGCTCGACCGAGGAAGAGGTCCGCGAGATCCTGCGGGCCGCAGTCCATACAGGGCAGCCCGCGCCGGTCAAGTTGGGTTCGGCGATCTCGGGCCGGTTCCGCGGCCGCGGTCTGCGTGAAGACATCACCGAGTTGCATGGGCAGACGGTGCAACCCGCCCAGTTCGACAGGTGATCATCCTCGACACCAACGTACTGTCGGCGCTGATGCGCGACCGGCCTGATGCCGCCGTCATCACCTGGCTCGACAAGCAGCCGGCCGAGTCAATCTGGACGACCGCCATCACCGTCCTCGAGGTCCGGACCGGCCTAGAACTGCTGCGCGCCAGCCGACGACGTACACAACTAGAGAGCGCCTTCGACGAGCTCCTCCGAGACGACCTCGACGGCCGCGTCCTCGCCTTCGACACCGCCGCCGCGAACGCAGCCGGCGTCGCCGTCGCAGCAGCTCAACGCCGCGGCAAGTCAGCAGAGATCCGCGACTACCAGATCGCAGGAATCGCACTCGCGCGACGCGCCACCCTCGCGACCCGCAACGGGCGCCACTTCGAGCCCCTCGGGGTCACCGTCGTCGACCCGTGGGACGAGGGTTAACACCACTCCCCCGCAAGATCACATACGACCGGCAAACCCTCTCGGCAGTACCGGTCGCTGCCGGTCAATCACGATCGTCTTGCTTTCTCAGAGCAAGCGGAGCGCAACCGAAGATCAACTTCTGGATAAACCCGCACGTCAGGACGCTAGAAAGCGTTAACCCGCCGCGGGTACCCCGGTCGCGCCCTCGCGCTACCCAAGTGCGTGCTCGGCAGGCGATCGGACGCTGGAGGTCGGGATGGACCGGTCGATCGCCGGCCGTACGATTCAGCCGTGACCATCGGTGAGCGGACAGTAAGCGCGTCCATCAGCGGGAACGCGCCGATGATCCACACCGAGCGGTTGACCAAGGTCTACCCCGGGACGGACTTCGCCGCGGTCGACCGCCTGGACCTCGACGTCGGTGCCGGCGAGATATTCGGCTTGCTCGGGCCGAACGGCGCGGGCAAGACGACCACGGCTGGGATGCTCACCACTCGCGTGGTGCCCACCTCCGGCCAAGCCTTCGTCGGCGGTGTCGACGTCGCAGCCCACCCAGCACTCGCCAAGCAGGCCAGCGGGATCGTGTCCCAGACGAACACGCTCGACCGCCAGCTCACCGTGTGGGAGAACCTCTATTTTCACGGCCGGTTGTTCGGCATGGGCTCCGCGGTCTCCCGCCGTACGGCGGACCGGCTGCTCGAGCAGTTCCAGCTGGAGAAGTGGGCGAAGGCCTCGGTCTACGCGCTGTCGGGCGGGATGGCGCAGCGGCTGATGGTGGCCCGGGCCATCTTCCACCGTCCGGCGGTTCTCTTCCTCGACGAACCAACCGCCGGCCTCGATCCGCAGAGCCGACTCGCCCTCTGGGAAGTGTTGCGCGACCTGAACGCCGACGGTCAGACGATCCTGCTCACCACGCACTACATGGAGGAGGCCGACCAGCTCTGCGACCGGGTGGCAATCATGGACCACGGGAAGATCCTGGCCCTCGATACGCCGGCCGCGCTCAAACGCGGGATTGGAGCGGACACGATTGTGACCGTCCGTGCCTCGGCCGACCCCGAGCGCCTCGCCTCATCGTTGGCCCGAGAGGTGGTTGGCGTCGAACGGTCGAGAGTGTCCGATGGAGTCATCCGCCTGGAGGTCAGCGGTGGACAGCGACTCGTGCAGCAGATCGTTCAGGTCGCGGAGCGAGAAGGCGTGGACATCGTCGACCTGTCGATCGCCGAGCCCACCCTCGAGACGGTGTTCATCACCCTGACTGGCCGAGAGCTGCGTGAATGATGGCTGGATCCGACGTCATCGGCGAGTCCTCGGCGCTCACACCCTCGACTGCACGAATCGACCTGCAGCTCCGCCCGGTCCTCAACGCAAGCTACAGCGCGCTGGGAGCGCTGCTGCTGCGCGATGTCGTCGTGCTGTGGAAGGACAAGTGGGTATTCGGACTTCGCACGATCATCCAGCCGTTCCTGCTCTGTTTCGTGTTCCTCTATGTGTTTCCCAAGATCGGTCAGGGCGTGGGAGGTCAGACGCCGGAGGCTCAGTCGGCTTTCGCCACCGTGCTGGTGCCAGGAGTTGTCGGGATCTCCATCATGTTCCAGGGCGTGCAGTCCATCGCCTTGAACATGGCCCAGGAGTTCGGGTTCACCCGTGAGATCGAGGACCGCGTCCAGGCGCCGTGCCCGATCTGGTTGGTGGCGATGGCCAAGGTTCTCTCCGGCGCCGCCCAAGGTGCCCTGTCCGCGGTCCTGGTGCTGCCGATCGCCAACGTGGTCCATGCTCCAGGCGTACACGCCAACCTCGACCTGCACTGGTTGATCATCCTCACCCTGGTGCCGCTCGCCTGTGTGGCGATGGCCGGGTTGGGCCTCGTGCTCGGCACCAGCTTCGAACCCCGCAACATCGGGCTCATGTTCGGTTTCATCATCCTGCCCATCACCTTCTTGGGCGGGACCTACTACGCGTGGACCCGGCTCTCGCCAGTACAGATCGGGCAGTTCCACTGGCTGCAGGTGCTCGTTCTCATCAACCCGCTCATCTACGTCAACGAAGGAATGCGCGCTGCCTTCACCTCCTACCCCCACATGCCGCTGTACGTGATCTACCCCGTGCTGGTGGGATTCGCGGCAGCATTTCTCGCCATCGGATTGCGCAACTTCCGGCGTCGCGTCCTCGCCTGATCGGGGCGCGGCCGCCACCGGAGACTCCCGGGTTGCCGCCGTCGGTGACCACAGGTCTGCGTCCCAACCGAGATCGGCGATCCCGAGGCTCCTCGGCACAGCCTGGAAGTGCGGTCAGAGGCGGTCAATGCAGGCGATCTGCCCGGGACGGGCCACGGGCAAGCCGGGCCGCCGTTTCGAGCAACAGGGCGTGGACGAAGGCCTGCGGAAGGTTGCCGCGCATCTGATGCTGCGTGCCGTCGTACTCTTCGCTGAACAGTTCGGGCGGCCCGGTGGCGGCTCGGGTGCGTTCGAACCACGCGCGGGCAGATGCGACGTCACCCTGCTGATGAAGGGCGAGCGCCACGAGGAATCCGCACAGCAAGAACGATCCCTCGACCTCGCCGAGCGCTCGCTCGCCGTGCCGGTAGCGGTACGCGTACCCCTCCTCGGTGAGCTCGGCGAGATAGGCCCCGAGAGTCGTGGTGGTACGCGGGTCGTCGGACGGTACGGCGCCGCGCATGCCCGGCAGCAGCAGCGCCGCGTCCAGACCGGGGTCGTCGGGTGCTCGCTGCCATCGACCACCCTGGTGCAGCGCGGTCGCGGAGGTCTCGGCGGTGATCCGGTCGGCGAGCGCGATCCACTCCGGTCGACCGGACCCCGGACTGACCTCCGCGATGGCGCGGAGCCCACCGGCGGCGGTTAGCCGGCTGTGCGTCCACGCACGCTGCTCGACCTCCCAAATACCGGCATCAGGCTCGGTCCACCGACGCTCGATCGCGCGCGCCGCGGCCTCGGCCGCCTGCCAGTGGTCAGCGTCAACCCGGTCGGCTCGAGCCGCGGCTGCGAACAGCTGGAGAGCCTCGCCGAAGGCGTCGAGTTGAAACTGCTGGTTGACCCAGTTTCCGATGATGTCGTGGCCACCCGGATAACCGTCCAGATCGAGGTGGCGCTGGTCCGGGACGGCCGCGCCGTTGGTCGCATACGCCGGTGCGAGCCGATCGCCATGCTCGAGGAGCCGCGCCGACACGAACGACACCGCGTCATCGAGAAGCGGCTCGGCACCCGCCGCCGCGCCCGCCAGTCCGGCGTAGCACTGGTCACGGATCCAGACGTAGCGGTAGTCGTAGTTCCGGCCGGCCTCGGCGCGCTCCGGCAGGCTTGTTGTCGTCGCGGCCACCATTCCGCCCGTCGCACTCGTGAGCCCCCGCAGGACGGCGTAACTGCGCCGGCTCGCGTGCGGCGCCAGCCCGTCGTGGAACGTCGGCGCCGCGCGCTCCCAGCCAGCTTGGGTATCCCGCCACGCCCGGTCGGCATCGACGGCGCAATCCGGAAGCGGTCCATCGCTCAATTCGAGGGCAAGATCGCAGACCTCGCCCGCGTCCAACCGCAGTCCCAGGAGGAGCTGCTCGCCGTTTCGACGCGGGCGGGCGCCGGACGCGCCCGTCCAGCGCATGGACAACGGTCCGACCTGGGCCGTCCAGATGTGCTCGTGACGACGAAGGTCACGCATCGGATGTTGGTCGTAACCCGCGCGTGGTTCGAGCACGACCGCGACCCGGGCGGAGCAATCGACCGCCCGAATTTGGCGGAGCAGCACGACGTAGCTGGGGTCACCGGGCACGGCGAGCGCGTCGCGGCACTCGACGATGCCGCTTGTGGTGGTCCACCGGTGCCGCCACACCATCGACGCGTCCTCGTAGTAGCCACCCCACACATGGCGCTCGTCGGGAGTCACGGCATAGGCGCTTCGGCCGCCGATCAGGGCCGAGAACACCGCGTCGCTCTCCCATCGGGGCGCGCACATCCACACGATGTCGCCTCGGGGCCCGACGATGGCGCCCCGCTCGCCGTCCGCGAGCAGCGCGTACTCACGCAGCACGTGCGGCGGATGTGAGGATGGAACTCCAGCGGAGGTACGTCGCTCCGCCGCACCGCCGGGTCGCCCGGTCACGCTCGCGCGCGCACGGCCCGCACGGAGATCGCCGCCGCGGTCGTAGCCACGAGAGCGCTCACCACGGCGACCCGCCGGTATCGCGGCTCCGCCACGGCGATCACGACCATGCTCGCCGCATGCAGCACGTCGACGGCGCCCCCGCTCACGACGACGATCCGCAACGGGAGCGTCGCCTCGACGAGAGACTGCATGAGCAGGCGAGCGCCGAGCAGCCGCGCGACAGCGGTCGGTGGCTCTCCGCCGGGCGGCGCGATCAGCCGCTCAAGCGGAGCGGGCGCACTCAGCAACCCGATTCCGGTAGCAGCCCGCACGGCCGCGGACAGCCGGACGGCGGTCTTCGCCGACAGCGCCCCGCTCATCGGGACCGCCGCCACCACACGCCGGCGGCGACCGAGCACAGGGCCGCGGCAGCGCCGATCAACCCGTGGTGGTGAGACGCCCACAACTGCGGGTCGTGACGGTGCGCACGGTCGACGAACGGGCCGCGGACACCGTGATCGGTGCCGGTCGCGTCGTCGACAGGGGCCCACAGGTTGGCTGCCTTCGACGGCGGCGGACTCTCGGCCTGCTGGGAGTCGAAGCCGGTGCGGGCCAGGTAACGGTCGAGCAACCCGGGGGCGATCGCGTTCGCGGCCAGCGTTCCCATCGTCGACGCACCGACCCAGTACTCACGCCGCCGGGGGTGATCCGCGGCGTACAACACTCCTCGCGCCGCAAGCTCCGGTTGGTAGATCGGCGGTACCGGCTGCGGATGCTTGGAAAGCCGGGACAACACCCAGGAGAACTGTGGCGTGTTCACCGCCGGCATCTGCACCATGGTGACCTGGACGCCGCTCCTCTCGTGGAGGAGCTCACAGCGCAACGACTCGTGGAAGCCTTGGATGGCGTGCTTCGCGCCGCAGTACGCGGTCTGTAGCGGGATGCCGCGATAAGCGAGTGCGGATCCGACCTGCACGATCGTGCCGCGATTTCTCGGTTTCATGACCGATAGCGCCGCCATCGTGGCGTAGACATAGCCGAGATAGCTGACCTCGGTGGCTCGTCGGTACTCCTCCGGACTGATGTCATCGAATCGGGCGAACACCGAGGTGAACGCGACATTCACCCACACGTCGATCTCGCCAAGGTCGGATTCGATCTGATCCACCGCTTTGAAGACGGCGGCCGGATCGGCGACGTCGACCGCGATCGCAAGCGCCGCTCCTCCTCGCTCTTCGATCTCTGCCGCCGCACCGGCAAGCCCGGCCTCACCGCGGGCCAGTAGTGCCACGGTGTCGCCGCGCTGCCCGAATGCGATCGCGCTCGCTCGTCCGATGCCGGCGCTGGCGCCGGTCACGGCAACGATGCGACCCATGAGAAAAACCTCCTTCGAACGCGCTGAGCCACTGGGTGACCTGCGGCTAGCCGAGAGCGTCCTTCCGCTCACGGCGTTCGTTTATCCGCTCACGCAGCAGCGCGGACAGGTCGCCGCGAGTAAGACCCGCGCGCGCGAGCTCGCGGTCCTGCGGCCGCCCATGCGCGACGAGCACCCGCGGTGGGGAGTCGATCAGGTTCCCGGACGCGAGATCGCCGGGGGCGGCAGTCAGCTCAGCCATCGCCACCGCCAGCAGCCGGGTCCGTGACGCGTCCCACAGGCACCAGCAGGGACTTCTGAGGCACGACCACGAAGGGACCATTCCCATTCATCTTGCTGTCAAACATCTATTGCATGAATGCAAGGAGAGGGGCGTCGCGATCGGGGGTTGCCGGTGCCGGCTGCTAGTGGTGCATCGGGTGGAGCAGGTGGTCGATGGTGCGGTGGCGGCATCGCCAGCATCGAGAGCGCGACGAGACGGGATTGACCCGCAGATGACCGCAGTCGTCGTACCGAGGCCCCGATCGTGGCGTGATGACGTTCACCAGACCGATCCACTCCATATACACCGTGGCGAAGAGCAGGACCCCACCGAGCACGATGATGATCGAGAGCAGGACGTCCACGGGGAGCTCCTTTGCTTCCTAGATCGGTACCTCGACGTCGGTCCGCTCCAGAGGTGATCCGGCAGCCACTGGAACGGACGATCGCCCGTGGGCGCGGTCGACGTGCACCCGGTTCGAGTACGCGCGCAGGACGTCACGGTGGGTGAGCCAACCGGCGACCGCGTCCGCCTCGATGACGGGCACCCCGGAACGGTCGTTGCCCACCAGGACCCGCAGGGCATCGTCGAGCGACTGCTCGGCACGAACGGTGGGGGTCAGCACCGCCACCGACCCCGCGGTCGTGTCCATGGCATCGTCACGCGCGCCCGCCTCGACCTCCACTGCAGTGACAGTGCCGCGATAGCGGCCCGCGTCATCGACCACAGGTAGGGCGTCGACGTCCTCCCGGTCGAAGCGGTCGAGGATCTCCTCGAGCGGCGTCGACTGCCGGAGGGCGTCGGGCACGGGCCGCATCGCGTCCCGGACGGTGAGCAGCGCCATCACGTTGGCGGCGCGACTGCGCTGAATGTCGATCCCGCGGCGGCGAAGTTTCAGCGTGTAGATCGTGTCCCCCGACAGCAAGGTGGACGTGATGGTCGCGAGCACGATCGCCGCCATCAGCGGGAGAACGATCCGGTAGTCACCGGTCAGTTCGAAGATGATGAGCACCGCAGTGATCGGAGCCCGCGCTGCTCCGGCGAACACCGCACCCATCCCGATCAGGCCATAGGCGCCCGCAGGGCCGGCCGAACCGGGGAAGAAGTGATGGGCGAGGCCGCCGTACGCCGTGCCGAGCATCGCCCCCATGAACAGCGAGGGCGCGAACACCCCTCCGGATCCGCCGATCGCGATGGTGAGACTGACCGCGAGCAGCTTGCCGGCGAGCAGAACCATGAGGAACCCGCCGTGGTAATGCCCCTCGATCCCGGCCTCGAGCACCGGGTAGCCCACCCCGTACATCTCGGGCAGCGCCAACAGCAGCGCGCCGAGGAGCAGACCGCCGGTGGCGGGACGCAGCCACATCGGTCCCGGCCACCACCGGTCGAACACGTCCTCCATCCCGTACAGCACCCGGATGAAGGCGACGCCCACGAACGCCGCGACGACGCCGAGCAACGCATAGAGCAGGTAGTCCCACCCGGAGCTGATGCTGAACGCCGGCAGCGCCAGGAACGGCTGGTTGCCGAACGCCGCGCGGCCGATCACGTCGGCAGTGACCGAGGACAAGACGACGACGCCGAAAGACTCGGTGGCGAAGTCGCGCAGGATCATCTCCAGGCCGAAGAACACCCCGGCGATCGGCGCGTTGAAGGTGGCCGAGATCCCTCCCGCAGCGCCGCAGGCGACCATCAGGCGCAGCCTGCTCTCCGGTAGTCGCAGCCGCTGGCCGATCGTAGATCCCAACGCCGACCCGATCTGCACGATCGGACCTTCCCGGCCCACCGATCCGCCGGTGCCGATACACAGGGCCGACGCCACAGACTTGACGACGGCCACCACCGGGGAGATCCGACCGCCACGATCGGCGACCGCGAGCATCACCTCGGGGACGCCGTGACCGCGAGCCTCCTTGGCGAACCGGTCGATCAACGGTCCGTAGATGAGGCCGCCAATCACGGGGACCAGCAGCAGAAAATAGATGCCGAGACCGGGAAAATGCGGGCTAGGGACGCGGCCCGCGGCGCTGTAGTCCGAACGACCGGTGGCGAGCTCGGTGACCCACAGGATGAGGTAGCGGAACAGGACCGCGCCGGCACCCGCGCCCGCACCGACAATGATGCCGAGCGGGACCAGGCCGGTCGCCGACCCGCGAATCCAGTCGAACGCCGACGCCCGCAGACCGGTGGGCATCGGTAGGCCGGTGCTCGGCCGCCACGCCCAACGTTGGTCGCTCACAATGACATGCCGAGAGCAAGAGTGCTCTCGGGTGCCTCCCCTGCTGCGGCGTTGAAGATCCGCAGCGCGTCGATGAGCAGGTTCTGATCCTCTGCGGAGATTCGACCAACCACGCGACGCAGGTCACGGCGTCGCTGCGACGTCACCTCGCCCACGAGCGCCCGCCCGTCGGGCGACAGCTTGAGCACAACCTCGCGACGATCGCTGTCGCTGTGCACGCGCTCGACGAGCTCCTTGCGGACCAGGCGGTCGCACATTCGAGTCGCCGTTGACGGACTCACGTCCAGAGCGTCCGCGAGGTCGACCGGCCGCAGCCCTTCCCGACCGGCGAGCACGACCAGCGCTCGGTACTGCGGCAGGGTTACCTGATCCTCCATCCGCGCCAGCGACTTCGCCGCTATCGCGACCAGGGCACGGCTGGCCGTGATCAACACGTCGGTGGCCGACTCAGGCGACCCGCTCGTAGTTCCCTGCATGTCCTCTAGTATTGCATAGATGCAAATACTGTTGTAATGCATCTGAGGGTGCGGGATCGCCCGGATGGCATGGGTCTCACGGCGCCGGCGATCGGGACCTTCGCCTCTGCTCAGGGACGCCGCATCGGGTTTGCATGGTGGCGTGAGGCAAATCGTGATCCTCGGTGGCGGCACCGGCGGGACCCTGGCCGCGAATCGCCTGCGCCGTGAGCTACCTGAGTCCGACGCCCGGATCACGGTCGTCGACCAGGACGACCGCCACGTCTACCAGCCCGGCCTGCTGTTTGTGCCTTTCGGTCTCAGCACCGGTGACGAGATCGTGCGATCCCGCCGCCACCAGTTCCATCGCGGTGTGGACTACGTCCAGTCCGCGGTGGACCACGTCGAGCTGATCGCCGACACGGTTCATCTCGCGAACGGCGCCACGCTCCCCTACGACGTACTGATCGTCGCGTCCGGTGCCGTCCTGGTGCCCGAGGAGACCGCCGGCCTCACCGACGCCGGCTGGATGGAACGGGTCTTCACCTTCTACTCCCCCGACGGTGCGCAAGGGCTGGCCGGCGCGCTCGCCGCATTCGACGGTGGGCGGGTCGTCGTCAACCCGATCGACCTGCCGATCAAATGTCCGGTCGCTCCATTGGAGTTCTGCTTCCTCGCGGATTGGTACTTCCACGAGCGGGGCATCCGGGACCGGGTCAGCTTGACCTATGTGACCCCGCTCGACGGCGCGTTCACCAAGCCGGTCGCCTCGGCGCGCCTGGGAGGGATGCTCGCGGAGAAGAACATCGACCTCGTCACCGAGTTCAACACCGGCGAGGTCGACGGAGCCGGCGGTCGGCTCGTCTCGTACGACGACCGGGAGGTCGACTTCGACCTCGCAGTGGTCGTGCCACTGCACAGTGGGGCGGACTACGTCGGCCGCTCGGCCGGCCTGGGCGACGAGTTGAACTTCGTGCCGTGCGACCAGCACACCTTGCAGTCGACGGCGGCACCGAACGTCTTCGTGATCGGAGACGCGGCCGCCATCCCGACCTCGAAGGCCGGGTCGGTCACGCATTTCGAGGGCGAGGTGCTGACCGCCAACGTCCGGCACTTCCTTGCCGGTGAACCGCTCGACCGGCACTTCGATGGGCACACCAACTGCTTCATCGAGTCCGGCTTCGACAAGGCCTTGCTGATCGACTTCAACTACGACACCGAGCCGCTGCCGGGTCACTACCCCGGACGGCTGGGACTTCCGCTGTTGAAAGAGTCGCGGCTGAACCACCTCGGGAAGCTGATGTTCCAGTGGTTCTACTGGCACAGCCTGCTTCCTGGTCGCGACGTTCCCGGCATCACCTCGACCATGCCCACAGCGGGCAAGCAACCAGTCTCGACCAGGGAGGGCTGACCGATGTCGACCATCACCATCGCCGCCGTTGGCGTCGACCTCAACGATGAGGGCTTCTTCACCGACCCCGAGCAGTGGACCGAGGACATGGTTCCCGAACTCGCGCAGCGCGAGGGGATCACCGAGCTCTCCGCAGCGCACTGGCAGGTCATCCGGTTCATGCGCGCCGAGTACCTCGCGAAGGGCACCGGCCCCAGCGTCCGCGCCCTCGCCAAGACCTCTGGCGTGTCGATCAAGGAGCTCTACCAGCTCTTCCCCAAAGGCCCGGCGAAGACCGCGGCCAAGATCGCGGGCATCCCCAAGCCCCGCGGCTGCATCTAAGACCCGCGTCCCGGACTGAGGAGAACGTCATGCCCGATCCGATCACGAAAGTGTCGATCATCATCTCCAAGGGGTCCCTCGAAGGGATCTATCCAGGCCTGATCATGGCCAACGGCGCGCGCGCCGAAGGCATCGAGGCCAACCTGTTCTTCACCTTCTTCGGCCTCGACGCGATCCACCAGGCCCGCCACGACCACATCAAGGTGGCGACCGTCGGCAACCCGGGCCTGCATCTGGCCACCGTGGCCGGCGGGCTTCCGGGCGTCTCCACCGTGATGACGCACTACCTCAACCACAAGATGGAGGCGCTGGACGTCCCGTCCATCCCGGAGTTCATCGAGATGATCGCGGACACCGGCGCGGGGCTGTACGCCTGCCAGGCCTCGGTGGACCTGTTCGGACTCGAGAAGAACGATTTCATTCCCCAGGTGCAGGACATCATCACCGTCGGGGAGTTCTACGAGAAGGCCGCGGGCGGGCAGATCATCTTCACCTGACCGCCGCTGCGTGCGGAGTCGGCCTGGCCGCGAACCCCTTTGCCAGCGAACTGGCAGGCTACGGCAAGCGCGAGTCCAGTGACCGCCGTCAGGCTCGACCTGTCCGCCCCCCCACAGGTCAGGAGCGCCGCGTGCCCGTCACCGACCCCGCCCGAGCGCTGTCCCGTCGCCGCTTGCTGGCCCTGGCGGGGGTCGGAACCGCCGCCGCGGCGCTTCCGGTCGTGGCGCTCCCCCGCGCGCGAGCCGCGACCGGAACGAACGCCGACGCGAGCACGTCGTGCAGCGCGACCGACACCGACGAGCAGGAGGTCGGGCCGTTCTACGTCGCCGAGGGAATTGTGCGGTCGGACACCTCGGCCGGAGAGGACGGCATCCCGCTGACGTTCACGATCACGATCGAGGACTCCGACGCCTGCGCACCGCTCGTCGGTGCCGCGGTCGACGTATGGCAGGCCAACGCGCTCGGCGTCTACAGCGACGAGTCCAGCGAAGACACCGTCGGCGAGACCTATTTGCGCGGCCTCCAGATCACTGACGACAACGGACAGGTCACGTTCGCCGCGGTCTACCCCGGCTGGTACTCCGGGCGCACCCAGCACATCCACTACCGGATCTACACCGGCGGTTCCGTGACCGGCACCAGCTACGACTACTCGAGCGCCACCCTGATCCACACCGGTCAGATGTTCTTCGACCCGAGCGCGAACGCCGCCGTCGCGGCCACCGCGCCGTACGACGAGAACACCGTCAGTCGCACGACGAACGCACAAGACCGGGTGTATAGCGACCAGCACGGCTCAGAGGTACTGACCACACTGACCGGCGACCCGACCGCCGGCTACACCGCAACGCTGTCGATCGCCGTGGCCGGGGGCGGCACCTCGTCCGGCACCGACGCAACGAGCCTGTCCCTGTCCGCATCCCACACCGAGATTCGCGCCGGCAAGCGCCTCACCCTCTCCGGTGTCCTGCTCGACACCGTGACCGCGCAAGGTCTGGTCGACCGCGACATCACGGTGACGGCGAAGCGCAGGGACGGGACGACATCCTCCACCGTCGTCGAGACCGGCGCCGATGGCGACTGGAGCGTCACGCTCCACCCGACCGCGACCGCGACCTACACGGCGAGCTGGGTCGGGAACTCGACCTACGCCGCGGCCAGTTCCTCCGCGGTGACCGTCCCCGTCGACTACCACCTTGTGCTCACCGACATCTCGGGAACCGCACCGGCGCGGCAGGCGGTCCGGGCGACCGGGACCTTGCGGCCGGCGCGCAAGGGCGTGGTCGTGAGGATCCACACGGTCACCCCGAGCGGCAACCGTCGGACGCTCACCACGACGACCACCACGAGTAACGGGGACTGGTCCGCGCGCTGGCACCTCAGCAAGGGAAAGCACACGATCGTCGCGACGGTCCACGGCGACACCTACGACCGGGGAGACTCCTCACGTACCGTCGTCGTCCGCCGCACGTAAGCCCATCCACCTGCGGTGCTCCGGCGAGCCCTCGACGACGGCTCGCCGGCCCCACTCACCGCAGCACGCCGTCGGTGAGCCGCAGCACCCGCCCGGCCGCGGCGATCACCTCCGGGCTGTGGGTCGCCACGAGGCAGCAGGTACCGCGATCCAGCGCGCTTCGCAGGCAGTCGAGGATCCGCTCGCCATTGACTGACGTCGTCCTGATGAGCCGTCGGCTCGTCCGCGAGCAGGAGCGTCGGCTCGAGCAGCAGC
This sequence comes from Mycobacteriales bacterium, assembly GCA_035501255.1. GTDB lineage: Bacteria > Actinomycetota > Actinomycetes > JAFAQI01 > JAFAQI01 > JAFAZI01. Next base: position 42,852 of record DATJWM010000144.1, on the reverse strand, counting down.
GCTCGCGCGATGGCCGAACGTTGCTGCTCGCCGAGCGAGGTCTCTCGCGCACGCCGATCGAGGATGCGCTCGAGACCCAGCGCCGCGACCAACCGGTCGAAGACCGCCGCCCGGTCGACACCGGACAGGCGTGCAGGGAGCATGACGTTCTCGCGAATCGTCAGGTCCTCGAGCAGACCGAGCGCCTGCGGCACAAGCGCCACCTCGTGCCACGGCCGATCGTGCAGGTCACCCGTACCGGCCCGCCACTCCAGCTCGCCGGCGTCGTGCGGCTCCCACCCGCAGAGCAGATTGAGCAGCGTCGTCTTTCCCGAACCAGATGGTCCGACGAGCGCGACCAGTTCCGAGGCCTGCAGCTCGAATTCGACGTTGCGCAGCGCCGCGACATCCTCGGCGCCATCGCGATAGGTCCTCGACACCGCACGCGCGGAGACGATCGGGCCTTCGGTTCTCACCCGATGCTCCCGAGGTGCAGCTCGACCACCTGGTCGGCGACCTCCCGGACGGCCACATCGTGAGAGGACGCGACGAAGGTCACGCCACGGTCCCGGAGTTGGCCGACGGCCGCCAGCAACGCATCCGTCGATCCGCTGTCCAGCTCCGCCGTCGGCTCGTCGAGGACCACGAGGGACGGCGCCCCGACCACCGCGGCCCCGACCGCGAGGCGCTGCTGCTCGCCGCCGGAGAGCTGGGCGGGATAGTGACGGCAGCGGTGCCCGAGTCCAAGTAACTCCAGGAGCTCCACCGGGTCGTAGGCGCCCGCCCGCTTCCCCCGCAGCGACAGCGCGAGCCGAAGCTGAGCCACCGAGTCGAGATAGGGCACGAGGTTGTGGCTCGGGTCCTGCAAGACATAGGCGATCTCCCGCCGGCGTACCGCGCGCCGGCGGCGCTGTGAGCAGCTGCTGATCTCCACGTCACCCACCCGCACGCTGCCGTGGTCGGGCCGATCGACGGCGGCGAGGATGCGTAGCAGGGTCGACTTGCCGGAGCCCGACGGCCCGAAGACCGCCAAGGTCCGGCCGGCTGGTACGTCGAAGGACACGTCGTGCAGCGCCACGACCTCGCCGCTACCGCTGGCGTAGGACTTGTCGACCGCGCGCACCGACGCCGCGATCTCGGGCTCAGGCATCGAGCCGCAACAGCTCGGCGGGTCGAGCCCGATCGGCGGCGTGCTGAGCCCAGGCGACCGCGACGAGCCAGGTCACCGCGATCGCTGCGGTCGCTCCTGCCAGAACCGCGAAGGGCGCGACCAGCAACGGGGGCGGCGCGAGATCGGGCAGTTCGTTGAGATGGCGGGCAGCCAACTCCACGGCGAGCCAGCCCACCGCCGCTCCCGCGAGGCCGCCGAGCCCGAGCATCACCGCCACCTCGAGGGCGAGGGACCGCGCGTGCGCGGCCCGACTCAGGCCCATCCGTCGCGCCAGCACGTAGGCCAAGCCCCGCGCCCGGGCGCGGGTGGAGAGGAACAGCAGGAGCCCACCCGCGGTCGCGAGCCCCGCGAGCACGCCGAGTGACTGGAGGTAGGCGAACGTCCACGCAATCGCGGCGAACGCGGTCGCGCCGACGACGTCGTGACGCGAGACGACGACCGGGACGACGTCGCCTGCCCGGGCCAGATCGTTGAGCACGGCGGGTTCCGTGCCGTGCGACCACAAGACGGTCGTCGCCACGATCGGGATCCGGGCGAAGTCCGCCTGGGTCGTGACCAGCAACGGCCCGGTGCCGTTCTGTCCGGGGAACGTCGGCGTGGTCGCGACCACGTGAAGGTTCACCGTGCCGGCTTGCGGAGCCGCCACGAAGCTCAAGCCGCCGGGCAGCCCGACCGCACTGCCGGACTCGATGACCGGAAGATTGTGGGCGTCGCCGCGCGCGTCGGACAGACGCCGGAGCAGGTCCGCAAGCGAGTGGTCGGACAACGCCGAGTTCCAGTACGCGCCCTGCGCGAAGGTCCGTGGGTTCACCGCAAGGATCTTCACCGTGGCGGGTCCGACATTGCCCGCGGTCGAGGTCGTGACGATCGTCGCGGACCGAGCGAGCTCCGGCGGGACACGGACCGGACCGGCAATTTGAGCGGACACGTCCGATCCCACGAACACCTCCGCCTTCGCATAAAGCGTCGACTGTTGTGAGCGGGTCAGGGCGGAGGAGTACATCAAGATGGCGAGCGAGGCGGTCGCCGAGAGCATGAGCAACGCCGCTATCTGTGGCCCGCCACTGAGCCGGCGTACCGCCAGCCAGACGGCGGGCGGCGACTCTCGCGTCACCTTGTTCGGCAGCCCACTGCCCAGAACTGCGGCCAGCACTCGTCCGGCGAAGATCGCGAGACTCAGGACGAACAGCAACGGAAAGACCAGGAACGACGCCGGCACGTGGCTGACCGCGTTCCCCGCCGGCTGCACTCCGACCTGTCCCAGCGAGCGCCACGCCCACAGCGCGCCGGCGAGACCGACCAGCTCGAACGGGATGCGCGTCCACCGCGGCGCCCGGTGACCGACCGGTCGCTCGAGCAACCCGCGCGAGCGGGCGGCGGCAACCCCCGCGACCAAGAGCAGTCCGACGGCGGCACCGATCGCCGACAGGCCAAGGGCCTCCAGGCGCGCGGTTGAGGTCAGCAGCCGGCTGGGCCCGAGCCACGGCACGACGACCAGCGACAGGCCCCAGCCCAACAGGACGCCCAGCACCACGGGTACGACGGACTCGAGCGCCCCCTTGACTCCCAGCGCGACGGGTCCGACGCCGCGCACGCTGAGCAGACCGAGCTCGATCCGGCGCCGGTCCACCCAATAGGAACCGGCGAGACCGACGAGCAGCGCCGCGATGATCACGGCCGCGACGGACACAGGCGCGACGCTGCCCCGCAGCGAGTTCTCGACCGCGGCGGCGTCGCTGACCAGCGCGGTCAGCCGAACCGGCGGCGAGGCGGCGAGCGTGAACCCGCCGGCGGACCGGTGGCCGGTCGGGGGCGCCTCCGGACCCCGGATCGTCGCCTCACCCACCGCCCGGGTGAACGCGGTGGCACCGGCCGCCACCCGGCGGGCCTGCGGCAAGGTGCTGTGACCGGTGAAGAATCGCTGGAAGTCCAGGTAAGTCACCGTCCGGACGCCCGTCGCGCTCAGTGCGCGCAGAAACGTCGCCCGGTCGGTGAGCACGACCGGCGGCGGAGGGGCGTTGGAGTCCGGCAGCCCGAAGATCGCCGTCTGGGTGCACCAGAATTCCGGAAGCGACGTCCCCACCAGGTCGCGGTAGATGCCCGCGACCCGAACTCGCGTGGCCGGGCCACCGCCGGCGAGCGAGACTTCCTGACCGGGTCGCACCCGGAACGCCGATGCGACGTCGTCGGACAGCCACACGCCGGTGCCACCCGCGCTGGACACGACGGCGACGTGGTCGAGGCCGCCGGTGCTCGTCGCGAGTTGCACCGGCGATGCCGGGATCCCCGGCCGGCTGAGCACCAGCCCCGATCGCGACATCGTCACGACCGCGGGCGCGAGCCCGCGCCGGCCCGCTCCGGCGCGCGCGAGGGTGCGATCGGCGGTGCTGCCGAGCGAGCCGAGCGCTGCGGGGACACCACGGACCGGACCGCTGCCCGAGGCGTCGTCACCGAGTTGGGCGGGACACACGTCCTTGGCCTGCAGGGCGACCGACGCCGACGCGGCCGAGACCAGGTAGAGCGGGAGCGCCGCACAGGCGAGACCGAGCAAGGTGGCGGAGACGGCGATGGCCACTGCCGCGCTCGGCTCACGCCGGAGCAGGAACGGCGCCCGCGTCCACGGGGGGGTCGTCCAGGCCGGGCGTGACATCGACTCAACGTATCGGCGCCTTCGGCGCGATTCGGTGGATTCCGTGACGTTGCTCCGCCCGCGCGGGTCGAGGGCTGTCCACGATCACGCACGGCATCGACACCTACGGGGTGCGATCGGACTGGACGCTGAAGTTCCTCCGAGCGACGCCGCCCCGACCCCAACTTCGTCGAGACGATCTTCAGACTCGGCAGCGGCGTGTAGAGCACCGAGTCGATGACGGGCTACCCCCGGCAGGTCGCCCGGCCGGAGACCGGCGGCGGCCGACGCTTCCGAAATCCGCCGCCATCGTCCACGCTGGGTGTCGTGAAGGCGTGGACGGTCGATGTGCCGGGACCGATCGACGCGCACCCGCTGGTCGAACGCTCGCTCGCCGACCCGACCCCGGGTTCCGGCCAGGTCCGGGTTGCGGTCTCGGTGTGCGGCGTGTGCCGCACCGACCTGCACCTCGCCGAGGGCGACCTCGCTCCCAAGCGGCAGGGCGTCGTTCCGGGGCACGAGGTCGTCGGCACGGTCGACCGCCTGGGCGATGGAGCAGACCGCTTCGCGATCGGCGACCGGGTCGGGATCGCCTGGCTGCGCCACACCTGCGGGCGGTGCCGATGGTGTCGGCGCGGCCAGGAAAACTTGTGCGTCGACCCGCAGTTCACCGGGTGGGACAGCGACGGCGGGTACGCCGAATACGCCGTCGTCGACGAGGACTACGCCTACGCGATCCCCGACGTCTTCGACGACACCACCGCGGCTCCGCTGCTGTGCGCCGGCATCATCGGCTATCGCGCGCTGCGGCTGGCCGACCTGCCTCCCGGTGGCCGTCTCGGCATCTACGGCTTCGGCGCCTCCGCGCACCTCACCGCCCAGGTCGCGCTCCACCTGGGAGCCCGGGTGCACGTGATGACCCGCTCGCCGGCAGCGCGAGACCTGGCCGACGACCTCGGCGCCGACTCGGTCGGCAGCGCTACGGCGCCTCCTCCGGAGCCGTTGGACTCGGCCATCCTGTTCGCGCCGGCCGGCGACATCGTCCCCGCCTGTTTGTCCGCCCTCGATCGCGGCGGCACCCTGGCCATCGCCGGCATCCATCTCAGCGACATCCCGACCCTGAACTACCAACAGCACCTCTTCCAGGAGCGCCGGGTGCGCAGCGTCACGGCAAATACCCGCCGCGACGGGGAGGAGTTCCTCGCGCTGGCGGCGCGGATGGCGCTCGACGTGACGACCGCGCCGTACCCGCTCGCGGAGGCCAACCGGGCCCTTCGCGACCTGGCTCACGACGGCGTTACCGGAGCGGCCGTCCTCCGGGTTGCCTGCTGACGGCTCGCCGCCAGCCTGGCGATAGCATCGCCGCCGGTCGCTCGAACGAGCCGACCGGGGTTGAGGGAGACCGATGCCGAACCCAGCTACCCGACCGATCCGGGTCGTGCAATGGACGACCGGCAACGTCGCCCGGCAAGCCCTGAGGTCGGTCCTCGAACGCCCCGACCTCGAGCTCGTGGGCCTGTACGCCTACAGCAAGGACAAGGTCGGCAAGGACGTCGGCGAGCTCGCGGGGCTCGATCGCACAATCGGCGTGACGGCCACGGGCGACATCGACGAGATCATCGCGCTGGCACCGGACTGTGTCCTCTATATGCCGCTGCACCCCGACGTCGAGCACCTCTCGACCCTGCTCCGCGCCGGGATTAACGTCTTGACGACCGCCTCGTTCCTGACCGGCCGAGCGTACGGCGAGGAGGCCCGCGACACCCTCAACCGGGCCGCGCTGGCGGGCGGGGCGAGCATGTTCGGCAGCGGGGTCAATCCCGGTTTCGCCGACTACCTCGCCGCGGTCGCCTCCGGCGTGTGCCGCGAGGTCAACTACGTCCGCGTCCTCGAGTCCTTCGACATCGGCCTGTGGGCCGCCGACGCCAACCAGGACGAGCTCGGTTGGGGCCGACCCGCCGGCGACCCCGGGCATGCCGAGGACGTGGTCAAGGCCACCGCCCCGTTCGGCGACTCGGTCGAGGCGATCGCCGACCTGCTGGGCATCGAGATCAACGACGTACGCTGCGACGTCGAGTTCGCGCACGCGACGACCGACCTCGACGTACCCGGCCGGGACGTCAAGGCGGGCACGGTGGCCGGGATCGACGCGAAGTGGTTCGGCGTCCACCGCGGCACAGACGTCATCGAAGCCAACGTGCGCTGGACGGTCTCGCCGAGTCTCGACCCGGCCTGGGAGATCGCGATGGCCTACCAGATCGAGGTGCGCGGTCACCCTCAGGTGAACGTCCGCGCGGAGGTCCTTCCGCAGGACTTCACGTCGATGAGCATGCAGGACATGCTCGCGATCGGATCGGTGATCACCGCCATGCCGGTCGTGAACGCCATCCCCGCGGTCGTCGCGGCCCGCCCGGGAATCGTCACCTACGCTGACCTTCCCGCGCAAACCTCTCGACTGGTCCCGAGCACCTGAGCCGGACGATCAACAACCGGGTGCGGCACACAACGGCGTTCCGGGCAGCACTACCAGCCCGGCGGGGAACTTTCCGCGCCCTCCGACGACTCCTAATGCAACGGATCCATTCCACCGCGAGAGGTGTGCAGGTGAAGAAGTTCTCGAGCCGAACCGCCGGGGTTGTTCTCGCTGCCGGGGGGCTTGTGCTGCTCACCGCGATCCCCGCCTCCGCCCATGTGACCGTACACACGGACCAGCCCGTTCAGGGCGCGAGCGACGCCGCGGTGATGTTTCGCACGCCGAATGAGGAGAGCAAGGCTGCCACCATCAAACTTCAGGTCTACTTCCCTACGAACGACCCGCTGCTGGACGTCCTGGTTGAACCGCACCCAGGTTGGCACTTCACGACAAAGACATCCAAACTCGCCCACCCCGTCACCACTGACGATGGCCCCATCACCGAAGCGGTGTCCGAGGTCACCTGGACCGCGAACAGCGTCTCCAGCGGGCTACAGCCCGGGGAGGCAGACGACTTCGTGGTCACCGCAGGCCAGCTTCCCGATGCGCCAGCGGTTACGTTCCGCGCGCTGCAGACGTACAGCAACGGCGACGTCGTGAAATGGATCGAGATCCAGGCCCCAGGCGCAGATGAGCCCGAACACCCTGCTCCGGTGCTGCACCTCGAACCTGCCTCCGCGGCGAGCCCGAGCCCGGCGGCCGCATCCACGGCTCAGAGCACGACCTCGTCTTCGAACAGCGGCGCGAGCCTCGGGGTCGCGATCGCGGCGCTGGTCATCGCGGTCATCGCGGTCGGCGTGGCGGTCCTTGGATTCCGTCGCCGCGCTCAGTAGACCGGCAGGCGTGCGCCGACGATCGCCCCGCACGCGCCGGCATCGAGGCGGCCGTTTCCTTGCGGTAGCCGTGCTCAGCGGTGGGCTTGTCATCGCCGGGTCCAGCGCAGCGTCCGCCCATGCCGTGCTCGAACACACCTCGCCGGCAAACGGCGCCGTTCTGGCTCGCCAACCGAGCCAGGTCACCCTCACCTTCGGCGAGGACGTTGGGGTCGACAGCGAAGACATCCAGGTGTTCGACGACAAGTTGCATCGGGTCGACGAGGGAGACGGCGGTCACATCACCGGACAGGGCGCTACCGTCGGCGTCCGACTCCCCCCGCATCTCAAGGACGGCACATACACCGTCACCTGGCGGGTGATCTCGGCCGACAGCCACCCGGTCTCGGGAGGCTTCACGTTCTCGATCGGACACCCCAGCAAGGTCACCGGTCGACTCGCAGGTCTCGGAGGAGGCCACAAGTCGACCGGCATCGCCCTCGGCACGATGCGCTTTCTCGGCTACCTCGCGCTCGTGGCCGGACCGGGCGGCCTGATCTTCCTGCTGCTGTGGCCGGCAGGCGCGAAGGTACGGCGACAACGCCGCATGATCGCCGCTGGCATCGCCCTCGGCATTGTGGCCACGGCTGGCACCTTCTTGATCCAGGCGCCGTACTCACAGGGCGCCGCATTGGCGCATGTGGTCGACAGCAGCCTGCTGGACGGCGTTGCGACCAGTCACTTCGGCCGGGTGATCGCGATCCGGTTCGCGCTGTGGGTACTCGCGGCCATCGCTACCGCTCTGTGGCTGCGCGGTGTGCGGGCGGCGCAATGGTTCGTTGGAGTGGTGATCCTCGCCCTTCCGGTGACATACGCGGAAGCCGGGCATGGCGGCGTTGGCGCCAATGTGGCGCTGTCCGTCGTGAGCGAATCGCTGCACGTGCTCGCGGCCGTCGCCTGGTTGGGCGGCCTACTCGTCATCGCAACCTGCTTGCTCCGCAGAGCAAGCGACGAAGACCTCTTCGACATCCTTCCGCGGTTCTCCCGACTCGCGCTGGTCTGTGTCGGCCTCATCCTCCTCACCGGCCTCTTTCAGGCCTGGCGGGAGGTGGGCTTGTCCTGGACAGCGCTCGTCACGACCTCCTACGGACGGCTGGTGAGCGCGAAGTTCCTCGGCTTGGTCGCGCTGATCGGACTGGGCGCCTTCGCTCGGTGGTCGCTTCGGTCGGCCTCATCCTCTCCGCCGGGGATGTCAGATCTTCCGCTCCGTCGGCGGGTCATCCGTGCGCATCTGACGCAGAGCGTCTTCCTCGAGCTCGAAATCGGAGTCGTCGTCCTTCTTCTTACGAGCGTGCTCGTCAACACGCTGCCCGCAAAGGAGGCCGTCGACGACACCGTCCATCGCACGCTGACGGCGGATGGGTTGGTGGTCGATGTTGAGGTATCCCCGGGCCGGGTGGGTCCGGACACGATCACCTTGACGACGTTCACGAGCACGCGTCACCCGCAGCCGTTGACCTCCGCATCCGGGTCACTCGACCTGCCGGCACGCAACATCTTCTCGCTGCCGGTCGAATTCGCGACGGTGCGGGGGAGCAACCGGGCGACCGCGTCTGCCGCGTTCCCAGTCGCGGGCGCATGGCAACTGACGTTCGAGGTTCAAACCTCGCCGATCAACGCCGTCCAGTTCACGACCTCGTTTGCCGCGCACTGAGCCGACTGCTCAGCCCCGGTCGGCGTTCAGCCTCGCCAGATACGCGTTGTACGCCGCGAGCGCGTCGTCACCGTCGGCTTCGGTAAACCCTGCGTCGGCAGGATTGGTCCGGGCGGATACGAGGTCACGCTGGTAGTTGAGGCGGGCTGCCTCCAACCAACCACCGAGCTCCGATCCGTCCCCCTCCGATGCGCGCCGCGCCCAGCGCAGGCCGGCCAAGACGAGCAGCACTGCCATGATGGCGTCGCCGCCGATCCACATCACCGCCCCGCCCAGATGAAGGTCGGTGAGCGCGCTCGGCGCCCAGGCCGGATGGACCGCCGCCATCATCGGCCACGGATACCGGGCAGCCTGGCCGAGGACAACACCGGTGAACGTGTCAACCGGCATGGCGATCACGAGGATCGCCATTTGGAGCGGCGCCGCGAGCTGCCATCGAATCGGCTGGCTGCCGAGCAAAGGCAGCATGAACAACACGCCGGCGACGACGTACATCGCGACCTCAGCGCCGTGGAGCCACGGGTGCATCATCATCGTGTTCATGAACCCGGTCAGATGGGTTCCGACGATCAGGGCGGCGTAGAGCGCCAGGCCGACCGACGGATGGGTGAGGGCCGACACGACCCGCCCCGACATCACGGCTCGAGCGTGACCTTGCTGCGCGGGTGGGGTCGCCGCGATGATGAGATCCAGCGGTCGCGCGGCAACCAGGAGAACCGGCGCGACCATGATCAACATGAGATGCGCGACCATGTGCATCCAGAACAGGGCGTCGTCGTACACCGCCGGGCTGCCCTGAGTAGCCACGACGAGTACGCCGACCCCGGCCAACCAGCTCACGACGTATCGCGCGCGGACCGGTTCGCCGTGCCGGCGCGCCGCCCAGACCCCGACGAGATAACCGATCGCGAGTGCAGCCAGGATCGACGCGGACCACGGGTGCAACGACCACTCGGTGAACAGGCGACCGAAGGTCAAGCGTGGCGGCATTGCGTCCATCGTCATTCCAGGCATCGCATCTCCTGTCAGCTGATGGTAGGCGTGGAAGGCTGGTGAGTGACCGGCGGGCCCGCCTCGAATTCGATCATGACTCGTAGGCCTGCTTGACGACCGAACCGTCCGGAGCGAGCGCGAACCACAGGCCCCCGTTGAGGTCCACGCCCTGCCCGGTTGCCGTTCCGCTCGTCACATCGCCGACATAGGTGTAGAGCGGCCAACCGCGGTAAGTGACCACCGGCGCACCGCCGGCGGGATTCGGCACCCGCCCGATCAGGCCTTGCTTCGCCGCGCCCGAGGCGAGCACCTGTCGACCGGTTGCGGCCGTCAACGGCGGCCAGGTGCCCTGACACAGTTCGCCGCAGGTCACGGCACGCCGCCGATCGGGCACGAACATGTACAGAACCTGACCGGATTGGTCGGTGAGCACCGGGCCCAACCCGCTGACCTGCGCCGTCGTGAGTTGAACCGACGATCCGTGATCTGCGCCACCGCCCGCGCAACCCGAGATCAACAATGCGGTACCGGCCGCAAGAGCCGCACGCAGGTTCCGGCGCGGCGCAGGACCGGACCATCGGACGAGCAACGCCACAAGACCGCCCGCGATCACTCCGATGGCGATCCCAACCGTGGCAGCGATCAAGGCCCGCTCCAGCCACCACGGGTGCCACGCGAGAAGTTGGGACCGCCACAACGCTGGCAGGCTGACTGCGCCATCGAGCACAAGCACAGCGGTCCCCGAGAAGCAGGCAACGTAGTTCACCAGGGTGCGACGTCGGCCGCCCAGAGCAACCGCGCCCGCCACCGCCGCCCACACGAGGAGTTCCGGGGCGCCTCGCCACGGCATGGCGGCTAGCCGGTCCCCCAGCGTTCCCCCGCGTCCGGCCACGAGGCCGACGCTGCGAACGACGTCGATCAGAACCAGGACTGCAAGGACCACCCGGGCCACCGCCCCACCCCGGGACCGACGCATCGCCAGCGCGGTGGCCACAGCGGCAAGCGCGAGCAACGCCACCCATCGGGTCGGTGATTGACCGGGCACCCACGCAAGCGACCCGGTGACCTCGACCGGACGCGGCCCGTAGTGGGCGTCGATTCGCCAAAGGCTGATCAGGTTGGAGCGGCTGGGGTTTTGCCGGACTTGCGCGGGCGGTTGTGCCGCCATCCAATGCAGCCTGTGGTCGTGCCAGCGAACCCAGTCGGCGCCGCCCAACCGATGCCAGTCAGGAGTCGCGTGCGCATTGGCCAGCGGCGGGACCGCCCCCGGCGTGAAGGTCCGGTTCAGGTAGGTGGACGGAGAGCGCATGTTCTCCCAGCTGCCGCGCCGGTCGATCATCAAATACGGCTCACCTGCATACCCGTCGATGACGAGAGGCGTGGCGGTCGAGTTCCTGGCGATGACGTGCAAACCATCGTCGACGACGGAAAATCCCACCCCCGGAATTGCCGGTTGAACAGCGAGCAGGCGGGTGCGGTAGTTCATCGCGGCCACACCAGGCCCCAGGGAGTGGGCGGACGCCGGCAGGGCAGCACCGGTGAGGATGGCTCCGCAGACACCCACGACAACGACCGCACGCCGTGCTGCCGCTACGACCGTCACCCGCCGCCGCCCGACATGTTCATGCCCGACATATCCATGCCGGACATATCGCCACCGCTCGAGCCCGGCAGCCCGGTGTCGGCAACGACCGGCACGACCATCGTGACGCTGCCAGCGCGCGAGAACTGCAGCCTCAACCGCGCGGTCGTTCCCTGGCGGAGCGGGCTTCGCGGGTGCGCCAGCATGACGTGGTCCCCTCCGGGGTGCAACACCAGGCGACCGTGTGCCGGGATCGTTAGGCCGGCTCCCACCGGAACCATCGATTCAGCACCATCGGTCGCGGTGACGTAGCGGTTGAGAACCGACGAGCGGAACTCCGAGGTGGAGACGGACATCAGCCGGTCTGCCGGCCCGGTGTTCGTGACGGTAAAGAACGCCGCCGCGAGAGCGGGGGTCGCAGGGTCGGGGATGTATGCGCGGGTGATGACCAGCTGCCCTAAACTCGCCCGGCCGCCCGTGATCGACAGCGGCGCCACTCGGTCGACACTCGACCCACTCGAGGCGTTACCCGCGCAACCAGCCAACGCGATCGCCGCCGACAGGCATCCGATCAGCTTCCGTACGGCCATCGTCCTCACGCGCCGTACGACTTGTCCGAAGCGAGGATCGCGAGGTCGTGACGAAGATCCGAGATCATCGTCGGTCCGTCCGTGTACAGCACGTGTGCCTTGCCGTCCGGCGTGAATGCGAGTAATTCCGCCGAATGCTGGACGGTGTAGCCGTTCTTGCTACGCGGCGTGACTTTGCTGACCGGCACGTCGAGTGTTCGCTGTGCCTCGATCACCTGTGCGATGGTTCCGCGCAAACCGACGAACGCCGGGTTGAAGTGGGCCAGCCAACGTCGCAACACGGGCATCGTGTCGCGCTTCGGATCGACCGTAACGAACACGACCGTGACCTTCGAACGCACGGTCGGACTGGACTCGCGCAACGCCTGCGCAGTGTCCGCCATGATCGTCGGACAGACGTCGGGGCAATGGGTGTACCCGAAGTACACGAGGGTGATGCGATCGTGCGTGCTCCTGGCGAGGTCGTACCTCCCACCGAGATCGCTCGGCAGGTCGATCGCGGCCGCAACGGTCGGCGGGTTCAGCACATCTCCGCGCAACGCGGCGGGGTTCCCGGTGCCACTGAGTTCCGCCAGCGGACGCGACGCCGACGAGCAGCCGACCAAACCGAGAACGCAAACGGCGGCGAGCAGGCAAGCAAGCCGCGAACTCCTCACGCCGACACCTGCGCGGCGTGGTCTCCGTCGTGTGGATCGGGAGTCCGGGACCCGGTGTCCCGCTCGGCGCCCACCGCGGGCCGGGTCGGTTGCTGGGCGGCCGGAAGCGGCGCTCGCGGCCGCGATCGCTCCAACACTGCGAGCCGATGCAGCAGCAACCAGCCCGCAACACAGAGCAAGTGAGGTGTCTCGTCGGTGACGCTCGTACGACCGGCAACAAGATCGATGCACGCGGTCGTGACCAGCAGGAGCGCTCCCACTCCAACGATTGCACTCATCCCCTCTGCCCGCGACGGTCGACGTGCGGCGAGCAGCAGTCCGATTGCGAGTGCCGCGTCCCACGCACCCATCTCGTGGGTGACATGCAAGGGCGCCTCGCGATCGTGGCCGAGGATCAGAATCGGTATCGTGATCGCGAGTTGGGCGAGCGCAACGAGACAGAGCGCAAGCCGGACGGCTCGCCGCTCACGACCGTCCGGCGCGGCGTGGTCGTCGATCGCTGCGAGGACCTTCTCGGCAAGGAGATCCAGATCGGGCGCCGGGGCGATCCGCACCTGACGGGTCAGCGCCTCGGCCGCCCGTAACCACTCCTGGCAGTCTGTGCAGCCGGCCAGATGGTGGTCGACCGCTGGCTCGGAGATGGGGATGACCTCCCCGTCGAGCCGCGCGGATAGGGACTCGCGCGCGTTGATGCACCTCATACCCCAGATGTCGTTCCAAGGAGGGCGCTGGTTCCCGACCAGGACCCCCGCGCCTGCGGCCGGCCGGCCGGACTCTAGGGTCTGCTCACGTGCGGGACATCACCAACCTCGCGCTGCGGGCTCGCGGCGGCGAGCGCAGTGCGATCGACGAATTCGTCATGGTCACGCTTCCCGACATCCGCCGCTTCTGCGCGTCGCTCGTCGACCCGGCGAGTGCCGATGACCTCACCCAGCAGACCTACCTCAAAGCGATCGAGGCACTCCCCCGCTACCGCGGTGAGGCCCCTGCCTCGGCCTGGCTGCTCAGCATCGCCCGGCACACCTGCATCGACGAGATTCGGCGGCGACGGCGAGCGCGCGAGGTCGAGACCATCGGGCTGTTCGTCGACCCTCCGGTGTGTCGCGATCACGCTGAAAGAGTCACGATCGAGTCGGCGATCGCGGATCTCGACACCGACCGTCGTGAGGCCTTCGTCCTGACCCAGCTGATCGGGCTGTCCTACGACGAGGCCTCCACTGTGATCGGGTGCCCGATCGGGACCGTCCGCTCCCGGGTCTTCCGCGCCCGAGAATCGCTCGTCGAGGCGCTTCGGGAGCGACCCGCGGTCTCCCAGCCGCGCGCCTAGACGCCCGCTCCGACGCTCGGTCAGGTCAATCCCACGATACCGCCATGTCGTCCATCAAACCGTGACATACTTCTCGACTGAGTTCGTTGCCCTCCTCCAGCACCGACAAGGTGTCGACCCTGACAAGGGAGTCAGAATGCGCGCGTCACGAGCCGCCGCGGTACTCGCCGCAGCCGCAGTCCTTCCACTGATGGTCGGAGCGGGTGAGGCGGCGTCGGCGACCTCGACCCACCGTCTCGCCGCGGACTCGACACCGACACTGAAGGTCCTCGTGACCAACGACGACGGCTACCGCGCACCGGGGATCGCCACGGTCACCACTGCCCTCGCAAAGCTTCCGAACGTGCGAGTGTTCGTCGTCGCCCCCGCCAAGAACCAGAGCGGTACCGGGGGCCGCACCAAGAAGGGCAAGTTGAAGATCACTAAGGGCAAGACGCTGGGCGGTCACCCGGCGTACGCCGTGCACGGCTACCCAGCCGACACCATCCGCGCGGCGCTCGACGACCTGCACCTGCACCCGGACGTTGTGGTGTCGGGCATCAACGCCGGGCAGAACCTCGGACCGGCGATCGACATCTCCGGAACGGTCGGTGCCGCTCGCGCCGCCGTCGCTCGTGGGATCCCGGCAATCGCCGTCAGCGCAGGCCTCGGCAACACGATCCACTTCAAGGCGGCTCTGCCGTTCGTACGCCGGTGGGTCAAGCACAAGCGAGCGGACCTGCTCGCCGGGAGCGCAAAAGTGCACGTCCTGTCGATGAACGTGCCGTCCTGCCCCAAGGGCTCGGTACGACGGATGGTGCGGATCGCGTCGGACCTGAATTCCAAGGACTTCAACAAGGCCTTGAGAACGCCGAACTGCCTGTCGAAGAAAGGCCCGGGCAAGAACGACGTCACCGCTTTCTCTCGCGGTTTCGCAACGGAGGACGTGATCCCGTCCACTCCGGCAACGACGAGCTGAGCACCCGTCGAGCGAAGCCGGCATCGATAGCCGCTCCGCTCGACCGGGCGTCCTCGTTCGCACCGATGGCGCCCTGCCGGAGGGACCAGTAGGGTCCCTCGCAGGTGCGTTCGCGTTGCTTGGCGACGCCAGACGCCGACGAGGTCGGGAGGTCACCATGTCCCCACCGAAGGACTGGCAGCAAGTCGACGAAGGCTGGGGCCGAAAGGCCGTGGACTTCGCGACGCTCAGCGAACCCAGCAACTGCCGGGAGTACGTTGCCCTGCACCATCACCTCGGAATCGACGCCGGCGACCGATTGCTCGACGTCGCCTGCGGCTCGGGCCTCGCGCTCGAGTTGGCCGCGCTGCGCGGCGCCGTCTGCGCGGGGATCGATGCCTCTCCTCGGTTGATCGCCATCGCCCGTGATCGCAGCCCGAACGCCGACATCCAGGTGGGCGACATGCACGACCTTCCGTGGGAGGCGGAGGCATTCGACGTCGTCACCAGTTTTCGCGGCGTTTGGGGCACCACCCCGGACGCAGTCCGCGAGATCCACCGGGTGCTCGCCCCTGGAGGTCGCGTCGGGCTCACCGTCTGGGGACACCTGAAGGTGTCACCCGGCATCTGGGCATTGGCACCGTTCACCCTCGCCGAAACACCCAAGGTCGAAAACCAGGCCTCGATGGTGGCGCTCGGTCGCCCCGGAGCCGGCGAAAGCCTCCTGGACTCCCTCGGTTTCGTCGACATTCGCCGTGTCGACATCCCGTTCGCCTGGGAGTCCCCCGATCCCGAGACCTACGCGCGAGGCTTGGCGGCCACCGGTCCGGCGTACGAGGCGATCCAGAACGTCGGCGAGGAGGCGTTCCTCGCGGATGCGATCGGACGCGCGAACGACTATCGCCGCACCGACCTACCCCTTCGGGCGGAACTCAACGTCGTGGGATACCTGGCCCGCAAACCTGACTAGGCAAAGTTCATCTTCCGGGACCGAGCGATCGGTGGTACAACTGCGCCCACGGACGCCCACACGACGCAGAGGCAAAGGAACCGAGGCCAGATGTCCAGACAACCTTCGGACGATCTCCGCAAGCTCCCGGTCTTCGCGAACCTGCACAAAAAGGAACTCGAGCAAGCCGACTCGCTGCTCACCCCCGTGACCTTCAAGGCCGGGGACATGCTCTGCGTCGAAGGAAACTTCGGTCTCCAGGTCTTCATCATGATCACGGGCACCGCGAAGGTCACCAAGCACGGCGAAGACATCGCCACGGTTGGACCCGGCGACCTCGTCGGCGAGATGGCGCTGCTCGACATGAGCGAACGCAGCGCGAGCGTCACTGCGCTCGAACCCGTCACGGCACTGGTCGCGAGCGCGCACGAGTTCGCCAGCCTGCGCCGGATCCCCGGGGTGGACGCCGCGATTCGTGCGATCGCTGCGAGCCGCTCGGCGGACTCGGTCGGCACCACGAACTAGCCGCGCGAGTCTCCTCGGAGCCGCCGGGCTTGCGGCTTCGGATCACGAGCGGGTCGCGACCCTCCCAGTACCGCTGAGGAAGCAGGCGCTCGTCGAGCTTGCCGTTCTCGTCGCGGGGAAGGTCGTCGACGAAGTCAACGGTTCGCGGGCACGTGTAGGTTCGGGGTCATTTCCAGCGGGGCCACGACGTCGACCGTTTCACACCCACCTGACATACTCACCTGCCACGTCCGGATCGGGGCACCACACGGGGAGGCGAGGATGAAAGACGCCATCCTGACCGCGTCCGCCGACCTGCCGGAGCAGACCTACACCGCGGGCGATGCCGTGATCGTCGAGGGCGAGCGTCAAGGGTGCCTGCATGTGCTCGTCAGCGGCTCCGTCGAGGTGACCCGGGCGGGGGTTCCCGTCGCCACGATCGACCAGGCCGGCGCCATCTTCGGCGAGCTCGAAGCCCTGCTCGACGCGCCGGCCACCGCCACGGTCACCGCCCGGGTCGACTGCCGGTTCCGGTTTACCGATCATCCGGAGGAGTTCCTCACCTCGCAACCGGCGGTGGCGCTGGCCGTGGCCACCACCCTCGCCCAGCGTCTCGACGCCCTCACGCGCTACCTGGTCGATGTCCGCCAGCAGTACTCCGGCCGGGATGACCATCTCGGCATGGTCGACGTCGTGCTCGAGTCACTGATCCATCACCAGGATGCGCCGCCGGACCCCGGCTCCGACCGCGAAATCCAGGCGCCGTACTGAGCGGCGATTGCGGATGAAACTCCTCGTGGTGTCGGACCTGCACTATCGCCTGCCCCAGTTCGATTGGCTGCTCGCGGCGGCGGTCGACCGCGACCTCGCGATCGACGCGGTCGTGATCGCCGGCGACCTGCTCGACATCAGGTCCGCGGTGCCGGTCGGTGCACAGATCCACGCCGTCACCGCCCAGCTGGCAGCCTTGGGCGCGCGCACCGAGGTCCTGGTCGCCTCCGGCAATCACGACCTCGACTCGCGTGACAGTGCCGGGGAGAAAGCCGCCCGTTGGCTGTCGCGAACGGCCTCGCCCACCGTCCACACCGACGCCGAGTCGGTGCTGGTCGACGGCACGCTGATCACGGTCTGCCCCTGGTGGGACGGCCCGCAGGGACGAGCCTCACTCGCCGACCGACTGGCCGTCGACGCGGCCCGGCCAAAGCGGGACTGGGTGTGGATCTACCACGCTCCACCGACCGGGTCACCCCTCGCGTGGGACGGCCGGCGTGAGTACGGCGATGAGGCGCTCACCGAGTGGCTTCCCGTGTTCAACCCGGCGATCGTCCTTGCCGGACACATCCACCAGGCGCCGTTCGTCGACGGTGGCGGCTGGGCACAGCATCTCGGCGACACCTGGATCTTCAATCCGGGCCACCAACCCGGGCACGTCCCGGCGCACATCCTGCTCGATCTCGGCGCGCGGACCGCCTGCTGGCGATCAGCCACAGCGGCCGAGGAGATCGCGCTCAGCTAGCCGGCCTGGCGCTCCGCGGCGGTCCGCTCGATCACCGCGGCGATGTCCGGATGGTCGCGCTGAAGCTCCCGGAACCGGGTGCCGAACATCGACCACACGATCGACGGTGAGGTGACCACCACGGTGGCCGTCTGCGTGCCGTCCCCCAACATCGACAGCTCGCCGAAGTAATCGCCGGGCGAGAGCACCCGGACCGTGGCGCCGTCGACCCGGACCTCGGCCGTCCCCTCGCGCAGCACGTAGAAGACGTACCCGGCCTGCCCCTGATGGGTGAGCTCCCAGCCAACCGGCACCTCGATCGTCTCGAGCCAGTTCGCGACGATCGCCCGGCCCTCCTCGTCCAGGTTCGCGAACAGCTCGACCGAGGCAAGGTCCACGGCGTCGATCTGCGTCATGTCGGCGAGCCTTGCACGGCGGCCGCGAGGTCTGCGAACGGCACAGGAGGCGTTCACGGACCGTCCACCTGACGTTCATCTGTTCGCGTTCATTCGGCGCGCGTCGTCCCCCCATGGGAGGATTCCCCTCCCCGCCCAAGGACTCCACGCCGTGACCCTGCCCACCCTCGACGACCGCCCTGCCGGCGAGGTCGATCTCGGCCCGTACGTGTCCGAACTCGCCCGCGCCTGGCACCGGGACCGCCCGGCGGAACTGGCGCGCGAGCTGCAGGGGACGCTGGTCTTCGCCGATATCTCCGGTTTCACCCGCCTGACCGAGCGGCTCGCCCGGCGCGGCCGCAGCGGCGCCGAGGAGATGTCCGACCACCTCGACCTGGTGCTCAGCGAGCTGCTGAACGCGGCCTACGACCACGGCGGATGGCTGGTGAAGTGGGGCGGCGACGCCCTGCTCCTCGGGTTCAACGCCCCCGACCACGCCGCACTCGCGTGCGCCGCCAGCGCGGCCATGCGGTCAAGGATGCGGCACGTCGGAGTCCTCGACACCTCGGTCGGTCGCGTTCGGCTGCGCATGTCGGTCGGCGTGCACACCGGCCGGTTCGGGTTCCATTTCCTGGGCCACCGGCACCGCGAGCTGCTGATCACCGGGGCTGCCGCCACCGTCACCGCCCGGCTCGAGGCGACCGCCGAGGCGGGCGAGATCCTCCTCAGCCCGCAAACCGCGGCCCTACTGGCACCCGAGTGCCGCGGCGAGCGCAAAGGTGACGGAATCCTGCTCGTTCAGGCGCCGCAGGTCGCGCTTCCCAGCCAGCAGGCCCCGCCTCCGAGCGGTGAGGTCACCGGCCTGATCCCCGAGCTCGTCGCCGCCCACCTCACCAGCGGCGGCGGTAGCGGCGAGCACCGCCAGGTGGCCGTTGCCTTTCTCGAGTTCTCCGGTATGCAGGAGTTGGAGTCCGCCCACGGGGCAGAAGTCGTCGATCAGGCGCTCAAGCACCTGGTCGAGGTGGCTCAGGAAGCCTGCCACCGCAACGGCGTCTCGTTCCACGAGACGGACATCTCCCCCGACGGCGGCAAGTTCATGCTCGTCGCCGGCGCGCCCCGGGGGCTCGAGGATCCGGACGAGGCGATGCTGTGCACGCTGCGCCAGGTGCTTGACGACCCCGGGCCGCTGTCGTTGCGGGCCGGGGTGACCGCGGGTCGGGTGTTCAGCGGCGCGGTTGGCCCGCCCCGCCGTCGGTCGTACTCGGTCAAGGGTGACGTGGTCAACCTCGCCGCTCGGATCATGGGCAAGACCCCGCCCGGAGAGATCTGGGCGTTGCCGACAGTCGTCGAAGGCTCTCGGACCCAGTTCGAGCTCGGCGAGATTCCCCCCTTCATGGTGAAGGGCAAGACCGCGCCGGTCGTCGTCCGGTCGGTCGGGCAACCGCTCGCGCATCGGGAGGCCGGCCGCGACCTGCCTCTGGCCGGACGAACCGACGAGCTCGACCTTCTCGACGCCGCCATCGAGCGCGCGCTCACCGGACACGGCACGCACATCGATCTGGTCGGGCCGGTCGGGATCGGCAAGACCCGTCTGCTCACCGAACTGATCTCTCGCGCCACGGGGATGGCGGTGCTCCAGACGACCGCCGAGCTCTACCGCGCATCGTCGCCGTACGCGTTGTTCCGTCCGGTGCTGCGCGCTGCGCTCGACCTGGACGACACGGACGCGGTGTCGGTTGAGGCCGGCCTCACCGCCTGGTGCCACCGCCTGGCGCCCGATCTTCTCGACTGGGTTCCGCTGCTCGCACCCATCTTCGGCGCGACGATCGAAGACACCGCACTCACGGGCGACATCGCGCCCGAGTTCCGGGCAGATCGCACCCAGCAGCTCGTCCTCGACGTCCTTCGCAACGCGCACGGGCAGCCGACCGTCATCGCGGTCGACGACATGCAGTTCGCCGACGAGGCGTCGGCGGCGCTGCTGCGCTATCTCGCGCACAACGTCGCCGGCCTCCCGTGGATCGTCGTACTCGCCGACCGCACCGCCTGGACCGAGCCGCAACCGCCGACCTCGCGCCAGATCGACGTCGGTCCGCTCGGGCCCGACGCCGCGCTCGTCCTGGTGCACAGCGACACCGACGACCACCCTCTGTCCCCGCACCTGGCCGAGGCTGTTGTCGCGCGAAGCGGTGGTAACCCGCTGTTCCTGCGACAGCTCGCAGCCACCGCGCACGGCGTGGCCGACAGCGCCGACCTTCCGGATTCGATCGAGACAGTGGTCGCCGCCCGCATCGACAGCTTGACCCCTCGCGCACGTGACGTGCTGCGAGCGGCCTCGGTCGCCGGTCTCGGCATCGAACGACCGTTGCTGCGCCGGCTGCTCGACAACCCGGACGCGGACGTCGACCCGGTGATCGACGGGCTCGCAGAGTTCCTCGCGGTGGACGGGATCGAGCTGAAGTTCCGCCAGGCGGTCATCCGGGACACCGCCTACGAGGGACTCCCGTTCCGCCGCCGGGCGGCCCTGCATGCCCGGATGGCCGAGTTGCTGACCGAGCGCTACCCCGCCGAGGACCACGAGCGCGCCACGGTCCTGTCCCTTCACTATTCGCGAGCCGGGGATTACGCCCGGGCCCTCCCGCTCGCGACAGCGGCCGCGAACCGCGCGCGCGACGCCTTCGCCAATGCCGAGGCCATCCTGCTCTACGACCGCGCCCTCGCCGCGGCCGCCCGACTGCCGAACGTCGACCCCAGCAAGCGCGCCGATCTGCTCACCGGGCTCGGGGACGCGCAGATGCGGCTGGGCGAGTACCTCGACAGCGACAAGTCCTATGTCGCCGCTTGCCGGCTGCTCCCCGACAAACCGCTGCTGGTGGCGCGGATCGGTCTCAAGCGGGCCCGAACGGCAACCCAGCGAGCCGCATATGCGCTCGCGCTGCGTCGGTTGCGCCGGGTCACCTCCGTGCTCACCGGAGTCCCGGGCGAGGAGGCCGCGTCACTTCGACTCGAGGTCGGGCTCGGGGTCGCGATCACCCAGTTCCGCCAAGGGCGGCTCGCGGCGTCGCGCACGACCTATGCCACGGTCGCTGACGGCGGCGACGAGCGACGCGATGGCCGCGCGATCGCCGACGCGCTCGTCTACCTCGACGTCATCGACACCGACCTCGGCGTCGAGGTCGACGGTTCCCGGTCGAAGCGAGCGCTGCGTCTCCAGCAGATCGCCGGCGACCTTGCGGGACAAGCGCGGGTGCTCACCCAGATCGGCTACCGCGACTACCGCGCCGGCGCCTGGGACGACGCCGTCGACTCCTACGTCAAGGCGCGGGAGCTCGTCGCGCGGCTCGGCGACCTGCCCAACGTCGCGCTCACCAACGCCAACATCGCCGAGATCCGGCTCGACCAAGGCAGGGTGGCAGAGGCGGAATCGGCCCTGGAGCAGGCCATCCGGGTATGGCGGGCCTCGGGATCGGACAACGACGTCGCGTTCGGGCGCGCGCTACTCGGTCGCGCGCTCGCCAAGCAGGGTCGCTTCGAGGAGGCCGACACCCAACTGGATCTGGCTCGTGCCAGCTTCGTCGCTCACGGCGCGAAGGGCGAGGTCATCGATGCGGACGCCTACCGCGCTGAGAGCCTGCTACTTCGCGGCCGGCCAGCGGCCGCGGCCGAACTCGCGCGCGAGACCCTGACTGCCGCCCGGCGGCTGTCGGACCAGCCGGTCCAGACCCCGTTGCTGCTCCGGGTGATCGGGGGCTCCGAGGACGCATTGGGACATCACGACGAGGCCGACCTCGCCTTCGACGAGGCCCTCGCGGTCGCCCGCCATCTCCACGCCGGGCACGAGCTAGCGTTCACGGTCGCCGCGATGGCGGCCCGCACCCACCCGCAACGCCGCCCGATCGACCTCGCGCTCATCGAGGAGATCATGCCCTTGCAGCGCCGGCTCGGCATCGTCATCGACCTGACGGCGCCGGCCGACCACGTGCCGTCCCCGCGCACCGCGCGGGGAGCCGTGCACGTCAGTGCATAGTCTTCGGATCGGCCGCACCGCTGTAGATCACGACCGTCTCCTCGAGCTTCTTCGTGGTGGGGTCGATCACGGGCCGCAGCGTGCCCGGCACAAAGACGGGGAACGTCGGCACCTTGAAGCACGGCTGGCCGCTCGGGACCAGTAGGCACGGCGGCAGCAGACCCTCGTACTCCTTGTTCGTCGAGTTGTAGTAAGTCGTCTTGTGCAGCGTGATGTCGGTGAATGGTGTCGGTTGGCCGTAGCAGAACAGCAGCACCGGGAGGTTCGTCGGGAACGTCTCGGTAATCAGCTTCTGCCGGTCGCCACTGAACGTCAGCACGCTCGAGGCGCTTCCGGTGCAAGGGTGGACCGGCGCGACGTTGCCGCCGAACGACGCGGTGATCGTCGTCGATCCGGAACCCGCCTGGGCCTGGATGACGGCCGTGTCACCGCTGGAGTCGGTTACCGGTGGCGTCGTGCAACTCTGCCCGGACGGGCACGCCGTCTGAACGCTGTTGACGTCGAACGGGTTACTGGTGGCACTGGTGAGTCCGGACGCCGTCGCCTGGAGGGTGTACTGGAAGCCGACGGTGTTGACGATGATCGGCGAGAAGTCCGCCACCCCATTGACCGCGTTGACCGTGATCGACGACGTCGGGCTGCCGTTGACCACAAACTGCGGGTTTCCCGCCGTACCCGGCGAGAACGCCAACGTCACAGCGCCGGTGTAGTACGGATCGACCGCACCGCCGGAACCCACCTCGGCCGACACCTGCACATGCGTGGTCGTGTTATCGGCGTTCTTCATGGTGGTGTTGACCTGGGTGTTCACCGGCTGACCGGTGAAGGCGAGCGCGGTCGCGGTCGGCCGCGGCGTGTAGGTCTGGGTGTCGGTCGCGCTGCCCTGGGTCGCGTCTGGGGAGCCGACGACCACCGTGTCGGCCACGTTCGCGCCGGCAGCCGCCACCGTGACCGGCATGTTGACCGGATCGAGGGTGCCCTGCGGGGCCGCCGGGTGAGTGCAGGTGACCGTCTGGCCGCTCACTCCGCATGACCAGGTCGTGCCCGACCCCGTGCCGCCCAGGCCTGCGGACAGCGGGGTGAGCTGGCTCGGGAAGGTGTCGGTCAGGGTGATCGGCCGGGTCTCGTCGGCGTTGGACACGGACGTCGTCGCCGCATAGGTCACGGTCTGGCCGACGTGCGCGGATCCGCCGCTGTTGTCGCTCAGCGTGACCCCGAGCGCCGGCGGGTTGCCGTTCAACGTGGTGACGTTGGCGTTCGACACGGTGTGGTAGTCCGTCGACGCGCCGGTCGCCGCCGACCAGCCGAAGCTCAGCTGGAGCGGGACGCCGTTGGAGTCCACCCAACTGGAGTCCGGCACGAATCCGGCGGCGCTCGGCAGCGCACCCGTCTCGACGATCGGCGAGGAGTCGCCGGTCGGGGTGACGACGACCACGTAGTCGTGGGCCGGCACCGTCACCCCGCTCGCGGTTGTCAGGTCGCCACCGGTCGGGTTCACTGCCACCTCGACCGGGACGGCCACCGGGCTGTCGGAGTCGAGCGCACCCTGGGTGACGGTCTGGGTGCTCTGGATGCAGTAGCCGGCGGATCCGTTGCCGGGGCCGCGCACGGTCACGTTCTCCGGCACGAGCGAGCCCATGTCGGAGCATCCGCTGCCCGAGTAATCGGCGTTGACGTAGTTGCCGTAGACGTCAAGGCCGACGCCGAGGTACCCGTGGGTCAGTCCGTCCGCGCCATCCGGGCGCGGTGCGTAGCCGAGGGCGCCGCCGTTGCCACCTAGCGTGACGGGCGACGAGGACGCGTCGGTCGGACTCGAGGCCGCGAGGTAGAACACGATTCCGTCGGCACCGGTCGGGGTTCCGGCGTACTGGTAGGTCGTGAAGGTCGCGTCGAGGCCGAGCGAGGAGGGCACGCTCGAGGTGTAAGAGACGCCGCCCTCTTGGAAGGTGTCCGCCGTCGTCAGCTGCAAGCCGCTCTCAGCGCCGATCGGTCCCGAGCAACCCGGCACCGGGGTGCCACTGGTGTTCGACGACGCGGTCAGACAGGCATCGTTGGTGCCCGACGATGACGCGGTCGGCAAGGTCCAGTTCGGCGAGGACGTCGTTGCCCCGGTGAACGACTCGTTGACGAGGGTCGAGGTCGACGCGCTCGCGGGGGCGGCGAAACCACCCACCAGGACCACACCACACAGAGTTGAGCCGATCGCAATCCAGGCACGACGCGCCATCGGAAGAGTCCTCCCCGAGGAGCAGGTACACCGGTCTGGGCGAACACGGCGCAGTGCTGCTCGTGGCTGCACCCTAATGACCGTGCACTGTCGCTGGCCAGCCGTCCCCAACTCTTCCGGGGTGCTTCACCGATCTTTCACCCTACAAAACCCACCAAATATCCCCAAACCATGACGAATGGTCAGTCCGTTGGCCCGGACCCGACCGACAGGGTCGGGACGCAAGCCCTACTCTTCCGCAGATGGCCGGCTCGAGCACCGATCGCTTTCGCAGCGTGCTCAAGCACCGCGACTTCCGACTCTTGGTGGTTTCGTTCCTGATCGACCAGATCGGATCGTGGTCCTACAGCGTCGTGATCCTGGTCGTGATCTTCCAGCGGACGGGATCCACGTTCGCCATCGCAGCCCTCGCCGCCACCCGATGGATCACCGGCCTCCTGGTCAGCGGCTACGCGGGCGTCATCGCCGATCGGGTCGAACGCACCCGAGTGATGATCGTCTCCGCGTTGGCCTCCGCGGTCGTCATGATCGGGATTGCCGTGGTGGTCGGCCTGGATGGACCGATCTGGCTGCTGATCGGTCTCAGTATCGCCACCGCGGTCACCACCGCGCCGTACCGGCCGGCCTCGGGAGCGCTCACGCCCGAGATCGTGCGGGAGTCCGAACTTGCTGCGGCCAACGGGGTGTACACGACGCTGGAGAGCATCACGATCGTTCTCGGTCCGGCGTTCGGCGGGCTGCTGTTGCTCCTCGGCGCGCACGTTCTCGGGGTCGCGATCAACGCCGCGAGCTTCCTCGTCGCGGCGGTGCTGGTTTCGCGTCTGAAGGTGCGCTCGACGGGTTCGGCAGAGCCCGGTGGCCGGATGCTGGCTCAGTGGATCGACGGGGTCCGCGCACTGCGAGCAGCGCATGTCGCCTTCGTGCTGGTGATCTTCTGTGCCCTCGACTCCGCGGTGTACGGCGCGGCCACGGTCATCTACGCGCCGCTGTCGATCCACCTCGGCACCGGCGCCGGCGGCTATAGCTACCTGCTCGCCGGTGCCGCCCTCGGCGGCGTCATCGCCGCCGGGATCGCCAACAAACTCAGCGAGTCCACGCGACTGGCCCCGATCATCGTGGCCAGCATCACCTTGCAGGCGATCCCGTTCCCGCTCACGATTCTCACCCACGATCCGGCGGTCGCCTTCGCTCTCCAGGCGGTTTCCGGGATCGGCATGATCATCGTCGATGTGCTCGCGATCACGGCGCTTCAGCGCGATTTGGACCGTGGCGTGTTGAGCCGTGTCCTCGGCGTGTTCGACGCCGCCGTGCTCGCGGCGACGGCGGCCGCGAGCTTCCTGACCGCTGCAGTGTTCGCGGCGGCCGGCCTCGACGCCACGCTGATCGCGATCGGGGTGTTCTTCCCGGTAGCGGCCCTGATCGGATTGCCGATGCTGCTGCGCAGCGACCGCGAAACCGCCGCTCGCGTGCGCGAACTCGCCCCCATCGTCGACCTGCTGGCCGAGCTGGACCTGTTCACCAGCGCCAGCCGGACCACTCTGGAGGGGTTGGCGGCCGATGCTCAGCGTGAGGTCGTCGAAGCCGGCGCCGTCATCATCCGACAGGGCGATCCGGCCGAGACGCTTTACATCCTGGCGGAGGGCACGCTCGCGGTGCATGTCACCGACGAGCGTGGCGTCTCCCGCGAGCTGCCGCCGGTCACCGCCCCCGGGTACGTCGGTGAGCTCGGCCTGATCCACCAGGTGCCGCGGACCGCGACGGTGACGGCGGTCTCGGACGCCGTGATCCAACGCATCGACGGAGCCCGGTTCATCGCGGCCATGGAGACGGCGACCGCGAGTCGTGCGTTCACCGACCTGAGCGGGGTCCGCTGGTCCCGGACCGCTCCGCTGCGGTCAGCGGCGGAGCGGTCCGAACCGAGCCCACCGGCGGACCGCGACCTCGCCGGGCGGTGAACCGACTTCGAATTGAGCGGCCCGTTGACTTCACCACGTGCCCCGGCCTGCCGATCGGATCACAGTGACGACTACGGCCGCCGCCCACGACGCCGCCGTGGATCCGTCGTTCATCCGATCACTTCTTGAACCCGGTGGCATTACTCCGGTCTTCCAACCGCTCGTCCGGGTTACCGATGGCCGCGTCGTCGGCTACGAGGCACTGTCCCGCGCGACCGCAGACCCACGGCGCAGTCCCGACCGCTGGCTGGCCGAAGCCGACCACCTGGGTCTGCGGGTCGACGTGGAACTTGCCTGCCTCGCCGCCGCCGCCGCCCACGGGTCACCGCCCGACGGCGCACTCCTCTTCCTCAACGTCGGCCACACCGTCCTGCAGGATGCCCGCTTCGATGCGATTCGATCCGCCTTGCCACCCCACGTGCTCGAGCTCACCGAGCACGAGCCGGTCGGTGACTACACCCGGTTGCTGGCCCGACTGCAGCCGTGGCTCGCCGCCGGAACCCTGCTCGCGATCGACGACGTCGGCGCGGGGTACGCGAGCATGGCTCACGTTCTGCGACTCTCCCCCGCGTTCGTCAAGATCGATCGGTCGCTGATCGCCGGGATCCACTACAGCCGGCAGCAACGCTCCCTGGTCGACGCCCTCGTGGCGTTCTCGCGCGGCCTGCATGCCACGACGATCGCTGAGGGAGTCGAGACCGGGGCGGAACTCGACGTACTGCGCAATCTCGGCATCGACATCGTGCAGGGATACCTCCTCAGCCGACCCGACTCACCGTGGGCGATCCCGGCCAGCCCGGCGCGCCACCCGCGGCACGAGGTCGACACCGACCTCGCTGACCTGCGCATCGCGGTCGATCGCACCAC
The DNA here is from genome assembly GCA_035501255.1 of Mycobacteriales bacterium. GTDB lineage: Bacteria > Actinomycetota > Actinomycetes > JAFAQI01 > JAFAQI01 > JAFAZI01. Next base: position 15,570 of record DATJWM010000144.1, on the reverse strand, counting down.
CCACCCGCAGGACGCGGCGGACATCATCACCCGCTATCTCGCCCGGGACGGCCGCATGCTGCCGTCGATCTACATCGAACGCAGCGGCGTCCTGCGCTGCCTGTCCCGCCGCGGCCAATGGCTCGTCCAGGACGGGATGCCACCCGGCGTCGGAATCACCGGCGCGTGCTACCAGGCGCAGGCAGAGATCCTCGTGCCCAATGTGACGGTGGACCCGCGGTACCGGGCCGCGTTGCCTGGCGTCGTGAGCGAACTGGCGATCCCGCTCCGCACCGACGGGGACGTCACCGGGGTGTTGAACGTCGACACGGTCGTCGCGATGACCGAGGTCGACATCGCGAACGTTCGAGGGGCGGCTGCGATCCTGTCCGCCCGGCTTGGGCAGATCGGCCACACCGATCGACACAACTCGGCGTTGTACGAGCTGGGGCGGCGCGCACCGTGGGTTGCCTCGGGAGCCTCGTCGAACCAGGTCGCGGAGCGCACGGTCGAGTCAACCGTGGCCGTCACACATCTGGAGTCCGCGGCCGTGTGGATCCTCGACGGCGACCGGCTTGAGTTGCTGGCCGACATCGGCCCGGACGCGTCGTGGCTCACCACGCTGCAGGCCAACGAGGTGCGCTCGCTGCACGACCTGTCCGCCGACTTCACCTCCTGCTACTCGGGAGGCGGCGCGCTCGACCTCGGCTTCGGCCCGACCCAGATGTTGCGGGAGCGCGGTGCATTCGCGATGCTCCTCGCTCCCCTGCGCGACGGGGACCGGTTGATCGGACTGCTATGCGCGGTCAGTCGGGTCGCCGCGAACGTCGAAAGCGACACGGTCGAGGCCGTCGAGCTGTTGTGCCTGCATGCGGGCAGCCGCCTGGCCGCGCTCGACCGTCTCGGTCAGCTCCAGGAGATGGTCTACCGCGACGCGCTCACGACGGTCGCCAACCGGATGCGCTGGGACGAGCTGCTCGACGACCGGCGCGGGGCCGACCGCCCGATCGGCTGGGTGGCAGCGGTGGACATCGACCGATTCAAGTGCATCAACGATGCGTACGGCCACGTCGGCGGCGACCGAGCCCTTCAAGCGGTCGCCGCCGAGCTGTCGGCACCTCCACTCGGGTGGGAGGCGGTGTTCCGTACCGGCGGCGACCAGTTCGCCTTGCTCCTCCCGCCGATGTCCGAGGAACGCGCCCGGCTTCGAGTCACCGCCATCCGGGAGCGCGCCGCCAAGGTCCTGCACCCCTACGACGCCGACGTCTCGGTCGGGATCAGCCGGATCGGTGAAGGACAACACGCGTTGCGTGAGGCGTTCGTCACGGCCGACGCCGCGCTCGTCCGCGCCAAGCAGCGTGGCGGCGCCGCCGTCGCTACTGACTGACGAGCTCGCGGTAGCCGAAGAACGACCGGCGCATAATCACTTCGGCGACCTCGGGCGGCACCATCGACTTCCACTCCTCGTCACCCTCCGCGATCCGCCGGAGGACGTCACGGCTAAGGATCGGAAGGAACGCGGGCGTGTAGTTATCGAGCGGGACGAAACTCCCGCGACGGCTCAGGTAGTCATACAACGGCTGGAGCTCGTCGGTCACTGACAGGTCTCCCGCGGTCACGACCGTGCCGTCCTCGCTCCGGCGCATCGGGTAGACGAACAACCGCAGGTCATTTTTGAACAGGCGCCCGAAACCTTCCAGAATTCCGCCCGGGAGATGGAGATGCTTGGACTCGTCGAACAGGTCGACGAGGCTCGGGACCCCCATGACCATGCCGATCCGCTCCGTCGTTCGTTCGCCGAGATACGCCGCGAGCCGGTGGTAGTCCACGTAGTCGGAGATCATCACCGTCATCCCGCAGGCGGACAGCAGGTCCGCCCGGGCGAGGAAATCGCGCCGGTCGACGTCGTTGCCGCCGGCCAGCAGGTTGCGCATCGTCAGCTCGGTCAGGGTCAGGATCTCTTTGCCCTCGACGGCCGGATCCCGGCTGAACTTCTCTACCGCGCACTCGAGCATGTCGATGTTGACCACGGTCGGCGGCCGGAAGCTGCCGCGCTCGACCAGGATCGGTCGCTTGCGAAGCGTCTCGCTCGGCTGCAGAACTCCGCCGTCCGAACCGAACATCGCAACCCCGGACAGCCCAAGTTGCACCAGGCGCAGGGCCATCAGCCGGTTGTCGACCCGACGGAACTCGATCCCCTCGAAGTCGATCATGTCGATCTCGATCCGGCCGGTGCCGAGCTGGTCGAGCAGGCTGGCGATCGCCTGCTCGGGCTCGTGGTGCTCGAAGAAGGCGGCGTGCAAGAGGTTGATCCCGACGATACCGAGGGCCTCCTGCTGAAGCTTGGCGTCGTCGTCGAGCATCCGCACGTGCAGCACGATCTGGCTCGGCTCATCCAAGGGGTGGGCCTGAAAGCGGACCCCCATCCAGCCGTGGCACTCGTTGCCCCCCGAGTAGCTGCGCGCGACCACGGTGTCGGCGAAGGCAAAGAATGCCGTGCTGTCGCCCCGACTGACGCCAAGTCGGGCAGTGTTCAGGTCGAACTCGTGAGACAGCATCGCCTGAAGGCGTCCGAGGGACACGTAGCGCTCGGACTTGCCGTAGACGGCGTCGCTGACCTCCATGTCGTACGCCGACATCGTCTTCGCCACCGTGCCGGCCGCGCCACCCGCCCGGAAGAACCAGCGCGCGACCTCCTGCCCGGCACCGATCTCGGCGACCGTGCCGTACCAGCGCGGATCCAGATTGATCCGAAGCGCCTTCTGCAAGGTGTCGCGCGACGGATCGATCCCGTCGTGCGTGCCGGTCATCGTTGCCGCCCGCTCATTGCGGGGTCACCACTCATCCCCCTGGCATATCGGCACCAGATGTCAGGCACGTTTCGCAAATCCCGACTGCCACCGCGGCGGATTGATCTGGCTGAAACAAACGCCTCCTACCGTCTGCCGTGAACCCCTCACGCCAAGGAGCCCCGCATGGGTGGAAACAGCGCACGCGTCCAGGCCATCAGCACCGTTCGGATGCATGAGCCACCCACCTCCACCTTCTCCCTCGACGAGGAGCCCGGCGAGATCTTCGCCGAGAACGTCTTCAGCCCGACCGTCATGCAGAAGGTCCTGCCCAAGGCCATCTACAAGTCGGTGATGGCAACGATCGAGCATTCCAAGCCTCTCGACCCGACGGTCGCGGACGCGGTAGCGATCGCGATGAAGGACTGGGCGATGAAGAAGGGGGCCACGCATTACGCGCACGTGTTCTACCCGCTGACCGGCCTCACGGCGGAAAAGCACGACAGCTTCCTCGACCCCGTCGGGGACGGCACGGCACTCGCCGAGTTCGCCGGCAAGGCGCTCATCCAGGGCGAGCCCGACGCGTCGAGTTTCCCCAACGGCGGTCTGCGGTCCACCTTCGAGGCCCGCGGCTACACCGGGTGGGACGTGACCAGCCCGGCGTACATCCTGGAGAACCCGAACGGCAACACGCTGTGCATCCCCACCGTCTTCATCTCGATGACCGGTGAGGCGCTGGACCACAAGACACCGCTGCTGCGCTCCCAGCAGGCAATGGCGCGCCACGCCGAGCGGATCCTGAAGCTGTTCGGCCATGACGATCCCGACGCGGTCGTGTCGTTCGCCGGCGCCGAGCAGGAGTACTTCCTGATCGACCGCAGCTTCTTCCTGGCCCGCCCTGACCTGCTCAACTCGGGTCGGACGCTGTTCGGCGCCAAGCCGCCGAAGGGTCAGGAGTTCGACGACCACTACTTCGGCGCGATCCCCGACCGTGTCCTGGCGTGCATGTTCGACGCCGAGCGGGAGCTGTTCAAGCTCGGCATCCCGGCCAAGACCCGCCACAACGAGGTCGCGCCCGGGCAGTTCGAGATCGCCCCGGTGTTCGAGCGGTCGAACGTCGCCGCCGACCACCAACAGCTGCTGATGACGACTATGAAGAAGGTCGCCAACCGGCACGGCATGGAATGCCTGTTCCACGAGAAGCCGTTCGCCGGGATCAATGGCTCGGGCAAGCACGTGAACTTCTCGGTCGGCAACGGCACAGAAGGCAACCTGCTTCTTCCGGGCGACACACCGCACGAGAACGCGCAGTTCCTCGTCTTCTGCGGCGCCGTCATCCGCGCGGTGCACAGCTACGGCGGCCTGCTGCGCGCCTCCGTCGCGTCCGCCGCCAACGACCACCGGCTCGGCGCGAACGAGGCACCCCCGGCGATCATCTCGATCTTCCTCGGTGACCAGCTCACCGACGTCTTCGACCAGGTCGCCAAGGGGGGCGCGACGTCGTCGAAGGAGAAGGGGACGCTGATGATCGGCGTCGACACCCTCCCGGTCCTTCCCACCGACCCTGGCGACCGGAACCGCACCAGCCCCTTCGCTTTCACCGGCAACCGGTTCGAGTTCCGCGCCGCCGGCTCCGGGCAGTCGATCGCCGGTCCGATGACAACGATCAACACGATCCTCGCCGAGGCGTTCGACTACATCGCGACCGAGCTCGAAGCCGCGGTCGGCGCCGGCACCGACTTCAACACCGCGGTACAGGAGTTGCTCCAAGAGATCATCACGGTGCACGGAAGCGTCGTCTTCAACGGTGACGGCTATTCCGAGGACTGGCAGATCGAGGCCGAGGCGCGCGGCCTTCCGAACCTGCGGACCACGATGGACGCACTGCCCGAGCTGATCACCGAACCCTCGCTCGAACTGTTCGACAAGTACGCCGTATTCAGCCCGCGCGAGATGCACAGCCGCTTCGAGATCGGAGTCGAGCAGTACGTCCTCAGCGTGAACGTCGAGGCCCGGTCCACCCTCGAGATGGGGTCCACGGTCATCCTGCCGGCGGCGATCCGCTACCAGACCGAGCTGGCCACGAACATAGCCGCCCTCACCGCCGCCGGCGTCGAAGCGGACCGGAGTGAGCTCCTCGCGCTCACCGAGACGATCACCGCCCTGCGGGACGGGCTGGCGACGCTGAAGACCGCGATCGACCACGAGGGCGAGGACACCCCGCTCGCGCACGGCCTGCACGCGCGCGACGAGTTGATTCCGGCAATGGCGGCGGTGCGCGTGGCAGCCGACGAGATCGAAGGCGTCATCGCCGACGACCTGTGGCCGTTCCCGACGTACCAGGAGATGCTCTTCATGCGCTGACCGGGGCGGAAGAGACGCCGGGATACGGTCAGCCAATGAAAATCCTGGTGTTGGGCGCCGGTTTCGGCGGACTGGAACTAACCGCGACGCTGTCCGAACTATTCGGCGACGCGCTCGACCTGACGTTGATCGACGGATCCGAAGGCTTCGTCTTCGGCTTCTCGAAGTTCGACGTGATGTTCGGGCGCACAACCGCCGACGCGGTGCTCCACCGCTACGCCGACATCGTGAAGCCGGGAGTGCGATTCGTTCCGACAACCATTCGCACGATCGACCCGAGCGCGCGACGGGTGCAGACCGACGCGGGCGACTTCGACGCCGACATCCTCGTCGTTGCGCTCGGAGCGGACCTCGACCCGGCGGCGACGCCGGGCTTGCTCGAGGGCGGGTACGAGTTCTACACCGAGCCGGGTGCCTTCGCCCTTCGCGAGGTCCTGCACAACTTTGCCGGCGGGCAAGTGATCGTCGGGGTCACGTCGCTTCCGTTCAAGTGCCCGCCCGCGCCCAGCGAGGCCGCCCTACTGGTGCACGACCTGCTCGCCGAGCGCGGACTGCTCGACCGGTCGCAGATCTCGCTCGTCATGCCCCTCCCGGTCCCGATTCCGCCCTCCCCGGCCGCATCCGATCTCCTGCTCACCACGTTCGCCGAGCGCGGCATCGTCTGGCACCCGGGACGATTCGTCGAAGCCCTGGATCCGGAGCGACGGGTCGCACTGCTCAGCGACGACACCGAGCTGCCCTACGACCTGTTCCTCGGAGTGCCGGTCCACCGGGCGCCGGACGTCGTGCTGTCCTCGGGGCTCGCGACCGACGGCTGGGTCGGGGTCGACCCGTTCACTCTCGAGACCGCGTATCCGGGCGTGTATGCCATCGGTGACGTCGCCAGCGTCGGCACGCCGAAGGCCGGGGTGTTCGCCGAAGGGCAGGCGAAGATCGTGGCGGACCGGATCGCCGCGCTGCTCCGCCAGGAGTCCTCGAACGCGGCCTACGACGGCCACGGCGTCTGTTACCTGGAGTTCGGCCAGAGGGCGGTCGCCAAGGTCGACGTCACGTTCGCGCCCGGGAGCGCACCCGTGGGCAGCATCGAAGGCCCGTCGAGCCAGATCGTCGCCGACAAAGCGGCGTTCGGCACCTCCCGAGTCGAGCGCTGGTTCGGCTCCGCCGCGGGTTGACCGAGCCTCAGGCGCGGGCGATGACGTTCTCGCCGTAGAACGCGAGGGCGTCCAGCGCGTGCTCGAGCGACTCGGCCGGCACACCCACGCCGTTCCAGGTCACGCCCAGCTCGCCGAGCCGGCCGAGCCCATCGATGTGCTCCTCGACGTCGAAGCGGCTCTGGCCCACATGCCCCCCGGCTGAGTTCACCCACGTCACGTCGATCGATGACCGATCCCGGCCGGCCTCCGCCACCCGGACCCACAGGTCGTCGAGCCGCTCGGCGAGGTCCTCGACGGTCTCCAACGCAGGCGTCTTGACCACCTTTGCCATCGCGGCCGGTGCCGGGAACGGACACCATCCGTCGCCCACCTGCGCGACCCGCTCCCGCGACCGCTGGCTGTTCCCGCCGATCCAGATCGGCACCCGGCTCGGCTTCGGGTTGGCGGTCTGACCGACCGCCCGGAAGGTGGAACCGTCGTAGGCGAAGTTGTCCGTGGTCCAGATCCCGCGCATCACCTCGATCGCCTCGTCGAACAGTGCGTTGCGGTTGTCGAACTCCACCCCGAGCGCCGCGTACTCGGGTCGCTGGTATCCGGTCGCGGTCGCGAGCACGAACCGCCCCCCCGAGAGCATGTCGATGGTCGCGATCGCCTTCGCCACCACGAACGGGTTGCGATAAGGCAGCACGATGATGTTCGGGATCAACAGGATGCGCTCGGTGACCGCGGCCAGAAAGGCCAGTGCGGCGAACGGATCGAGCGCGTCGTGGCCACCACTGTTCAACCACCGGTCGGACGGCGCCGGATGATCGGTGAACCCGATCCCGTCGAAGCCGGCCGCCTCCGCCGCACGGGCGAACCGGACCAGCGCGTCGCGCGACATGAACTGGGGATCATACGGATGGCTGATCAGCGGATAGGTCACCCAATGCTTCACCCGGACAACATCGCACGAGCCCGGCCGACCCAACGCGAGGGGTCCCGATTCGGCTACTGATCGGGTCACGCCTCGTTCGCGCCGACCGATCGCTCCTCGCCCACTCGGGGGTAGGGAAGCGAGGGCGGTGGAGACAGGCGTACCACCAACAGCGCGATGTCATCGCGCAACCGATCCGGCACCATCCGCTCGAGCAATCGATCACAAACCTCCTCCGGCGCCGCGTCGGCAGCGCCGGCTGCCGCGACCTCGCGTAGGCGGACGAACTGATCGGTCAGCGACACCCCGGGCACCTCGACCAGACCGTCGGTGAACAACACCACGGTCGACCCGACCGGTAGGCGCACCTCGTGCTGACTGCGCGGCTCACCGGTCGGGATCGCGACGCCGAGCAGCATCGAGCTCTCGGTCTGCAACTGGGACACGCCGGAGTCCGGGTGGTAGGTGAGCGGAGCCGGATGGCCAGCGTTGGCGAACGTCAACGTGCGACCACCGGTCCCGTCCGCCTGGTTGAGTACGCCGTAGAACACCGTGACGAGCCGCCCGTCGCCGAAGGTGGCGATGACGCGGTCGAGCCGGTCGAGGACGATCCTCGGCTCCTCCCCCAGCAGCGCGTACGACCGCAGCGCGGTCTGGGCTCGCGACATCAACCCCGCTGCCGAGATGTCGTGTCCGACCACGTCCCCGATCGTGATCCCGACCCGGCCGTCGCCGAGCTCGAACACGTCGTACCAGTCCCCGCCGATCTCCTGATCCGCGGACCCCGGCAGGTAGCGCGCGGCCAGTTCGAGCCCACCCACGGTCGGCAGCGTGGGCAGCAGGCTGCGCTGAAGCGCCTCCGCCAGTTGGTGCTCGGTCCGGTACGCCGTCACCGCGCTGCGCCGGCGCCGGGTCTCGATCTCCACGACGGCGGTGATCACAACGCCGAGAGCAAGCCCGACCGCGAATGCGATCCAGGGAGCATCCGCTACCGTGCCGCCGACGAGCGGCTCGCGCGCAGCCGCGACAAGCGTCCAGGTCGAGGTCCCGACCCGGAACCGGAGGGTCTGCACGGCACCTGGCAGCGGATACGACGCGTTCGCCGAGACGATCTCGCCGACTTTCGGCCGGGGAGCGGCGAACACCACGAATCGCAGCTCGGTGAACGGAGTCGAGGACGCGAGCAGGCTCGGCCCCACCTGACCGAGGTGAACCTGGAGATACAGCACCTGCCCCGGCGGGGCTTTGGGCGGGCCGAGGGCAAACCCGAGCAGCCGGTCGGCACCGCTGCCGATCACCTCGGTGGGCACGACCCGTGGGGTGGCCAGCGTCCGGTTGAACGCGGCCGCTCTGCGGTCGGTGATGAGCTGACCGCGGTGCAAACCGGTCCCGTTCGCGATTCGGACGACGTAGCCGCGCGATGTGTGATGCACGATGGCGGCGGTCTGACTGCCCCCGCTCTGTGCGACCGTCGCCTCGCTGGCCCGCACGAACGCCGGCAGCGAGTTGTCGGTCGCGCGCAGCACCCCGGCGAGAACGTTGAGCTCGTCGGTGACCGAGGTGATCTCGGTCGACATGATCAGACTGACCTCTCGGGTGCGCTCAACGAGCAGGCGGTTTTCCTGGCCGCGGACCTCGGACCGGATCGCCAGGGTGCCGAGGATCGTCAGCCCCAGGAGGACGACGAGGGCGACCGCGCTCAGCGGACCGAGAACTCGCCGCATCGTCGCCACCGAGCCCTCCTGCCGGCCCCCCGGTCGAGGCTCCAGTATGTCGGCGCGCACGCGAGTCGTGAGCGCCAAATCAGTGACCCGGCGGCGAGGCCGCAACGTCGGGCAGCCGTCCGCCAGGCCATCCTGGGGCGATGATCCGGTCAACCGACACCACCGAAATGACGTTGATAAGGGCATGACCTCCGCCTCGATCGCCCGTCGAATCACGGTCGCCTTACTGGCCGCCGCCCTGACCGCGACGGTGGTCGGTGTCGATTCGCCCGCGACCGCTTCCGGATCGAACCCGCCCGACACCTTGGTCGTGCTTGCCGGGTCGGCGCGCTACCTGGTGTACGCCGACTACCCCACCGACCGATCCGGGCCTGACTACTCCGACGGGGCGCTGCATGTGCAGTCGAAGTCCGGCGCAAAGGGCAACCTCGGGGTCGGCTGGAACCCACACGACCCCGACTCGGTCGACGCCGACCGCTTCTCCCTGGTCGGCGCGGAGCTCACGGCGTACTCAACCGCGCAGGCACGACGGGTCCGCTGGTGGGATCTGCAGGCCCGTACCTCCGGGTCGGCGCGCCTGCCCAAGGGTGCCGCATGGCAAGGCTCGGCGCCCGGAGGGTGGGTCCTCGTGGACGCGAACGGCACCAGCGTGTCGGTGCAGGCGAACGACGGAGACCTCACCACCTGGGGAACGCCGTTGCCGGTCGAGGCGGCCGCTTCCGGTGAGGTTCAGGCGCTCAGCGGTCCTACCGGAGTCGTGACCGTCGGATCGACCACCGAAACGATGGCGTTCCAGCCCTGGACCGACCCGACCGACATCACTCCCCTCGACCCTGGCCTCGGCGGCGCCCCGATCACGGCCGGCGACCTCACCTGCGACTCGGTGTCGGCATCGATCGCGGCGTGTCGCACGCCGGTTGCCTCAGGCCCGGACCACGTCGACTATCGCGCGGTCCCGCTGAACGGATCGCAGCCGTCGACCCCGACCGAGAGCTGCGACGCGCCGGGAGTCGCGATCAAGACCCGGATCGCGTTCACCTGTCCGAGTTCCCCGGCTCGGATCCGCTTCGCCTCGATCGGCGCCGTGACCCGTTCCGACGTCCGGGTTTCGGCCGCGCCCGCCGTGCGGGCCTTCGGGGCCTACGTCACGTCAACCCCGACTCAGGCCGCGCTCGTTCAGGTGCGGAGTCCTCGGGCACCGGCGACCGTGCTCGTCCGGTCCGCTGGACCCTTGGTTCGGGAAGATGTCACCGGGCTGCTCGCCGCCGCCAAGGCGGTGCAAGCACGGGCGCTGGGCAGCGGCGCACTGTCCGCGCCGGTCCGCTCGCATTCGCCCGCGGCGGTCCTGCTCGCCTCGGACAACGCGCTGATCGCCGCCGCCATCGCCCGCGACCCGAGCCGCAAGCCGCGCGACACCCGGGCGTTGATGGGACCGGTGCCGCGCCACCTCGCGCACCGGCCACGCAGACACCCTGCGCATCGTCGCGTGACCGGTTCGCTGTCGTTGTCGCCGTTCGTCCGGGCAGTGCCCGACAAGGGAGCCGCGGGTTACGGAGTGCATCGCACCCACGGCGGCGCGTGGCCGGTGCCGTTCCAGCACGCGGACGGCGTTTACGTCGATCCAACGCTCGGCCATGCGCCATCCCCGACTGTGAGCATGGTCGCACTGCGCACTGCCCTCGCGGCGCTCGGTCAGCCGTACGTGTGGGCGGCGGCTGGGCCCCGGACCTTCGACTGCTCCGGACTCGTCAAGTGGGCGTACGCGCACGCCGGGCGTCGCTTCACCCACTACAGCGGAGATCAGTACAACGAGGCCCGCCGGATCCCGCCGCGGGACATCCTGCCCGGGGACCTGATCTTGTTCGAGCACCTGATCGGGCGCCGCGAGGTGATCCACCACGTCGCGATCTACCTCGGTGCGGGCTGGATGCTCAACGCGCCATACACCGGGCAGTACGTCAACGTCGTACCGGTCGAGAGCCATGTCGCCGGAGTCGTCCGGCCCTAGCGACGATCATCCGGGTAGAACGGATGCATGTGCGGCCGCTACGCCAACTCCCGTCACGACGGCGACCTACTCAAAGACTTCGCGATCGCTTCGGTCGTCGACCCGCCGATCGAACCGTCGTGGAACGTCGCGCCCACCCAGCCGGGTCGGGTGGTGCTCGAGCGAATCGTGAACGGTACGCCGGACCGCCAACTGCGCACGCTGCGCTGGGGTCTGGTGCCGTCGTGGGCGAAGGACGTCAAGATCGGCAACAAGCTGATCAACGCGCGGTCGGAAACGATCACCGAAAAGCCGGCGTTCAAGGCCGCCGCGAGCAAGCGCCGTTGCCTGGTCCCCGCCGACGGGTACTACGAATGGATGGCCACCGACGGTGGCAAGGTTCCGATGTACCTCCACGGGGAGGGCATCCTGGCCTTCGCCGGGCTCTACGAGCTGCGATCGGACGCCGAGGATCCGGACCGGTGGCTGTGGACGTATGCGCTGCTGACCTGTACGGCGACGGACGCGCTGGGCGAGATCCACGACCGCTCGCCCGTCGTCATCCCCCCTGACATGCGCGCCGCCTGGCTGGACCCGAGCCTGACCGATCCCGGCACGGTTCGCGATCTGGTCGCGTCCGTGCCGCCGCCGGTCCTCGCCGCCTACGAGGTGTCGACCGCGGTCAACTCCGCGCGCAACAACGGACCGGAGTTGATCACGCCCGCGCACTCATGACGGCAGGACGTCGATGTCGAACTCGTTGCCGTCAACGTCAGCCATGCAACGCCACAGAAACCCCTCGAGCTCGTGGGTCATGTTCGGCTCGGACCAAGCGCCGCCAAGAGCGGTGATCCGGTCCGTCGCGTGGTCGAGGTCATCCACAACGAGATCGAGATGCAGGCGATTCTTCCCGGTCTTAGGTTCGGGGACCTTCTGGAACCCGATCGTGAGGCCGTCGGCAGTCGGTCTCAGCACCACGAACTGCCCCTCGCCGATGCGCTCGGCAATCTCCACATCCATCAGCCCGCACCAGAACTCCGCGAGCCGCTCCGGGTCGGCCGAGTCGATGACGAGGAATCCCACGCTGACAGCCATGCCACTCTCCTTAGGTCACTGGCCCCTCGGCCAGAGTCGCCGGTGCCAAACTCCAGGGTGCCGTCGTCAACCGACCCCCGCCCGAGCTGAAAGACGTCGAGGACGTAGTTCATCCGCAGCTTCCACGGCGCGCGGTCGCCAGCCTTCGGAAACCGGTCGACCGCCCGGAGAACGTAGCCGGCCTGGAAGTCGAGGAAGGGTTTGTCTCCGACCGTCACTCCGTTCAGTCGCGGGACGCACCAAGTGGCACCGACGTCATCCATGCGCTCGAACAACCGCCACAGATAGTCGTAGGTCAAGTCGATCTTGAGCGTCCATGAGGCGTTCGTGTAGCCCATCGCATAGGCGAGGTTGGGAACGTCGTTGAGCATGACCGACCGGTAGGACATGTGCTCGGACAGGACGACCTCCGCGCCGTCCACCAGGACTTCGATGCCGCCGAACGCGAGCAGGTTGAGTCCGGTCGCCGTGACGATGATGTCGGCCTCGAGCTCCTGTCCCGACGACAGCGCGATGCCCGAGGCGGTCACCTGATCGATGGTGTCGGTGACGATCGATGCAGTGCCCGCCCGCAAGGCCCGGAACAAGTCCCCGTTCGGTACGACACACAAGCGCTGATCCCACGGTTGGTAGGTCGGCGTGAGATGGGTGTCAATGTCGGTGCCGGGCAGGAACCGCTCCTGGGACTTGCGGATCAACCGTCGCATCGCCGACGGCCACCTCCGGCTCAGCCGATAGGTCGCGACCATCTGGACGATGTTGCGCCACCGAACGAGCTGGGCCACGCGCGACTTCGGCAGCCACCGGCCCAAGCGCTGCGCCGTTCGATCCGTACCCGGCATCGCAACGATGTAGGTCGGGGAGCGCTGGAGCATCGTGACGTGTCGCGCGACGCCCGCCATCGCCGGAACGAGAGTCACTGCGGTGGCCCCACTGCCGATCACCACAACCGACTTCCCGGCGTAGTCGAGGTCGGCCGGCCAGAACTGCGGGTGAACAACCGGCCCGCTGAACTCCTCGATGCCCGGAATCTGGGGCGCGTAGGGCTCGTCGTAGTCGTAGTACCCGCAGCACAGGAACAGGAACCGGCAGGTCATCCGGCTCACCTGGCCGGAGTTGATGTCGCGGACCTCGACTGTCCAGATCGACTCCGGTGTCGACCAATTCGCCCGGATGACTCGCTTGCCGTAGCGGATGTGTCGCTCGACGTCGCCTTCGCGGGCGGTGTCACGGAGGTAGTCAAGGATCGCCGGGCCGCCGGCGATCGCGGTCGCGTCCGTCCACGGGCGGAACCGATACCCGAGCGTATACATGTCCGAGTCCGACCGCACGCCCGGATAAGTGAACAGGCTCCAGGTGCCGCCGAGCTCGCTGCGGCTCTCGAGGATCGCGTAGGTCCTGTCGGGAAAGCGAGCGTGCAACTGGTGACCGGCGCCGATGCCGGATAGGCCGGCGCCCACGATCAGCACATCGACGTGGTCGGCGCTCACCAAGGCATCCTGCCACGGTCACCTGGCGAGGACGGAGATCACTCGGTGGAGTAGCCGTCCGCGACCGTCAACGCCTGGTCAAGAATCGCGAGACCGTCGCGAACCTCCGAAGCGGTCACCGTGCACGGCGGCACGACGTGGGTCCGGTTGAAGTGCGTGAACGGCCAGAGCCCCCTCTGCTTGCACGCCGCGGCGAACTCGTTCATCGGTGCTGCGGCCGGACCTGCGGCGTTGAACGGAACGAGCGGTTCGCGGGTGGCGCGGTTCCGGACGAGCTCGAGCGCCCAGAAGACCCCGAGGCCACGCACCTCCCCGACCGATGGATGGCGCTCCGCGAGATCGGCAAGGCCCGGGCCGATCACCTCAACACCGATCCGGCGGGCGTGCTCGACGATGCCTTCCTCGCGGAAGATACCGATCGAGGCGACCGCGGATCCGCACGCGAGTGGATGGCCGGAGTAGGTGAGACCGCCGGGGAAGGCGGTCTGCTGGAACGACGCGGCGATCTCGTCGGAGATGATCACCCCGCCGAGTGGGACGTAGCCGGAGTTCACCCCTTTGGCAAAGGTGATCAGGTCGGGGGTGATCCCCCACCGGTCGACCGCGAGCCACTCACCACAGCGCCCGAAGCCGGCCATGACCTCGTCGGCGACCATCACGATGCCGAACTCGTCGCAGATCTCGCGCACCCCCGCGAGGTATCCATCGGGCGGCACGAGGATGCCGTTCGTTCCGACGACGGTCTCGAACAGCAACGCGGCGATGGTCGATGGTCCTTCGACCATGATCAGGTCGCGAAGATGGGCCAACGCGCGATCGCGCTCTTCGTCCTCGCTGCGGGCGTGAAATGCCGACCGGTAGAGGTACGGACCCCAATAGTGAACGACCCCGGGGATGCCCGGCTCCGACGGCCACCGGCGCGGGTCCCCGGTCAGCGTCAGGGAACCGGCCGTGGCGCCGTGATAACTGCGATAGGCCGCCATCACCTTGTGCCGACCGGTGTGCAGGCGAGCCATCCGGACCGCGTTCTCCACCGCCTCGGCGCCACCGTTGGTAAAGAACACCTGGTTGAGCTCGCCCGGGGCGATCTCCGCGATCAGGCGCGCCGCTTCACTGCGAGCGTCGTTGGCGAAAGACGGCGCAATCGTGCACAGTGACGCCGCTTGCGCCTGGATCGCCGCGACCAGCTTCGGGTGCTGGTAACCGATGTTGACGTTGACCAGTTGTGAGGAGAAGTCGAGATAGCGCGTGTCGTCGTAGTCCCAGAAGAAGGACCCTTCGGCCCGGGCGATCGGGAGCGGGTCGATCAACGCCTGGGCGGACCAGGAATGCAGCACGTGGCGACGGTCGAGGTCGCGAACCTGCTGGCCGGTGAGGCCGGCGCCTGCGGGCGCCGCGAGCTGGTCGGTCATCGGACGATGCTAGTGCCCCATCAACCGACGTTGACCACACCGGGTTACCGGGTGCGCGGGAATCCGAGGTCGATGCTCGACTCCGCGGGGTCCGGCCACCGCGAGGTCACGACCTTGCCGCGGGTGTAGAAGTTGATGCCCTCCGGGCCGTACATGTGCTGGTCACCGAACAGCGACGCCTTCCACCCGCCGAAGGAGTAGTACGACACCGGCACCGGAATCGGGACGTTGACGCCCACCATCCCGACCTCGATCTCGAACTGGAACCGGCGGGCGGCGCCGCCGTCCCGGGTGAAGATCGCCACCCCATTGGCGTAGGGGTTGGCGTTGATCGTCGCGACCGCCTCGTCGTAGGTATCGGCCCGTACGACGCACAGGACCGGCCCGAAGATCTCGTCGCGATAGACGCTCATGTCGGTCTGGACGTGATCGAGCAACGTGGTGCCGAGGAAGAAACCTTCGCTCGGCAGGTCGGCCTCGCGCCCATCGATGACCACGGTCGCGCCTGAGGCTGCGCCTTCGGCGATGTAGCCGGCGACCCTGTCACGGTGGGCCTCGGTGATCAGCGGGCCCATGTCGGTATCGGGCTCTGCGCCGTTGCCGATCCGCAGCTTCGGCAGGCGCGCCGCGATCGCGTCGACCAGGCGGTCACCAACGTCA